>NZ_JCAXET010000035.1:0-17137 GCF_059758525.1 Metabacillus sp. GQ13
TCGAAATTAACGTTGGCACGCTTGGTTTTGTTTAGTTTTCAAAGAACTTTTTAATCGCTACATCAATAAGCGACTTTCATATAATAACATATTATTAGTTTGAAAGTCAACAACATTTTTTAATGTGTTTTAAAACAACGTGTGTCTTAAGCGACGTCTAATAATATATCATTCATAGGGAGATATGTCAACAATAAAAAAAGAAACAAATGGTCTCTCCATTTGTTTACCCTACAATGAATGTTTTGATAATAACTAGAGCTACTAAACCTGGAATTCCTAATATTCCAGAAACAGTTGATGTGATGAGATTTATAGGTATATGTAAATCAATGCTTGTACCAAATGAATTCACAAAAAATAAAAGCAATGCACCTACTACTACCTTTATACATAATCTGCCTATCCAGCGAATAGGACTAATTGGTGCACCTACGAACAAAAGAACAAGAATCAAACCTCCAAGAACTGCGAACACAATAATAGGATCCATTATTCCCCCACTCTCTTTCATAACTTTTGGTTGCTGAATAAATCTTTGTTGCTTTTCACTTGAATTTTTCTCCATACAACTATTTCGTAAAACTTCCTCTCGCCAATCTGTATAGTAGAAAGGTGACTTTCTATACAGTTAAGGTAACGGATTTCCATTTCGATACTTATAAACGTAACTAATCAGCTATATTTCACTTTCTAACTAGATAATTGGCATAAAGGTTAAGAAAAGTGCCTTACTAAATGATATGAACCTGCTATAAAAGTAGAACAAGCGAAGCAAGGAAACTACTTTCCTTTTTTCACACCAGAGATTTCCAAAGAACGATTAGACAATAAAAAGGGCCCAGTATCTAAAATAAGATACTGAACCTGAAAGCTTACTTTCTACTAATCTTGATATTGCGTTGTTTTGCTTCTTTTAATAAGAAAAAGTATTTTACTTCGGCTAACTTTAATTCGTAGAGAACTTGTGAAGAAGGTTCAACGCTTTTTTCAACAAGTTGTTTTTGCCGATTCCACTCTTGTTTCATTGTGAGTAAGTCTTGTAAAAGTTGTTGATCATATTGATTCCTTAACCAACCTTTTCGGCGAAAAAGCATCTTAGTCTCTCCTTTTTCCAACCTAATTTCACTTTACATTTCTCTTCTGCCTTCTATAGCTTTCGATAATGTAACCTCATCTGCATACTCTAAGTCACCACCAACAGGTAAACCATGGGCTATTCTTGTTAATTTAATACCTGAGGGTTTTAATAGTCTTGAAATATACATTGCTGTAGCCTCACCCTCAATATTTGGGTTAGTAGCTAAAATAACCTCTTGTATAACATCATCGTGCAATCTTTTTAATAGTTCAGGAATTTTAATATCCTCCGGACCTATTCCATCCATTGGTGAAATAGAGCCGTGTAGTACATGATATAATCCATTGTATTCTTTCATTTTTTCCATTGCGATCACATCTTTTGGATCTTGAACAACACATATAATGCTTTTTTCACGTCTATTATCTTCACAAATATAGCATGGATCCTGATCAGTAATGTGACCACAGACTGAACAGTAGGATAAATTTCGTTTAGCATTTACTAATGCTTTTGCAAAATCTAACACTACATCTTCCTTCATATTTAAGACAAAAAAAGCCAGACGAACGGCCGTTTTAGGCCCAATTCCTGGCAATTTCATAAAGCTATCAATTAGCTTTGATATCGGTTCAGGATAATGCATGATTAATCCCCCTAGAACATACCCGGTAAGTTCATTCCTTTTGTAAATTGACCCATCGTATCATTTGTTAACTCATCCATCTTCTTTAATGCGTCATTTGTTGCAGCTAATACTAAGTCTTGAAGCATTTCAATATCTTCAGGGTCTACCACTTCTTCTTTAATCGATACGTCAACAATTTCTTTTTGTCCGTTGACAATCACAGTTACCATACCGCCACCAGCTGTACCTTCTATTGTTTGCTCCGAAAGTTCCTCTTGTGCCTTTGCCATATCCTTTTGCATCTTTTGCATTTGCTTCATCATTTTTTGCATATTTCCATTACCGCCACGCATCATATTCTATTCCTCCAATTATTAATCTTTAATTTCAATCAATTCATTTCCAACTAATTTTCTTGCCTCAGAAACAAGTGGATCTTCTTCTTGCTTTTGGTTTGTATCATTATCATCTTTTTGATCTTTTAGGAATTCTTCTCTTATTTTAACCCAATCCTGCTCTGGAACGCCAACCATTTCCAAGTTTTTACCTGTAAATTCTTGAAGTAGGATTTCTAAATTTGAACGAACATTGTTGTTATTTTCTGCAACCATCTTGCAATGAATTTCAAATTTAAACTTTAATATAAAGGCAGTCTCTGATGCAGCAACCGGTTCACTATCATTTAATAAAGCAGCATGCGATACTTTATTTTGTTTCCTTAGGGACTCTAAAAGCTCTCCCCATCTACTTTTTATGATTTCCAGGTCTTTTCTCGTTGCCACTTTAAGTATTTCTTGGATTCTACCTTCAGGGGTTTTATAGCCGCTTTTCATCGACCTTTGTTTTGGTTCCTTTTGAGCTGTTTGTTGTGGTGCAGAAAGGCCTTCCTGTTTTAGGCGATTCAATTCGGATTGTAAACTAGTTATCTTTTCTAGTAGAGAATTGTAGCCTTCTTGATCTGATGGGCGTGTTGCTTCCTTCTGTTGGCAAAGCTTAACAAGAGCCACTTCTAAAAAGATTCGTGGATGATTAGTCCACTTCATCTCTTGTTGGCTTTTACTTAGAATATCAATTGTCTCATAGATCTCGCTAGATGGTATCTTTTTTGTTAACTGAATAAATTGCTCATCCACTGTTACACGCTCTAATACATCCTCTAAGGTTGGTGCTGTTTGATATAAGAGCATATCGCGATAATAATAGATAAAATCTTCTATAAACCTTGCGGGTTCTTTCCCTTGATACATTAACTGATCAAGAGCTTGTAGTGCCGTTGTTACATCTTGTTCATGAATCGCTTCGGAGATCTTTCCTATAAAGCCTTGGGAAACAGAGCCTGTAATAAGTAAGGCTTCTTCCAACCCTACTTGCTCCTCACTATATGAAATGGCTTGGTCAAGGAGACTCAAAGCGTCACGCATACCACCATCTGCCGCTCTAGCAATGACATCTAAAGCTCCCTCTTCCACATTCACTTGCTGATTATGTACGATTTCATTCATTCTTCCAACTATAGCTGCAGCCGTAATACGGCGAAAATCAAAACGTTGACAACGTGAAATAATCGTTAATGGAATTTTATGCGGCTCAGTTGTAGCCAGGATAAAGATAACATGCTGAGGTGGTTCTTCTAATGTTTTTAAAAGCGCATTAAATGCCCCAATTGATAACATATGTACCTCGTCCACAATATATACTTTATATTGTACTGATGATGGGGCATATTTCACCTTATCTCGAATATCTCTAATTTCATCAACACCATTATTAGAAGCAGCATCTATCTCTATAACATCGGAAATTGACCCATTCGTTATTCCCTTGCATGAAGCACATTCATTACATGGCTCCGAAACAGGAGATCTTTCACAGTTTACCGCTTTAGCAAATATCTTAGCCGCACTTGTCTTCCCTGTTCCCCTTGGTCCAGAAAAAAGATACGCATGCGAAAATTTATTTTGTAATAGGGCATTTTGTAACGTTTTAGTGATATGTTCTTGTCCAACTACATCATGAAATGTTTGTGGCCGAAAAACACGATATAATGCTTGATAACCCACAAAAACGTCCCCCTTAATATTCTTCTTTTTTATTATAACAACCAAGCATCGATTTACAAAGGCAAAGTATGTTATTTACGTTTTTTATTGTTCTATTTGTTGGACCTATGTGTTTATAGATAAAGTTTACTTCACAATGTTTGCTGTTTATTGAACACTACAAATTGCTTTTTCACTAAACTTCTTCTTTTTAGCTAAAAACGTATTTTTTAGGAACGAATCGACATAAACAAAAACTCACCCTTTAAAAAAGAGTGAGTCGTTATAATAAATTTAACTGCCGTGCACCTTCCTTCGATTAGCAACCATAGGCGTTACTCAAGCAGTTAGCTCGGCCCAGGCAACCCTGCGGCACATGGGAGCTTCCACTTAATGCTGCTTCCTTCCGGACCTGACATGGTTCGTGGATTCCCATTGCGCAGGACCCGGGCGTCAACACCACTTACTTGAGGCAGCCCTACAGTATGCTAACCTCCAGAAGGGATTCGGCCTCGCTAGAGCGGATTGCGAGTACAGGGCACCGCTACCTCCCCGCTTAGCACGGCAAAATTGAAACCATATTTAGTTGCGACGTTAACTACGACGCTTATATTAGTATATAACCTTATCCCGAAAAATGCAATGCTTACAAAATGTAAGTTTTTCCCTATTTCCATTTCACTTAGGACATGTCGGTTTTCCTTTTCTTTTTCTTCTTACTGGCCCGTAACTCTCTAAAGAACTGACTCAATAATGAACTACAGGCTGCTTCTTCAATACCTCTGGTCACCTCGACCTGATGATTGAAGCGGTCTTCTTGCAATAGATTCATCAATGTCCCAGCACACCCAGCTTTTGGATCTGGAGCCCCATAGACAACACGTTTCACTCTAGAAAGTACAATAGCACCTGCGCACATTGGGCAAGGTTCCAATGTTACATAAAGGGTTACCTCATCTAGTCTCCACGAACCTAATGCCCTACATGCCTCATCAATTGCTAATATTTCAGCATGGGCAATTGATTGCTGGTTTTTCTCACGTAAATTAAATGCCGAGGCAATCACTTGATCACCCTTTACTATAATAGCTCCGATTGGAACCTCACCAATTTCCTGTGCCTTTATTGCTTGTTCAATTGCTAAGTTCATAAAATACTCATCATTATTCATAACTATGCTCCTTATATATTTCCCTTATCTGTCACAACCTATTTGTTAAAGACTATTCCTAAGTGATTATTGCTTTTTAAACATTGCATACTAAAGGAGGAAGGATATGAAGAATCCAAATGAAGTTGCCCTTCTCATTATTGATATGATTAATGACTTCCAATTCGATCATGGTCCTATATTAGCAAAATATGCAAAAGATATCTCATCCAAAATTTTATCGATAAAACGTGAAATGAAAAGAAACGGTATCCCCATCATCTACGTGAACGATCATTTCAATTTATTGAAGGCAGATCTCAATAAGATTGCTGATGCTTGTAAAAACCCACTTAGTGAAGGGATTATTAATACGATCTTCCCTGAGGATGATGAGTACTTTTTAATTAAGCCACATTACTCTGGCTTTTATGATACTGACTTACATACATTACTTTCAAACTTGTCGATAAAAAAACTAATTATAACTGGTATTTCCGGAAATATATGTGTTTTATTTACAGCAAATGATGCTTATATGAGAGGTTATGAAATAATTATCCCCTCTGATTGTACCGCTTCGAATCTCGATGAAGACAATATTTACGCCTTAAAGATGATGAGGAATGTTTTAAAAGCAACAATTACAGTTAGTGGAAATATAAAATTAAACTAACATGAGCCATGTACCCTCCTCATATGATATACAAAACCCCATGAGAAGGAAAATGACGAGAGATACCTCTAAGGTATCACTTTAATGTAGACGAATCAGGTATTTATTTAAACATCATTAATAAATTTCCGTCGTTTCGACTCCAGATCCTTCCCAGTAATAGTATAAGAGGAGGCTAAACATGCAAATACATATTGTCCAACAAGGGCAAACATTGAATGGAATCGCGCAAACCTATAGTTCATCAGTACAAGAAATCGTACGAACAAATCAGATTCCCAATCCTAATAACTTAGTCGTCGGGCAAGCCATTGTTATTCCAATAACGGGGAGGTTCTATTGGGTAAAACAAGGTGACTCATTATATAGTATCGGACAACAATACGGTGTCACTGCCCAAGAATTAGCTAGAATTAATAATATCCCCTTAAACCAACCACTTCACATTGGACTCAGGTTGTATATCCCTGAAAGAGCGAAACGGACAATAGAAACCAATGCCTATATAGAACCTAGAGGTACAACTGTAGCACCAAACTTAGTTCAGGCAGCAAGGGCGACTGCACCTTACCTGACTTACCTTGGACCATTTAGTTTTCAAATTCAAAGAGACGGATCTCTAAAGGAACCTTTACTAAACAACCTCCCTGAAATTGCAAAACAACAAAATGTAACTTTAATGATGGCTATCACCAATCTAGAAAACGACCAATTTAGTGCTGAATTAGGTCAACTTATTTTAACGAATAAGGATATTCAAAATAAACTTTTAGATAATATCGTTTCTACTGCAAAAAAATACGGTTTCCGCGATATTCATTTCGATATGGAATATTTACGACCCGAGGACCGAGAAGCTTATAACCAATTCCTCAGAACGGCTAAAAGTAGATTCAGTCAAGAAGGCTGGCTATTATCTACGGCGCTAGCACCTAAAACAAGTGCAGAACAAAAAGGCCGTTGGTATGAGGCACATGATTACAAGGCACATGGTGAAATAGTTGATTTTGTTGTCATCATGACATATGAATGGGGATATAGCGCTGGTCCTCCAATGGCCGTTTCTCCAATTAATCCAGTTAGAGAAGTGTTGGAATATGCGATTTCTGAGATGCCTAGTAATAAGATAATGATGGGTCAAAATTTATATGGATATGATTGGACATTACCATTTGTCCAGGGTGGGCAGTACGCCAAGGCTGTTAGCCCACAACAAGCGATACAGCTTGCTAGTCAAAATAACGTACCAATTAGATATGACCTAGAAAGTCAGGCTCCACATTTTAATTACACAGCTGAAGACGGCAAAGAACATAAGGTTTGGTTCGAGGATGCCAGATCTATTCAAGCAAAGTTTGATTTAATTAAAGAACTTAATTTACGAGGAATCAGTTATTGGAAGCTAGGTTTGTCCTTTCCACAAAATTGGCTCCTGATCTCGGCTAATTTCGAAGTTGAAAAAAAGTAACTAATTATACTCACCTTTTTGTAAAGTAAGTTCGCAAAAAAATAATTTGTTGTTTACTATTAGATTAAAATATGTCAGATCCCTATACAACCTCTTATATAGACTTTTCAATTTGTAAAAGCCTTATATTCTTGGTTCAAGGGATCTGACTTATTTCCCATGGAATTATATTACTGGAAATATAAACATTGTCACAATCTCTACTCCAAACAGTGCTTGCTATGGTAAAATGAACTTTGCCGATTTTTAAAAGATTGGTGTTTCGTTTTAAAGGAGGACCTATTATGAATATACCCTTTATAACAGTAGAGGGACCGATCGGTGTCGGAAAAACTTCGTTATCAAATGCAATTGCTGACCACTACAAATTTCATTTATTAAAAGAGATTGTCGATGAAAATCCCTTTCTCGGAAAATTTTATACCAACATTGAAGAATGGAGCTTCCAAACTGAAATGTTTTTCCTCTGTAACCGTTATAAACAACTTGAGGATATCAATAAAAATTTCTTGCAAGTGAAAAAGCCTGTTGTAGCAGATTATCATATTTATAAGAATTTGATTTTCGCAAAGCGTACATTAAAAAAGGAACAATATGATAAGTATTTGAAGATATACTCAATCTTAACCGAAGATATGCCCCAACCTAATATCATCATTTATTTACAAGCAAGTCTTGAAACTCTCCTTTCCCGAATTGCTAAAAGGGGACGTGAGGTCGAACGTAATATAAATCCAAACTATCTACAGCAACTTTTAGAAGATTACGAAGCTGCTATGAATCAATGGGAATGTGAACACCCTACTGTACCAGTTATACGATTTGATGGTGACAGTCTAGACTTTATTCAAAATAAAGATGATTTAACACATATATTAAAAACGTTGGACAAGTATTTGCTAAAAGGAGCTAGTATCAATGAATTTACGCACGAAGTATAATATCCCTCACAACTCTGTTATAACAATTGCAGGGACTGTTGGTGTTGGAAAATCAACAATGACAAACGCCTTAGCTACAGCATTAGACTTTAAGACATCATTTGAAAAAGTTGATTCTAATCCTTATTTAGATAAATTTTATGCTGACTTCGAACGTTGGAGTTTTCATTTACAAATTTATTTTCTTGCAGAACGGTTTAAAGAACAAAAGAAAATCTTTGAGTATGGTGGCGGCTTTATCCAAGACCGTTCAATTTACGAAGATACAGGTATTTTTGCAAAGATGCACTATGAAAAAGGGACAATGTCTGAAGTTGATTATGAAACGTATAAAAGTCTCTTCGATGCAATGGTGATGACTCCATATTTCCCACACCCTGATCTGCTCATATACCTAGAAGGAAGCTTGGATGATATCCTATCAAGAATAACGCTACGTGGACGTCCTATGGAACAAAAAACACCTATTTCCTATTGGGAAGAAATGCACCGTCGTTATGAAAACTGGATCAATAACTTCAATGCATGTCCTGTCCTACGAATAAACATCAATGATTACGATATAATGACAAATGAAAAAACAATCGAGCCTATTATTGAAAGTATCGGTGATTTCATTGAACAATCAAGACTATTAAGAAAACCATAATTACTATTCAACGAAAACACTTGATAATACAACTTACTTTATATACAAAAAGAGGCTTCTCTCTATGATTAACCCGTTAACTACTTAATGGATTAATAGAGATAGCCTCTTTTTTATAATTTTAGGTGAAACTACTTATTAGAAAAACATAAAAAAAACCGCTACAATAAATGTAACAGTTTTATCAATCTCCCATATTTTATGCGCTAATATGAGGGTTAAATTTAAAGTTATGGAGGAGGAAGGGGGATTCGAACCCCCGCGGGTTTTGACACCCCTGTCGGTTTTCAAGACCGATCCCTTCAGCCGGACTTGGGTATTCCTCCGTTTCGACAAGATTTATCTTATCATATCCTAAATAAACTTGTCAACAATATTACTGGGTTTTTTATGTCTTTTTAATTTTTTTACAACTTATAAAAATTAATTTTTCACCGTAAACCTAAAGTACTAACTAATACACACATTAAAATACTAGAGAAATCCATAAAAGACGACTTCTCTAGTTTGTACGATAAATGGGAATCTATACTATATCTTTATTTCGTATTCATACTTATGCGTTCTTTATTGCCCATGTATGGTCGTAACACATCAGGAATAATAACAGATCCATCATGCTGTTGATAGTTTTCTAAAATGGCGGCTACCGTTCTACCGATTGCTAAACCTGAGCCATTTAGTGTATGAACATGTTCCACCTTTGCCTTTGCGTCACGTCTGAAGCGGATATTTGCTCTGCGTGCTTGGAAAGACTCAAAATTACTGCAAGAAGAAATTTCACGATATGTTCCATAGCTCGGAATCCAAACCTCAAGGTCATACTTTTTCGCTGCAGTAAAGCCTAAATCAGCTGTACACATACTTAATACTCTATAAGGGAGATTCAATAACTGTAGGACCCTTTCTGCGTGTCCTGTTAACTTCTCAAGCTCCTCATATGAATCTTCTGGCTTAACAAATCGAACTAACTCTACTTTGTTAAATTGGTGCTGACGAATCAACCCTCTTGTATCCCTTCCTGCAGATCCCGCTTCAGAACGAAAGTTTGCACTAAATGCTGCATAACCAATCGGTAATTGATCAACATTAAGTATTTCCTCACGGTGTAGATTTGTAACAGGCACCTCAGCTGTTGGAATCAAGAAATAATCTTCTCCGTCAATTTTAAAGGCATCTTCTTCAAATTTTGGTAATTGGCCTGTTCCAATCATACTATCACGATTAACGATGTATGGAGGCAATATTTCAGTATAGCCATGCTCGTCTACATGTAAATCCAACATGAAGTTAAAGAGTGCTCTCTCTAGTCTTGCACCTAGGCCACGATAAAAGACGAAACGGCTTCCAGTTACCTTTGCTGCGCGTTCGAAATCTAGAATTTCAAGTTCATCAGCTACTTCCCAGTGTGGCTTTGGTTCAAAACCAAACTGCGGTAGCTCACCCCAATTACGAATCTCTACATTATCGTCCTCTGTATCACCGATAGGGACACTATCATGAGGAATATTTGGGATAGATAAAAGTAATTGTTCTAAATCAGTTTCTACCGCGCGTAACTGATCATCCAAACCTTTAATTTCTTCTCCAACGGTTTTCATTGCTAGGATTAAATCATTAGCATCCTTCTTCTCCCGCTTCAATTGAGCAATTTGAGAAGACGCCTCATTCCGTTTGTTTTTTAATACCTCAGTTGAAGAGATTAACTCTCTTCTCTTTTTATCCAGTTGTTCAAATTTACCGAAGTCTGTTAAGTCTTCTCCGCGTTTTGATAATTTCTCCTTAATTGACTCCAGGTTAGCTCGTAAATAACGAATATCAAGCATGATTAGATCTCCTTTTATACTTTATTATTTGGGTTTCGAAAAGCATCTTTAATTTTTCTATACAACTAACGTTGAATACGAATACCGTCCGCTAATGTTATGGTGGAAGCCAAATCTTCTACAAAACAACAAAAAACTCCCGTCCCCAAAAGGGACGAGAGTTACCCGCGTTGCCACCCTAGTTAAACGTACATGTTGTACGTTTCACTTAATGAATAACGGTCATAGCCGGAACTGCCTACTTTAACCAAGTTAGTTCAGCAATTCATTCAAGGATGGATTCACAAGTAGCTAACACCGATTTCCACCAACCATCGGCTCTCTTTAGTTAGAAACTCTTGTTACTAGTTCCTTTCATCACGTTCACTTATATAATTTTGTAATCATAATTTACTACAAGTTTGCTGCACCTGCAAGTATTTTATGCATCGCTTTTGTAGTTTTTAAGGATGATAATTGACTGACTTAACATACGAAATACGAACGAAAGCCATCGCCGACTATTTTGACTCTTTTACCATATTTATAAACAGTTGAGTCATACGATTGTCATCTGTTAACTCAGGATGAAACGAACACCCTAAGAATTGACCTTGACGAGCTGCAACAATTCGACCATTGTGTTTCGATAAGATTTCTACATCTTCTCCTACTTCTACGATGTGTGGAGCACGAATAAATACTCCGACAAAATCCTCTCCTACACCTGTAATCATTAATTCAGCTTCAAAGCTTTCCTTTTGTCTACCAAATGAATTACGTTCAACTGTTGCATCCAGGAGCCCCAAATGTGGCGAATTATATCCTACTACGTTTTTAGCAAGTAATATTAAACCCGCACATGTACCAAACATAGGCTTTCCAGTTGAAGCAAAATCCTGCAAAGGCTCCATAAAGCCATATTTATCTATTAACCGACGCATTGTCGTGCTCTCGCCGCCAGGAATGATTAAACCATCTATCTCATTCAGTTGGTCGATTGTTTTTACGACAATACCCTTAGCACCACATGCTTCTATAGAACGAATATGTTCTCTTACAGCACCTTGTAATCCTAAAACACCGATATTTAGCATTTATAAAAACTCCTTTTAATTACCAACCACGTTCTTGCATTCTATTTTCAGGTAATAGACTTGAAATTTCAATTCCTTGCATCGCAGATCCAAGTCCTTTTGAAAGTTTAGCTATTAATTCATAGTCTTGGTAGTGGGTAGTTGCCTCAACAATTGCCCGAGCAAATTTAGCTGGATTTTCTGACTTAAAGATTCCAGAGCCAACAAATACTCCGTCCGCCCCTAACTGCATCATTAAAGCTGCATCAGCTGGTGTAGCGATACCACCTGCTGCGAAGTTAACAACTGGCAATTTCCCTTCTTTCTTAATTTGAACAAGAAGTTCATATGGAGCACCTAAATTTTTAGCTTCTGTCATTAATTCATCATTACTCATAGTAGAAACTTTACGGATTTGTGCATTTACTTTACGCATATGACGAACAGCTTCAACAATATTTCCCGTTCCTGGTTCACCTTTTGTACGAAGCATTGATGCTCCTTCAGCGATACGACGAGTAGCTTCTCCTAGGTCACGACAACCACATACGAATGGGACTGTGTAGTCACTTTTCAAAAGGTGGTATTCTTCATCAGCAGGTGTTAATACTTCACTTTCATCTAGGTAATCTACCCCCATTGCTTCAAGTATGCGCGCTTCAACGATATGTCCGATACGAGCCTTTGCCATTACCGGTATTGAAACTGCACCCATTACTTCTTCAATGATTGTAGGGTCAGCCATTCTAGCTACTCCACCAGCAGCACGAATATCAGCTGGGACACGCTCAAGTGCCATTACTGCTACAGCACCAGCTTCCTCTGCTATTTTAGCTTGCTCCGCATTGACAACGTCCATAATAACGCCGCCCTTTTGCATTTCTGCCATACCACGCTTAACGCGGTCAGTACCTGTTGTATTACTCATTATGTTTGTCCCCCTTATGTAATTTCCTATAGTAGGATTTGTAATAGATTATTAAAAATTCACCTAAGCTATATTTTATCCTAACTTTTAAAAAAATCCTATTAAAATAACACGAATTAGTAAAACAATTCATAAATGATTTACTATTCTCTCACTTCTTATTAAACACTTCACACATACAATGTTACTTTTCATGTTAGGAACGAAGTAGCACTTACTAATATTGGCTTAACAACTATTTTTTATAAAATAAATAAAGGCCCCTATGGAAGGAGCCTTTCAATTAAAACCAACTTTTCACAGTATCTGTTACTGTTCCCCAAAGCCCACTAAAGAAACCACCAATTCCTCTCATTGATAAAACAAACCAATTCGCCTTCTCAACAGCTTCTTTTGTAACAAGCTCTACTTGTGGTGACTTATCTTTTTCAATAAAGCTTAATGGCTCTCCTTCACCACTATAATTCACGACCATCGTACCTACTTTTTGGCCCTTCTTTACTGGTGCAGTCATTTCGCCCTTTTTAGTTAACTGGCCCTCATCAAACTTATATGTTGGTTTATAGGCATCTTCCTCACCATTTTTTACAACAAGAGATATTGGGTCCTTTGTTTGTATAGAAACATTATCTTCTTTTCCCTTTACAACAGGTAGTGTAGATTGTTTTTTGATTTGATGATTAGCAGGGAAAACCTCTTCCACTTTAAATGTCCCAAATGCATGATCTAACATCTTTTTCGTTTCTGTAAATCTTGGAGTATGCAGAGATCCACTATCATCTTTCGCATTCATAACAACACTAATTACACGCATACCATCTTTAACAGCAGTAGCAGTAAAACAAGATCCAGCATTATCTGTTGAACCTGTTTTCAGACCATCTACACCTGGATATTCATAGACTAACCCTGGTAGCATCCAGTTCCAGTTCGGCATGTTCGTCTTATCATCTGTACCATCTCTAAAAACAGCTTTTGGAATGCTTGACGTTTTAATAACATCGGGGTAATCTTGAATCAATTTTTGAGAAAGATGTGCCATATCTCGAGCTGATAATTGATTCTCACCATCAGCATTAGTGCCCTCTGGATGCATACCCATTAGATCCTTATTTTCTAAACCTGTAGCATTAACAAATTCATAGTTTGTTAAGCCAAGTTCCTTTGCCTTTTCATTCATCATTTTAACGAAAGCAGATTCGCTGCCTGCAATTATTTCCGCTAGGCCAATAGCGGCTCCGTTAGCAGAGTAAATCGCCATTGCTTCATATAGCTCTTCAACTGTATATGAACCATCTTGTCTTAGAGGTACATTTGAAAGAGATGTATTCTGAGATATTTTATATACATATTCACTTGGCACATATTTTTTATCCCACTTAATCTTTTTTTCCTTAATCGCCTCTAGTACCAAATATTCCGTCATAACCTTTGCCATACTTGCTACAGGTAATTTCTCATCGATATTTTTACC
Source organism: Metabacillus sp. GQ13 (assembly GCF_059758525.1). NCBI lineage: Bacteria > Bacillati > Bacillota > Bacilli > Caryophanales > Bacillaceae > Metabacillus > Metabacillus sp. GQ13. The sequence goes on from NZ_JCAXET010000035.1 coordinate 13,916, forward strand.
ATACAGGATCGTTCCAGTTGACTCTTCAATAATAATTGCAGAGCTTGCATTAATCGCGATTGGCTCCTCAGCCGCACTTACAGTCGAGTATGGTTGAAGCATTGAAACAATAAATGTAACAGTAAATAAGATTGCAATTAACTGACTAATTTTCTTATGGTTCAAGTGGTCTACCTCCAGATTCATTTTTATCAGGGCTTGCGAATAGCCTTTATCTATATAAACATCCATTTTTTTATAGAAAATACGAATTACACTACGAAACAACAAGATTGATTTTATCATAGAAAGGACAAAAAAAATAGACAGAGTATAAGACTCTGTCAAATGTTATAGTTCTGTCATATTTAACACAATTTCTTACAGTGAATAATTAGGTGCTTCCTTGGTAATTTGTACATCATGAGGGTGACTTTCTTTTAAACCTGCTCCCGTCATTCGTATAAACTGTGAGTTCTCTCTTAATTCTAGAAGGTCCTTTGTACCACAATATCCCATACCAGAACGAATACCACCTATAAGTTGATAAATTGTTTCTGATAGAGGTCCTTTATATGGAGTTCTACCTTCAATACCTTCAGGCACAAACTTTTTATTATCCTCCTGAAAGTAACGATCCTTACTTCCCTTTTCCATTGCAGCAACTGAACCCATACCGCGATATACCTTAAAACGTCTTCCTTGGAAAATTTCAGTATCCCCAGGACTCTCAGATGTTCCAGCAAGTAGACTTCCTAACATGACAGCGTGCCCGCCTGCTGCTAGAGCTTTTACCATATCACCAGAATATTTAATTCCTCCATCAGCAATAATAGATACACCATGCTTTCTAGCCTCTGTTGCACAGTCAAATACTGCAGTGATTTGAGGAACACCTACACCAGCAACAACTCTAGTCGTACAAATTGATCCTGGGCCAATTCCAACTTTAACGACATTTGCACCAGCATCAATTAATGCCTTAGTAGCCTCAGCAGTTGCGATATTACCGGCTATAATATTTAAATTAGGGTATTCTGTTCTTATTGCTTTAACTGTTTCTAATACACCCTTAGAATGACCGTGTGCAGTATCGACAACAATTGCATCTACACTTTTTTCAACTAATTTCTCAACACGTACCATGGTATCAGCAGTTACTCCTACAGCAGCTGCAACAATTAAACGACCTTGCTCATCTTTTGCTGAATTCGGGAATTCAATTACCTTTTCAATATCTTTTATTGTAATAAGTCCTTTTAACACACCGTTTTCATCAACAAGAGGCAACTTTTCAATTTTATATTTCTGTAAAATACTCTCTGCATCTTTTAATGTTGTACCTACACCAGCGGTAACAAGATTTTCCTTTGTCATAACATCGCTGATTAATGTTGAGTAGTCTTGAATAAATCGCATATCTCGATTTGTAATGATTCCGACTAATTTCTGTTCTTCAGGGTTGTTTACAATTGGAACACCAGATATTCTATATTTGCTCATTAAATGTTCTGCATCAAACACTTGATGATCTGGAGTTAAGTAAAATGGATCGGTTATAACTCCTCTTTCAGATCGTTTAACTTTATCAACCTGCTCTGCTTGTTGCTCAATCGACATATTTTTATGAATAACACCTAATCCACCCTGTCTCGCAATTGCAATCGCAAGCTCGGCCTCAGTTACAGTATCCATACCAGCGCTCATTATTGGGATATTTAATTTTAAACTCGATGTTAGGTTTACACTTAAATCTACATCTCTTGGTAATACCTCAGAACTAGCTGGTACTAATAACACATCATCAAAAGTTAAGCCTTCTTTAGAAAATTTTTGTTCCCACATAGTAAATCCCCCTTTTTTCGGCAAAATATTATTAGTAGATTATCAACAGTCACAGCAACTGTCAAGGATGGAACGATTAGTTCGAATATTTAGAATATAACTATTGGAGTGTACAATTATGAATTCATTGACTTGGGAACGTTTACTTTCTTATCATTCAACAGAAACTATTCAAAAAAAATTACAAAAACATTATGAACAACTTTCAATTGAAAATGCTAGCGAGCTTTCCTATGAAAATTGCTACCGTTTTGTATATTTCCTTAAACATGGTGAAAATTTCTTCTTACAAGCTAGTCAATCTCCACACGCTATTCAACCAATGCTTCTCTTTTATGGGATATCACAATTAATAAAAGCAGGTCTTATTACAATTGATCCGACATACCCATCCACATCCTCTGTTCTTGCCCATGGTGTAACAAGTAGAAAACGAAAAAAGCAACAGTACCAATTTTTAAAAGACGAGATTAAAATACAAAGAAATGGTCTGTTTTCTCATGTTGCTAATAAACTATTTCAAATTAACCATTTAGAAGCTGAAAAATATTCTATGGAATTGTTGTTAAAGCAAATTGCCGAAATGAATGATGCCTTTTTATTTCATCAATCAACATCTCATTTTATAAAAATTGAGATGGCTAATAACCAAATTATTATCCCAGAAAAAACAGCACAACACTTTCACATGTCTTCCAAACGACTTGCAGAATACATTCAAGAAAGATATCCGTATGAGCAGGTACCAGCTACTCCAACAGACCCAGTGTACCTGAAAGGTATTAAACCGATAAGTGCATATAATTGTCTTCCGTTTTCATATCATCTTGAAGAAAAGCAATTATACCTGCCAACCGCCAGAGAATCATTACTCAATTTACCAGAGTTACTTGTTCATTATCTTTTGTTATATAACTTAAGTATGATTTCACGATATGAGACAGAATGGTGGTATGACCTTTTACTTGGAACAAATAGTGATGATTATCCGTTCATTTTGAGATATATTGAAATTGCTAAACGAAAGGTACCACGTATTATTCTCGACTTTCTAGAACATAATTTATAACAACATCCATAAACACAACACATAGTTTTCCGTTTTTGGATTTCGACTTTTGATAATCGATGAATTTCTTCATCAGTCTTCTAGACTTTCTTGCTTCTTCCACCCCCTAGGCTGACAAGGGTATTGCTAGTTTATAATTTTTTTTAAAGACCATTATTTCTATTGATCTCATTTCTATTTACCTGGCAACGTCCTACTCTCACAGGGGGAGACCCCCAACTACCACATTGGCGCCAGAGCTTAACTTCCGTGTTCGAGGTTCGGCTTGCGATAAGCGGCGAATCTCTTCGTCTTCTTGCTTCTCCCAACCCTCGGACTAGTATACTAAC
>NZ_JCAXET010000036.1:0-13192 GCF_059758525.1 Metabacillus sp. GQ13
AATTGAAGATCCTTTTTCAGTACCGATAATTGACCTTATGTTAACTAGATTTGTATAGAATATACATCTGATTCTGTGGGATATTGTTGAACTAAAGGTGCAGGTTAGCTCAAGAAGGGAATTAAGAGGGACCTGTAGAATATTTCATAATTACATTAGATTAGGTGGTGGTTTTTTGACTATAAGACTCGCGAAAGCAACATTAAAAGATGCTCAAGCTATATTCGATATTCAGGTTAAGTCTTTTATGCCACTGTTAGAAACATATAAGGATTACGAAACAAATCCAGCAAATGAAACTATTGAAAAAGTGATTACTAGAATAAATAACCCTACGGGTGGGTTTTATAAAATTTTTGTTGATAACAACCTTGTAGGTGATGTCTGTGTTTTTTGGAAAGAGAACGTACATTTTTGGATAAGTCCAATGTTTGTTCTTCCTACTGAACAAGGGAGAGGGATAGCTCAGAAGGCTATAAAGTTACTTGAAGAAATGTTCCCTGAAGCAATTACTTGGGAGTTAGCTACAATATTAGAAGAAAAACGGAATTGTTACTTATATGAAAAAATGGGATACATAAAAACAGGAAGTAGCAAGATTTTAAATGAAAATGCTACACTTATTTTTTATAAAAAAATTATTAAAAATTAAATCTACTATTAAGCTAATGGATGCGTTTCTTCAATAAGGAGATCGCACCCTTTTTATTGAAGTATAGAAGCAGGTTAGTTAAAATCTAAAAACAAACTCCGGACGCAAGTGGGTTAGTCTGGACCATTTCGTCAGCTAACAGAAGGTGCGATTACCCAAGAAGCCCCCCACTTCAAGCAACCTGTAAGGGCCGTAAGTGGGGGTAGTTTTTACGCTATATAGATAGCTTTTTATAATTAGTTGAATAGTTGAGAAATCTCTATTCTAGCTCGATATAAAAAAGATTCGTGACGCTGTCTTTCGTAATGCTATGTTTACCAGGGGGAAGTGTGACACTGACGATGCCATCTGTTATGGTATAGCTTGTTCCATCAATCTTGACCTTTCCTCCCGTTTCTTGATTGAAGACTAAGGTTAATGTGGAAGAGTCAGTTGTTGTAAACTCAATATTAGTTGAACTCTCCATTTTTAAAGATTGGGTGAGCGTCATTCCTTTATATACGACTGTGCCTTTGCTTGTAGAAAGATTTCCATGAATCGTGTAGTAGTCACTTTGCTTTCCACTGGTAGTAAAGTTATGTTTATATCCTTCTGGCAGTGGGTTAGTAGGGTCTGTTGGATCAGTTGGTTCAGTTGGTTCAGTTGGTTCAGTTGGTTCTGATGGATCGGTTGGGTTGTCAGTTGAATTTCCTCCCACAGAAACAAGTTTAGACGTGTAGTTTCTAATCTTTGACATAAGCGCTGTGTTTACACTGTAAGATGTGTCATCAACAGCATGATCAAATTCCCATGTGAAGTCACCCTTATTTAATCTTCCTGCTTCAGCTGTTACAATTTGTTCAACATCATTCACAGGATCAATATTTGATGCATGTACTCCCATATCCACCTTTGTATCAAAGTTATTGTACGTTGTGCCGCCCTTTAATGTTTTATAGGAACTTGATACGGTTTCAATTCTTGATGAAGCTAAGTAGGCATCAAATGAGCTTGCATCAGCAGGAGCCGTCCCGGTATTAGAATTTGCATAAATAAGACTTTCCGCATCTTCAATAATATTATTGTAAGCCTTGATGATACCGCCGTCTTCACCTGAGAAGGTACCATTTCCTAGTGCATCCGTACCCTGTAAGGAACTTAACATTGGATATTTAGCATGTCTAAAATAGTTTGACTCGACGAACGCGGAACTCCCTGTTGTTACCCCAACACCATACTTTGAGATACCGTCAAAAAAGTTATTATAGATATGGGCAGATGCTACCCTAATACGTGGGTGCCTCGAGTCTGAATGGTCAAACCAGTTATGATGAAAGGAGACAAAGAATTCTTCTGATTCGCTCAAACCGACTAATGAAGCTTTCCCGGAATCCCAATAGTGGTTATAAGAGAGTGTAATATAAGTGGATCCCTTTTTTAGATCAGTTGAACCGTCACCTTTTGCTTGATCTGCATCTCCACCTGCTTTTCCATAGAAAATGTCATTATGATGAATCCAAACATTTGCATTCCCTGTATCCATTGAAATACCATCGTCTGGGAATAAAGCAACACCTAAGTTCCTTACTTCAACATTGCCTGTGTATCTAAGCAGGAATCCCCATCCATATGCATAGGCATCTTCTCCAATTCCTTCTAATGTCATATTCATTTCTGTATAGTTGTTTTTTCCTTTTACTTGAAGATAGCCACTGCTATTAAGTTGGCCACTCATATCAGCATCTGTAACTTGGCCAATAAATCTGATTGCAAGGGGTGTTTGATCGTACCCTTTTCCTCTAAGATTCAATATCTCCCCTATCCCAATAGCTGTTTGCTTGCTGCCAGAGCTATTGATGATGACATCGAGAGTGACGTTTTTAACAGTATCAGGTGTTATATAAAGAACTTGGGCTCCAGTTTTTAGAGTTCCGTTATCATTATAAGCGCCAGAACCTGTACCAAAAGGTGAGTTCTCTGCAAAGGAAAATCCTGATCGATCATGTGCGGTGACTGTTAAAGGATTGGAAACTGTACTTACTTTTTCCCCATTTGATAGCAAAGCTTCTATTTTTATGACATAATTCCCAGTTGCCAGTCCGACCGCGTCAGCTCGCCAATATGTGGGGTATTGTCGGATTAATTCGGAATCAATTTGTTTATATTGAGAATCTGAAGCATTTGCAGGTTTCACATAAACATTATAACCATCTGCATTGATAACGGGTGACCATTCTACAAAAGCAGTTTCAAACCAGCCACCGCTTTTAGTTAATTCTATGCTAGTAGTAGCACCATGTACTGAAGGTGTGGCGAACCCACTTACAATCAGAGATAGCAAAAGAGAAACCAATAAAAAAGTACCTTTTACCCGTGAAAACATCCTTTTCATTTCATCCACTCCTACATGTAGTTTTTTATAAACATATCTGAAACCGCTTCCAATTTACTACGAACATTCACCTCCTTTAATGGTGGATTCTATTAAAAAGAAAACATGCATTTCATTGCAAGATGCCTTAAAAATAGTAGGATAAGAGAATTGAAAATGATTTCATTCAGAAGTTTTATTGTTCTAGATGGGGACGAAAGGAACAAAATCTTAAAGGACCTAGGGGCGTTGCGGCTGATAGAAGTATCATTACATGAATGATCTTAGTTGGTACTATCTTTTGAATCATAGATACGAGATGGGTGTTTGCTTTTTTGAGAAATGAGAGACAATAGCCTGATTTAGAAATTAATAACATTGTTAGTCAATCTTAAAACAGTCATTAATGAAATTCTATAGTGAAAAGGAACTGAAATTTTTTATAGGTATAATTTACTTTTCTTGGAAAGTGGCTGAAAATAAAAGGACTTTTAAATTAAGAAAGGAAAGTGTAAATTACGTTTGGGTGGCAGTGAACCAGTACAGATGCTTGTCAACCTTTGAGAACTGTTAGTTTAAATAGAATTGAATAGTGAGGAAAGATATCATGGTAAAAGCACTAGTGCAAGACTCATATTATCAAATTCTTGAAATGTGGTTGAAAGATTTCCAAGAACATGATAGAAAAGGCATGTTCGATATGACTCATTGTATTACTTCAGGAAGTAGAGAGAATACATTCACGCAAAATTAGGATATTAAGTGTAAAGCTATCAACCGCCGATGACAACACACGTGAAGTGCGTTGCGAAAATAACTTTAAAATGTAACTAAAGAATAGAAATTATCAAAACAAAAAAACTTTTTCCACAACTTATCAACAGCTGGAATAAAGATTGTACAAAAAAGTGTGAAAAAAAGCCCGCCAATCCCTACATATCAACAAATGAGAAACAAGAAAGATAAAAAAAATCTTTTTTAACTCGATAAAAAACGTGGAAAAGCCCGAAAAACATGATGGTTTGTAGAAAAAATGGGGGAAAAGCGGGAGAATAGGAAAATAATTATTGTAACAGCGAACGGTGGAATGGGTTTGAGGATTTCTCTTTCAATCACTTCTATTTTCGTCCCATGATCAGCGCGGCTTGCTTTAAAATATCGACTTCCATTTCTAGCTGCTTATTTTTTTCTTAACTCGATCAATTCTTGTTCTACAGGGCTTCGACTGTTGGAATTGCGTAATCCATCTGTCTAAAGCGGACGCAGTTAATTCATATTCACTGGTAATATCTTGGCGGCTTTTCCCATTTTCATATAAAGCAACCACTTGCTTTTTAAAATCAGTTGTAAATGTTCTCCTCTTTATAGACATAGTAGATCTCCTCACTTGTTGTGTATTATTCTACTAGCCTTTATTTTAATTCTCCAACTCAGTGTAACCTATCCAATATATGGTATTATTTAAGGTAGGTTCTGATAAGAAAGAGGGAATTGAATTGAAAAATAAGTTAAAAAAGTCTTCAACAGATAATTCTATAAGTGGTGTTTGTGGAGGTATAGCTGAGTATTTCGGTGTATCTTCTTTGGCGGTAAGAATAATATTTATTTTATTACCTGGTGCTAATATACTAATATATTTAATTCTTGCTAATACGATGGCTGATAGACCTCCGTCATTATATTAAACTAACGGGTAGCACTACTTCAAGATGGATAATGTACTTTCTTTTTGAATGAAAGAGGCAGGTTAGGTGAAGAAAAAGTGTTAATGGAGGTGGATTTTATGGATTCTAACTATAAATGTTTTATTGATATCCGTTTCAGTGGTGGAGATATTCAATTTGACGTTTCGAGTGACACACAGTTATTTAGTTTTAAATCAGGTATAGGTTTTGTAGCAATCCCACATTTTTTCTTAACTCTTTCCTCTTTATATAAGGGAGAAATCAGTGAGGCAGAATTTTATTGTCACGGAAACTCTGATTACTATAAATTTTCCAGTGATAGTACAAACCTTTTTATTGAACATATAAGCTATTATCCAGATGGTATATTTAAATATCAATTTAAGCTAAAAGAGTATATCGAAGTTATTGATACAGAATTTCAAAAGTATCTGCAACAACTTGAAAAGGAAGGAATATTGCCTTTAAAAACTCAAGAATTTGCTCATCCATTAGGTGATGATGTATTAAATACTTTTAATGATTTTTCATCACTTTTAAACCGTTAATTTTACAAATCTATTTACGTTGTTCAACTAACGGGCCAGATTTCGAAATAAGATAACTGGACTTTTATATATATATTTGTAGATAAATGTTCCTTAAATAAAAATATAATGGAGGTATAATTATGTGGTTAATATTAGGACTTATTGCTATAGTAGCAACTTTTATAAATCTTTTTATGTATAAAACAGGAAAAGATTATAAACTTGCGATGGCAATGGGATTATCATTTACAGCATTGACACTCTGTGCAGAACATAGCCTCTTATCTAATTGGGTAAAAGGTGAAGATTGGTCGGCTTTATTGGATGTTGTACCTACTATGGAAAAGGCGCTATGGTTTCTGACAATTGTTTCTATCTTACTAAATGTAGCACCTATACTTTTAGAACTGAAAAATAAAAAATAATATCTTATTGATGCATCATTTATATAATCTGCAATTATTGTGTAAATCTTTATGTATAACTAACGGTTGCAAGAGTCTAAGAAAATAATGGGTTACTATGGCAGCTTTTTTTCTTTATCGTAATTCAACTAAAGGGACAGGATAGTTGAGCAAGAATCAAACTTTTTATATTTAATTTCGTTAATTTAGAGTGTAGGGGAAAAAGGTTGTACCTTTTGTTTAATAAACTAGTATTAGGAGAGATGAATGGTGAAAAAAATATTAATTGTGTTAGCGTCTTTAATAATCCCAGTAACATTAGTAATATTTATCATTAATTTTCTTTTTCAGGTTGGCGTTGATATTAAGGTGAAAAATCAAACGAATAAAGAGATTTCAGGATTATATATAACTTATGATGAAATTAAGTCAGATGTTAAGATACCAACTTTAAAACCAGGAGAGAGATATAAATTTAATATTAGCCATGGGGAAAATTCTAATGAAGATTTTGATGAAGCAGCTATGGTATTAGAATACAAAGATAAAAAAGGTAATATACATACAGAATATATTGCTGGTTACATCGAAAGAGGCTATTCTGGTTTTGCAAATATAAAAATAACTGGTTTTAAGGAGAACGGAAAACTTAAAATGGATATTAAGGAATTTGTATATTGAGTGTCAATAATATTCTTCTTTAGCTTTTCCACAGAAAATTGGACAAGACCTACAAAGGAAGTTCAATACTTATTTCCTTATTCAACGGGAAAATTTAGTTCAATATCGAATTTGAAGACAACATATACTTTAACTATTCAGAAAAGCGTGATAAAAATAAATTAAAGTAGAATCTTGGTGTGTATAACTGGCGTAATGTGGCAAACCACGGGGGAGTACATACTATATAGTCGCACGCCTGGGCATAGTATTTGGATATTCCAAATACTTTTTTATTGTTTTATAGCGGAAGGTTGGATGAAAAACGCTAAAAAGTCAAGAAAAGTAGTAATTTTGATTTATGAAAATGTTGAAATTTTGGATTTTACGGGTCCGTATGAAGTGTTTCTTGCAGGGAGTAAAAGAGGAACGGATGTTTCTGTATATACGGTAGCTGAAGAAAAACTCCCTGTTAATGCATTAGGGAACCTAAGTATAAACTCTAACTACTCAATTTATAATTGCTCCACTCCCGACATACTAATTATTCCTGGTGGTTGGGGTGCAAGAAAAGAAATGCACAATCAAAAAATCATCAACTGGATTAATGAAATTTTGAATAAAGTTGAACTCGTTTTATCTGTTTGTACAGGGGCTTTATTATTAGCTCAAGCAAATTTATTAGACGAATTACAGCTAACAACAAATCGAAATGCTATTAATGAATTAAGGGAGGTTGCTCCTGAATCTGCCGAAATAATAGAGAATTCACGATATATAGATAATGGGAAAATCATTCTATCTGCGGGGGGTCCGCAGGTATCGATATGTCCTGGTATGTTGTTGGGAAGTTATTAGGGAAAGAAAGAGCAGTGGAGGCAGCCAATCTCATGGAGTACGATTGGAAGATTTAGTTATTAGTGTTTAGTAGTATATAAGGGAGGATAAACATGAACATTCGAATTTTAGAAAACAAGGACCTAAATGCTGTTAAAAAAGTTATGGAAGAACATCCTTTACAGTTCCCAAGGTTAATTATAGATAAATACTCTACACGTTGGAGTAACTTCTTAAATCCAAAAGCCGATAGTGACATAAATGGTTATTATGTTGCTTGTACGGAAACTGATGAGATAATTGGTCATGCAGGATATATTTTTGATAATGTAACAGGTTTTTATGAAATAGTTGGAGTTGTTATAAAGAAGGAGTTTCAGCGAAAGGGAATCGGAAAAGCATTAATACATTCAATTTGTATGAGGGTCAAAGACTTAGGTGGAAAAAAAGTCATTCTTTATACATTAGGTCATCCTGGAAATGAATCAACTATATACTTTTATCAAAATATAGGGTTTGACTTGGTTAGCTTCGATAGAGACTTTTTCATTCCTGATTATCATCGTGTAACATTTATTACGACAATAGATTGTTAAGTCAATGAGGTTTATAGTTGCTGAGTAAATGCTGTTATCACATCTTTTTCTATTAAAAAGTAAGTTTGTGAAACTTTGTATCGTTCTTCAACTACTATGAAAATTAACTTCTATAACTCCGAAAAATGACAACATCAAAGTAGACCCATCTCATTCGTTTTAAAAAATAGAGTAAGCCGTAATTAATGGAACTATGGATTGGATTGACTGGATTAAGATTCAGTATGGACAGTTCGACATATTTTCATTCTCTGTGGTGCAGCCACGATATTTCTGCTGCATGGATGGCTATAGGGTTAGTTTATTTTAAGTAGATAAAAAGGATAAAGGGGATAACATAATGCTGACAGAAAAAGTTCATATTGCCGTGCCAACAGCTTTTTTTGAAGATGAATCTTTAAATACTCAAGGGACAATTAACCATATAAGAGACCTTTATAAACAAGGAGTAAAATCTGTTCTCGTCTCTGGAACTACTGGAGAACAGCATAGTTTAAACATTCAAGAGAAAATTGAAATAATAAACGGTTTAGAACTGGAAGAAGAACTCATTAGTAATATGGAAATTATATTTGGTGTGGCTTCAATTAGACAGAAAGAGTCAGAGGAATTAGCTGAAAAGATTCGTCAGACAAAAATATCCGGTATCATGCTTGGGTATCCACCGTATGTTATACCGACACAAGAAGAAGCATTCGTTTATACAAAGAGAATTATGCACCTTAGTAATAAACCAACAATTTTATATAACAATCCAAAAAGAACTGGATTTGATTTATCAGAGAAGACTATTATTCTATTAAGTAAGATAGACTTAGTGGTTGGAATAAAAGATGCAGGCAATAAAGAAAAAGTTGAACGAATAAAAAGCGGTATGCATAAAAATGATTTATATTTTTATGCTGGTGGAGAAGTGGATTTAGAAGAAAAAGTATTACATGGATATGATCGCCTTTCTTCCATTGCTGGGAATGTTTCCCCGGCAGAAATTAGGCAATGGTTTCAAAAAATTCTTATGAAGCAAAAAGTAAGTAAACAAGAAAACGAAAAAATAGAAAATATTATGGAACAAGTTTATCAAGGAAATGCTATTGTGAATCTGAAAAAAATCATTAATCGTAAGGGTATTTCAATGGGGATTTGCAGGAGTCCAATAGGAAATATTTAATTAGATAGTGGCTGATTACTAAAATGTTTATCTCAACATGTATTATGTAGGTTGCGATTTCTGAACACGTTTAGTATAACTCGCTTTAAATTAGGCAAGGTACCGTTACTTAGACAGTACGGATAGTAAGAGCAAAAGAGTTTATAAAAATATATTTTCGTAATGGTGGAGGAAGCGTTGGCTATGCTATGCAGAAATATACTCATATTGGAGTATAGGGTGTTTGGGTGAAGAACGATAAAGTGCTTCTAATAAAAAAGGCCAAAAGACACTTAAAGAAAAATGGGATTTGCCAAGTGGGTCAATTGAATTCGGTGAAGAACCTTACCAGACACTAATTAGAGAATTTGAAGAAGAATCAGGTATACAGAATTGCATGGAATAATAAGAACTTCATTGTCATACACACTAATTTATCCTATTCAGAATGCTGAATTAGAGGAAATGCATCACATAGGGATTATTTATGATGTAGTGTTGACAAGTTAAGTCATATGTAACAGATGGTGATGGTCAAGATTCATTGGGTGCGAAATGGTTTGACGTTCAGAATTTAGAAAATCTATCTGTAAACCCTTTCGTGAAAAGTATATTTAGTCAGAAGTTTATAGATAGCTAAGTAACTAATTTTAAATAATGCCAACCCAATATAAAATAAGAACATTACTAACAAGACTTCTAAATTTAAGGCGTTCTTGTTAGTGTTAATTCAACTAAAGGTGACTTGAAAAGTAAATATTGTGATGAGAGTCGTCAAATATTCTCTGATTTTTAAAAATATCATAGAGTTTATGGGGTTTATGGTATCTATGTAGATATTGCAAACTTTTAGTGATAAAAAAAGGAGGTCTTTATTAAGCTAAAGGTGCGATTGTTTAAAAAGGGCAATTTTTTTATTCAACTAAACGTGCAGGTTAGTTGAACAAGAAGAGGAAAAATGATCTAATTTGTCGAAATGTATGATATACGTTTGAACTAACCAAATTCCTTGTCAAAAGCCTTTTATAATAGATTGTGCAGAAGAGAATAGAAATCCAATTATAAAATTTCTTATTTATGAAAGGATAAGTGATACCAATAATTAGGGGTGAAAACAAATGAATTAAAATTATAGACGATATAAAAGTAGTTATCGGAGCAGGGGAGTATGTTAATAATCCTGGATGGATACATACACAGGAAGAAGAATTAAGTTTAATAGATGAAAATACGTGGCGAAACAGGTTTGATAAAGGTTCAATAACAGCGATTTTAGCTGAACACGTATGGGAACATCTTACTTATGCGGAAGGTGAGGAGGCTGCGAATATGTGTTTAAAGTATCTAAAACCTTCTGGATATATTCGTTGTGCAGTACCTGATGGCTATTTTCCTGATGATTCCTACCAAAATATTGTACAGGTGGGAGGACCTGGTACAAATGACCATGCAGCAGCCAGTCATAAAATTGTCCATAATTATAAAACGTTGAAGAAAATGTTTGAAACCAGTGGATATGTAGTTAAGTTACTTGAGTATTGTGATGAAGAAGGAAATTTTCATCACAATTATTGGGATAGAGTTAATGGTATGATTTTTCGTTCCAAGAAGTATGACCCTCGAAACCAAGGAAATAAACTTGTTTTTCCGTCTATCATTATTGATGCTGTGAAACCATAAAAAAAGATTATCAACAAATGTACTTAAAGTTACTCGAGGCATTATTTCAAGATGGGGTGGCGCACTTTCTTGTTGAACTAAAGTGGCAGATTACTTGAAAAAGTGTATTGCAAAATTATCAGTATTAGAGCTGATTGTCATTGAATGCAAGAATGGGAGGGATTATGATTTTAATTTTATTTGGTTTCTTGATTTCTATCATTACCGTTATATTATTTTTAATTTTATGTGCAAAAATAATAATTTCTTTCATAAAAAAGAAACCTTTGCCTAAAAAAATACTGATTGCAACCTTGTCTGGGGTTGTTCTGGTATCTTCAATCTATTTATATAAAATATACTTTTATACATTTAGTGAAATTGATAGAGAATTTATCCAAAAGGGACCTGGACCTGTAACATCACCCACTGAAGAATACACAGCTAATGCCTATTATGAACCATATGGTGGTGGAGCAGGAGGTGTTAACGTATGGGTTGAAATCACAAACAATAATGAGGAAAAAAAAGTTCAATCTATTTATTATAGTGATGCAAAAAGTGAATTTTCTATGGAATGGATGGATGAAAATACGCTGCACATTCTAAAAGACGAACCTGATTTTCCAAATTCAAATAGAAGTATCGAATTAGAAATAGGTAAAGATATTTATCACGAAAATGGTTTGGCTTGTAAAAGTTTGTTAATGAAGGATGAATATGAGACTTGCTACCAAAACTAATATTTTTTGCACTACTATGAAAATAAATTTCTATACCTCCGAAAAATAACAATACCAAAGAATATCCATTCTTATCGTTTTAAAAAATAGAATGAGCTGTAATTAATGGAACTATGGATTGGAATAACTGGATTAAGAATCAGTATGGATAGTTCGACATATTTTCATTATCTGTGGTGCAGCGATGGTATTTCTATCTGGCATGGATGACTAACTGGTTCGATACTTCAACTAACCAGCACGCTTTTTTTATTGAACTAAAGGTGCTGGTTAGTTGAAGAAGGATTTTTAATTATCTAAGATGAATGACGATAAAATTATCTATTTATTCTTAATTCACTGGGGGAAAGAAAAATGAATAGTAAATTGAATGAACTAAAAATTAGTGACAATAAATCACTTTTAAACATTGATACTATTTACGATTTTATGCAACGTAGTTATTGGGCAAAAGGGAGACCAAAGGATAAAATCAAGAAATCTATTGAAAACTCATTATGTTTTGGTGTTTATTATAGTGGTAAACAAGTAGGATTTGCCCGAGTTGTTACCGATTGGGCAACTATGTACTATCTGTGTGATGTATTTATTGATGAAGAATACAGAGGACAAGGGCTAGGAAAGAAATTGATTGAAGAAATAATAAGTTCTGAAGACTTAAAGAATTTATTTGGTTACTTGGGTACTAAAGATGCACACACACTTTATGAACAATATGATTTTATTCGAGAACAAGAAAAAGTAATGACTCGGATACCAGACTTTTTAAATAAGGGCATGCATTCTTCTTGAACTGCAATTTCTTAGTAAACTAATGCGGCAGAATAGTTTAAGTGTGGAAAAGTGTTAGTTGTACTATTCCAAATATTGTGGTATATCTGTTTTAAGGTATTTTTTGGTAGGTATAACTGGCGTAACGTGGATCACTACGAGGGAATACATACTCATATCGTCGTACGCCTAGGCAAAGCATTTGGAAATCCAAATGCTTTTTATTATTTTAGGGGGTGAATTTTATGACTATGAAGAAACAATGGACTGTTGGAATTTTGTTGTTTGACGAGGTTGAAGTGCTTGATTTTGCAGGACCTTTTGAAGTTCTTTCTGTTACTACATATGAAGACTTTTCAACTAAAGCCTTCAAAGTAAGTACTGTTTCAGAAACTGGAGAAATGATATATGCGAGAAACGGATTGAAAGTTCAACCAGATTACAGATTTGAGAACGCGCCCTCTTTTGATATTATCGTGATCCCAGGTGGACCTGGAGCAAGAGAAACGCAAATACACAATGAACGAGTTTTAGAATGGATAGCTATTCAAATGACTAATGTTCAACTAATGACTTCGGTTTGCACAGGTGCTTTTTATTAGCTAAAGCTGGATTACTTGACGGAAAAACTGCGACTACGCATTGGTTTACCTATGATAGGTTTGAGAACGAGTTTCCAAAGGTAACACTTCAAAGAAACGTAAAATTCGTTGATCAAGGTAATATTGTGACTTCAGCGGGGGTTTCGGCGGGAATAAACATGTCTTTTCATATTGTAAATCGTCTTCTTGGAAAAGAAATAACATTAAGCACAGCACGTGGAATGGAATACGATATAAAATTTGACTAGTCTTAGTAAGTTACACCAATAATATTCATTGTTCTACTAAAGTGGCAGGATAATAAAAGGCCTAATGCAAGCACCTGAGGGAAATGTTTTTGTTTAAGTAGGAAAATAAAGGAGAAGAAATGGCAATCAAATATGAGATTTAAAGAAATTATAAAGAGTAGGAGTAATACATTTTCTTATTGAAATAAAGTGGCAGTTTAGAAGAGAGACATGACTCCTTAATGTCGCATTTGATGAAAATTGCGAAGTAGTGAAATCACTTTTTTTGTGTTTCCCATTTAAGAAAAACATTAATAAAAAAATATGCT
>NZ_JCAXET010000037.1:0-12395 GCF_059758525.1 Metabacillus sp. GQ13
TTTTATAGATCCTTCTTTCAAATGCACAAAAACCGCATAATGTTAACTGTTTTTGTATAGTGTATTCAAGCGATTACCTGGAATAGTAAAAAAAGTAGCCACCTTCCACAGTGGTTACCACGATTCCATCACGTCTTTACTCTCTACAATTAAAGTATATGTAGTTATGGAAATAAAGATGTAACTTTTCAGAAAAAGGACTGTTATTGCTATCTGGCGTGAATACGCACCGTAAGGCAGACAAGACTATAAGGTATGGAAGAAATGTCCGTGCAACGTCTGAACATACTAAATCGTTCTGCGATATGAAGCTAGTATGAAGGCAGACTTTTAACCTCATAAATTTTCGTGGGTGATTATAATCACTTAATACCCTTATTAGTTGTAGTTATTGCTGTGCTATATGTTTCAAAGGTATTTTCTAAGATTGTTAGATATATTGGTTACGGGTACTTCCTTGTACTGTCTTTGGTCTTCATCATAGTAAGAGAAAGAATCAGTTACCTTTATGAAAACCCTCTAATTCCAGTTTATTGGGATGAGAATTCAAATTGGGCTGAGATAGCAATGTTTCTCTATTTAGTGCCAACAGCAATTATATTTCTAACCCTGTTCTATTCTTGGTTCAAAAGAGAGAAAGAATTAAAGGGAAGACTTCTTATATTACTTTTCTTTATTGGTGTGTTGGTATTGCTTTTTGTATATTCCTTTTTCTTTATCGTTATTCAACTAAAGGGGCAGGTTAGTTAAAGAAGAATAATTCATCGAATATATAATGATGATATGTTTGATATTGTTGTTTTTAAAAAAACGAGGTGTTCCTCTTGGTGAAGCTATTTATAGTGACAGTTATATTAGTTCTTTTCGTTGCCCTAAAAATGCCCAGAAAAAGGACTAGGCACGAGTTACTAGCTACAATACAGTTTGCATTGTTAATGAATTTTGTAACTGATTTGTATCTTGATTTAAAGTACAAACTTTACTGGTATTTTGATAAAGAACAAATAGAGTGGTCGTACCTAGCTGTAGCCCTAGGTGAGGTTGCTGTATTAGTTATTTTTTTTAATTATTTTCCCCTGAAATCAAATGCCATTAAGAAATTTATATATATCTTGGGATGGACATGCATTCTTGTACTACTTGAGTTGTATGCAGTTTATATTAGAGTTTTACATTATGGTGAATGGAATATAATCTATTCGGCGGTGGTTTACTTTATTTCAATGTACATCCTTTATTTCGTATTAGACTACACGGCGGATAGAAGAGAAACTCAGTAATAAAGTCGCAATTTTTTCTTGAACTAACGGGTGCAATAAGAGTACAAAGTCATCGCTTCTTCAACTATTGGGGCAGTAGAGTTTATCAAGGATATGGATTTTTATGGTAAAGTTATATGTATAAGGAGGACTTTTAAATGAATTTTATTTTGTTAATTATAGCTATACTTGTTTTATCCTTTTCATTAAGACAGATGACATTGATTGAAAAAAGTAAAAATAAATCAACCATGCAAGAAATTAAGCAAAATTTTAGTTTACTTCTATGCGGTATTCCAGCAATTGTGACATTGGTTTTTATTCCATATCAAGTCTGGGTATTAACTGGGAAGTCTAATGACTGGGATGGGGTTTATATTATAGGTGGAACTGTTATCATTGCAATAATTATTAGTTTTGTTTTCTACTATAAATGAAAGTTGAAAACAACTAACGGGTGCTTAAGTTGAACAAGACCTGTCATTTACAACAGGATCTTTTGCTGCGTAGTACAACCATACTGGTAATGTAATAAACATCTGAAGACGGTTATGTTCAAAGTGATTGTCTTTTCATATTTTACTAAATACTGCGCAACAAAGAATATACATCAGCAAATGTCATTTCAATATTATCACTATGTTAATGTTGGTGCAAAGGGGAATTAATAGTTGTTGGAGAAATGTAATTTTTAATGTAATAGACGCTCCGAATTAAAAGATTAAAGAGAAAGGTTTTTTTTATGAAAAATCTTTTTACAATAGGAGAAATGGCAAAACTTCATAATATATCCATGAAAACACTGAGATACTATGGTGAAATTGGATTACTAGAGCCAATTCAATTTGCAAGTAATGGCTATAGATACAATTCAACCGAACAGTTTGAACAGCTAAATACGATTCAGTATTTAAAGAAATTAGGGTTTTCTTTGAAGGAAATCAAGGGTCATCTAGACCATAGAGATATTGATGGTTTTTTGAGTTTATTAGAGAAGCAAAAAAAACTGACAGAGAATAAAATTAAGGAACTAGAACAAGTCAGTCAAAAATTTCAAAATCGTATCAACGATATTACATTTGCTCGAGAAATAATCGAAATAGGAGTGGTAAGATTAGTTGAAAAAAATGAGAGAAAAGTAGTGAGTTTAATGGGGAGAATCGGTTCAGAACCGGAAATAGAGGTTTCATTAAGGCAATTAGAGAATCTGGCGAATATGAATTCTTCCATTTTTATTGGTGGTGTTGGACTTACGGTAGATGGAAATGATATTAAAGATAAAAAGTATGATGAATATAATTCTATTTTCATCTTAACGGAGGAAGAAGATATTGAGAGCCCATTAATTACGACCTTTCCAAAAGGAAAATATGCCAGTATTTACTATAGCGGAGACCATAACGATTCGTCTTTATATTACAAAGTGTTACTAGATTATATAAAGGATAATGGTCTTCAAATTATCGGGGACTCGATTGAAAGAATGATTATTGACCATTACATTTCAAGAAACAAAGAAGATTTCCTGACAGAAATACAAATTCAAGTTACCTATTGACCTTCCCCTTACAGGAAGGTTTATTATTTGTGTGCTGCCTGTAAAGGGCTTTTCCATATATTGATTTATGACGGAATAAAAAAAGGAGAACATGAAATGACAGATACAAATAATAAAATTTGGTCACTATCGTTTGTTTTCATAGTAGTTTCAAATGCCTTAGTCTTTATGATATTTGAAATGCTATTACCTACTCTTCCCTTATTTGTCACTGCCTTAGGAGGTGGAGCAAGCCAGGTCGGTTTAGTAACAGGGATTTTTATGTTATCAGCCATTTTAATTCGACCATTCGCGGGGATTCTTACAACTAAGTTTGATAAAAAACTACTTTTAATTTTAGGTATTTTCATTATGACCTTATCTACGGGTGCCTATTATTTCTCTACTAGCATATCAACGTTATTGCTTATTCGTTTGGTTCATGGAGCTGGATTCGGATTAGTCACAACTTATTTTGCGACGCTTGCTGCTGAAATCATTCCTAAAGATCGTCGGGGGGAGGGTATTGGCTATTTCGGTGTTGGAGAAACAGTCGCCATCTCTATAGGCCCAATGCTTGGGATTATGACATTAGAATTATATGACTTTCAACGGTTATTCTTTGGAGGAATGGCGGTTCTTTTTCTAGCAGTTATCATGGCTGTTTTTATCAAGAGAGCGCCTAAAGGAAAAGAGTTAGATAAACAAGTTAGTGGGACAATCAAACTATTCGAGAAGCAAGTTTTGTTTCCTGCATTTCTAATCTTCTTAATTGGAATTGCGGCAGGTGGAATTATGTCTTTCTTGTCTTTATATGCCATAGAGAGGGACTTTACTCATGTAGGACTATTTTTCTTATTGATTGCCGCAGCAAGTTTTATCATTCGTTTACTATCAGGAAAGTTGTTTGATTTATACGGGCCATCAATTATTCTAATACCAGGCTCGATTTTCTCTATTATCGGATTGATTATCCTGTACGTTGCCGTCAGTGATAGCATGTTTTTCATCGCTGCTATATTTTATGGATTTGGATTTGGTGCGATTTTCCCAGCCATTCAAACATGGTCTATGAACTTAGTAGGGGAACATGAACATGAGGATGCGATGGCTACATTCTTCAACTTTTTTGATTTAGGTATTGGAGGAGGTTCCTTTATCCTTGGACTAGTTGCTTCAGTTGCATCATATCAAGCAGTATATCTTGGAGCATCAATTGTATATGGTGTGGTTCTAGTAATCTATGCTGTTTATATTGTTGTAAAAGGAAAACCTCATAAACATAATGGTAAAAGTGTCCAAGTAGATAATCAAGCAATCTAGAAAGCGTGATAAGGGTTAAAGGGTCTGGTGGGGATCACTAAAGTATAAAAAATAGGTAGCAAGATCCTTGCTAGCCTATCCATCTTTTTGTACTTGTCTAGCCACCATGCCTATATTAGATCATCTAATTTTGTATCAGAATAAATGGCGATTAGGATGACTGATTTTGTATCTCCAATATTTTTTACGATATGCGGAACACTTGCATTCCAACTAAAAGAATCACCTTCTTCTGCGATGATAGAATCTTCCCCTTGTTCAGCTAGGACTTTTCCTTCTAGAACTAAATGGCACTCTTCGCCTTCGTGAGCATGGGGTTCATCTTCTCCAATAGCAAATCCAGGTGGAGATTCAATGATCATCATTCGTAATGGACCTTTTGAGGTTATATGCTCAATTTTTAAATTTTTTAACGATGAGGTTCTTCTTGCTTCTTTTCGAACGACACGCATGTGCTGTTTCTTTTCTAATAGTAAGTAGGGTAGTGGCACCTTCAGAAATTCTGCTATGGTATTTAGTGTGTTAATGGAAGGTGAAGTATTGTTGTTTTCGACATTACTTATAAAGCCTTTTGATAGCCCTGTACCTTCACACATTTGTGCAATCGTAATTTTTTTTCTATTTCTAATTGAACGGATTTTGGTCCCTATATCCAACCTATTCACCTCTATATGTTTTCTTTACCGGAAGCGCTTATGATAATAGTAGCAAAATCATTGACAGTCTACAAGTCCCTTGTTACCATATAGTGAACTAATATTCTTATATAGAAACAAAAGATGAGGTTTATTTTTTGTGTAATAGTTTTCTTATATGATTATTAATTTCTTATTAAGTTAACGTTTGCTTCATATCTAGGGGTAAGTTGGCCGTAAAAACGTCTTATGTAAAAGGTGAAAGTTAGGGGGACAAAAATTAGTTGTTACGAAACAAGATATTGGTTTGTGAAAAAATAATTTATTTCTTTAGGAGGAATTAAAATGAAAAACAAACAAGATATTGGTGCACTATTACTAAGAGTAATTCTCGGGGTTATTTTTATAGGACACGGCGCTGAAAAATTTCAAGGTGGTATTGGAAATATTGCAGGGTGGTTCGAAAGCATTGGATTGCCTGGATTCTTGGCTTATATAGTAGCAAGTATCGAGTTAGCAGGTGGAATTGCAATGCTACTTGGTTTGGCCACACGTATCGTAGGAGGACTATTTGTCTTAGTGCTTTTAGGAGCGGTTCTGAAAGTTCAATTCGCTGCAGGTTTTATTGGAGGGTACGCGTATGATCTTGCGTTAGTAGCGATGTCTGCCTATTTCTTACTAAACGGAAGTAAGCTTTATTCTTTAGACTATTATATTTCAAAAACAAGAAACAAGGAATAAAAAGGGGGGGAAGACAGCCTAAAGGTTGCAAATAATGAAATATATAAAGATTATTGCAGTAATTACCATTTTGGCTATTGGAGTTGCACTATTTATATTTTTAAACAAGGAAGACCATAAGGAAGATTTGAGTATGAAAACTTATACAGGAGTAATGGAACCTAGAATTGGATATGTGGAACTGCAAGTTTCTGACTTAGATCAGTCTTTAACTTTTTATAAGGAATTAATAGGATTTCAAGAATTAGAAAGAGATGAAAAAACAGTAACATTGACAACAGATGGAACTGGCCCGCAGCTTTTATTAAGAGAAGAGGAATCGTTTGTTAAGCGGCCGTTTAGATCAACCGGTCTTTACCACTTTGCGATCCTCGTTCCTACTAGACAGGATTTAGCTTTATCTATAAAACATTTAATAGAAAGTGGTCATCCTGTACAAGGGGCTTCGGATCATCAATATAGTGAAGCAGTATATCTAGCAGATCCAGATAATAACGGAATTGAAATATATGTAGACAGAGATTCAAATCAGTGGACAAGGGATGGAAATGGTGGTTATATCGGAGCCACTAACCCGTTAGATGCTGAGAGTTTATTTGCTGAAATTAAAGAGAACACATGGAATGGTTTAGCTAGCGGAACAAGAATAGGCCACATGCATTTACAGGTATCAGATATAGAGGAGTCAGAAAGATTTTATGTGGAAGCACTTGGACTTGATATTGTTGCCAAAGATACTCATATGCTTTTTGTATCTAAAGACGCATACCACCACCACATTGGAATGAACACTTGGGCAGGAAAAGGGTTACCTGCACCACCGGAAAACGCATTAGGATTAAAGTATTTTACCCTTCATTTTACTGAAGAAGAGTTTAATAGTGCAAAAGAGAATCTAGATCGATTAGGATTTAATTATAGTGAGGACAATAAAGAAATGTCTGTCGAGGATCCTTCAGGAAACGCCATAAAAATTATATTGCAAAACTGAAAGATTGGTTCGGACTCTTTTATAAGTTCATAAACAATAATTAATGTTTGAGATTTTGGTAGAACTAATTATTGTTTTAGATAATGCCCATTAAGCGGAAGTTATTGAATTGGATTCCGCTTTTTTTGTTCAACAAATAGTTCATAGTAGACTAAATACTGCGCATTAAATAATGACAGACGGCTTTATGAAGATTGCACTTAAGTTAAAAAGATTTGTGGTATAAGGATGCTTATAATAAGGGTGTATAGAAAAAAGGATTAAGAGTAAGCATTCGACATCATAATCCTTTCTATTTTTCTCTTTTAAAAATGATTACGTCACTTTTTAAGACTTGAGAAAGATACTACATTTTTATTCGATAAGTTTTAATCCCACTGCGGAAAGCAATATTACTCCAATACATACTAACCTTTTCCATTCCCGTGGCTCATTAAATAGAACCATCCCCATTAATGCAGATCCAACGGTCCCAATTCCTGTCCAAATAGCATAGGCCATTCCCATTGGGATTTCTGTCATAGCATAAGATAACAATAGAAAACTCAAACCAAAATATAAAATTATGAAAAAAAGAGCATTTATTTTGTTTTTCTCCTAGTCTTTTTACATTATATACACCAATCACTTCAAAAGCACCTGCTGCTATTAATCCTAGCCAAGTCATTTCGTAATCGCTCCCTTTACTTCCAATATTGTTGTATCCTTACTACCACTTAAAACTTTCAAGCCGATAACTCCGCAGAGAAGGGTAGCAATAAACATAACTTTATAAATATTAAAAGGTTCTCCGAATACTACCATTTCAGCTACAACAGTACACTCATTTTAGGAGGAAACCATTATGAAAATAGAACATGTGGGGATCATGGTCAATGACATGAACGAGTCCTTGGCGTTCTACCAAAACATCCTAGTGTGAATGGGAATATTGCTTATATTTTTAAGTATATAGAAAAAGGGGATAAATACCGTGATAGAAAAGAGTTTTATCTAAATAAAGATGGAAGATTCAAAAGTAATATTCAAAAAATAGATGATAATTTATATATAGTTTATTCTGAAGAAGATGCAGTAACTTTTGTGGAACAATGCAATAAGTTTCTCAAAAAGGAATGTCAAAGTAATGGTATAGAATATATTAATGATTTCCGAGCATTGATTGTTGAAGGAAAGAGAATAGGCCCTCCTGAACATCTTTTTACAAGAGATGAATTGAAAAACCTACTAATAGTGGAAATGATCATGAGAAAAACACACTAGTTGTAAATAATCAATGTTATTTGGAGTTGTTAGACAATTATAGTTTCAATGATTTTGAATTTATAAAATATCCGGTAAGACATGAAGGATTTCAAGCTTTCAATAATTACGTAGGGAAATACTCTAGCCTATATCATTTTGAAGAAACATATATATCTTCTTTGCAAGGCTGGCTTATGTACTTACAAAGAGGAGGGACAGTTTACTTAGATTATGTTAGAGAAAATAGGGAAGAAAAATTATTATTAAACGAGATTCTTTCATTCTACAAGTAGGTGTTTTGGAAAATATCTTTAGAGTGCGAAAATAGATATTATCGCACTCTTTTTCGTCTGAAAATAAATGTGATAGAGAATCGTGATACCTTCGCAATAGGTTTATATTTAAATTTTTATTAATGAATAAGGGATAGAATGTATTAAGGATGAAGTTTCTTTAGGATAAGAAGTGGAATTATGGTTAAATTTTATTATCTATCTGCTATTCCTTCTTGGTTAAAAACGTTTTTATATAGCAGGAAATATGTATTTAGCAATAGTGTAGCTTAAGAGCTAACTCTCTTATTACGTAGTAGACTAAATACTGCGCAACAAAGATCGGCATAATTTTGGAAAATAAGAAAAGCAATTTACTTTTTTCTGGTATGAGTTTGTTATGAAGACTGTTAGTTTGTGAAGTTTTTCACTTAAACTAACGGGGCAGTTTAGTTGAAGAAGGATTTTCTATAAAAACCACGAATAATTTAGAAATAAATAAAAAAGAATTAGGTGGTAGTATGAATGAAGCACCAGTTATCAAAGGGGAAAATGTATTGTTACGTCAACCGATTCAAAGTGATATTACGGATTTTTTGAAAGTTGAAGTTAATGAAGAATTAGTAAAAATGTATGGTGGAGATACAAGGAATTTAACACCTAAGACGTTGGGAAAAGCAGAAAAGTTTATTGCTTCTATACTAGGAAATAAGCTTGAATGGTGTGTTGAGTTTAAGGGCCGTTTAGTAGGTCAAGCAAGACTATCAGTCAATGAGGAGGATAATCGCGCTCGTTATGCTGTTGGATTGTTTGACCCTTCTGTTTGGGGAAAAGGATTAGGTACAGAAATTACACAGATGGTATTACGTTATGCCTTTGAAGAACTAAATTTACATAGAGTTGATTTAACGGTTCTTCAATATAATAAAAGAGCAATAAAATGCTATGAAAAATGTGGTTTTATTCAAGAAGGAGTAGAAAGAGAAGGTGCTTTAATTGAAGGAAAATATGAAACAGATGTTTTTATGAGTATCTTGGATAGAGAATATCAAGCTTTAAAAGATACTTTTATAAGTATGAGTTTATTAAGCTAACGGGTAGCTTTGCATCAATTATGAGCAAGGCATTTTTCTAATTCGACTATAGGGTAGGATAATAACAAAAAATCCCAGAACCAATATATAATCAATTATAAATATTTTAAAAGGTGGAGGGATTTGTATTGGCTTATCATGTTAGAGTAAGGGCGTGTGCACTCATTTTAGAAAACGATTCGATTCTTTTAGTTGAATTTAAAGATGAAAATGGGCTGCATTATAATTTGCCGGCAGGTGGAGTAGAAATTAATGAATCTGTTGTCGAAGCAGTTCGTAGAGAAGCAATGGAGGAAGCATCAATTGATGTAGAAATCGGTCCTTTAGCCTTTGTTTATGAGTATGTGCCACACTTAAGTTCAAATAGATATGGAGAAACACACTCTTTACAGTTAATGTTTGAATGTAGGGTAAAAGATGGATTTATTCCAAAGCTACCAAATAACCCTGACCCAAATCAAACTGATGTTAAATGGATAAAACTAACTGAATTAAATGATATTGTTCTTTATCCAAATATAAAAGAACGAATAATTAATTATGCAAAAATCAAGAAAAATATTGAGCTAATTGAAGAGTTTACCCTTGAAGAATATGTATTAAAATAACTTCCTTATTCGACTAACGTGGCAGTTTAGTTGAATAAAAAATCATCTTAGGGGACACTAAAACGAGGTGTTGTCTATGAAAAGATACATAATTTTACTTTGGGCAATTGTTCTTTTTGCTATCCCTCAAAAAGTAGGAGCAATCATTGAAGGATATGATGTTGTTTCAAAGTTAAGTAATGAAGATATTACCTTGTATGCTAAGGAAGTAAATGGCTTATATCGAGACTTTAAAATTGATTTCAAGGGAGAAGTTTACTCAAGACCTTTTTGGTTAAGCGTTGCAAATAACCCCACTTATGCACCACAAATTTATTACAAAGACATCAATAAAGATAAAAAGAAAGAGTTAATCATAATTCTGAATAAAGGCTATGGAACTGGTGTATTACAGGAAGAAGTTTATGTCTATAGGTATACGAATGGATTGATTGATGTGCTGGTAGATAATCCATTAGCAATTATCTATAAAAACGTAAAAACAATGTTAACGACAGAAAAAGCCGAAGTCAGAGTGGGTGACAAAGAATATACAGTTGAAATAACCCCTTTTGAAATAAAACCTACAAACCTATTTGATGATATAGCCTTTGACGGAATTGTTGATTATGACGTAATTAACAATAATCTTATGGTCAGAGTAGGAGGACAAATATCCCCTGCAATGTCTATTGGAGATATTATTATTGTCTATGAATACAGAAATAAAATATATCAAGCGAAGACAATTGATTTAATAACAGATATTAATAAAAACCCTTTTTATGGTCCAGTGAAACATTCAGGAATATTCCACTAACGGGTGCAAGAGTTTAAGACAGGAGCTGTCGTTGGGACAGCTTTTCTTATTGAGCTAAAGTAGCAGGTTCGTTGAAGAACGAAAAGATTGTTATGGTTTTAGTTTACAATAAAAAAAGTTCAAATAGGGGAGGATTATCTTGCTATTCATTGATACAGAAAGACTAAAAATAATCACTTTTACCGTAGAAATGATGGAGGCATTTTTAAAAGGAAATAATGAAATAGAAAAAATAACTCCGTATAAAGTTGCACCAGAATACCCGTTAGAAGTGTATAAACAATTTTTTGAATACAAAATTGATAGATTTCGTAAGTTTCCAAATGAGAATGATTGGGAGGGAATTATCATCCAAAATGAAGATAATATGATTATGGGTGATATGGGTTTTAAAGGAGGACCAAACGAAGAAGGTATTATTGATATTGGGTATAGTATTGTACCAAGTTATCAAGGTAAAGGTTATGCAACAGAAATGGGTAAAGCAATGGTAGTTTGGGGATTATCTCGACCAAATGTTAAAAAGGTGATAGCAACTTGTGATAGAGATAACTTTGCTTCTAAAAGAGTTTTGGAAAAAATCGGATTTCATATAACAAATTCAACAGAGGACAAACTCTATTGGTCTTTTTAAAAAACTCTTGTTCCACTAACGGGTAGCGATTGTTCAATTGGAGCAGTCGCTTTCTCACTAACAAAGTAGGTAAGTTAAAAATGTGTTTAAGCTTGGAGGTCAAGATTATGAGTGCCATTATAAGTATATTATTTTATATAGTTATTCTTTTAGGGGTGTCATCATTATTGTTCACTTTATTAGGTTCTATATGGGATACTAATGAACCTGTAATTGCTTATCTTTTATCCTTAATTATTACTCAACTTGTATTAAATACTTTTGGTCAAATTAGTAAAGGTGATAAATAATATCTTTGTTCAGCTACGGGTGCATTACTTCAAGAAGGATTTCGTTTATTATTAGGAGAAGTTTAATTCGTCGAAGTAAAAATCTGAAACGTTTTGGAGGGTAATGTCTAGATGTCAGTAAAAGAGAATAATCAGACTGGTATTGAAATATTTCCTTACGATGAAAAATGGGAAAAAACATTTTTATCAATAGAAGATGTTATGAAAAATAATTTAGGCGATTTAATAATATGTGTGGAACACGTAGGGAGTACATCGGTGAAAGGACTTGGGGCCAAACCAATTCTAGATATAGACGTTGTAATAGAAGATTATAACGTTCTCCCTGCTGTTGTTAAAAGTCTTGAAAAGATAGGATATTATCATCAAGAGAATTGGAGTTTTGAGGGGAGAGAAGCTTTCGGCAGAAAGGATACCTTAGTTCCTTGGGATAGGCAAAATACAAATTGGATTGAACATCATTTATACGTCTGTAATAAAGATAGTAACGAATTAGCTAGGCATTTAGCCTTTAGAGATTATCTTCGCAACAATCCAGATGCAGTTGCTGAATACGAACAGTTAAAAAATAACTTGGCTAAGACTGAAAAAAACCGAATCACTTACACCGAGGGTAAAACGAAATTTGTAAATAAGATATTAGAGAAAGCAAATGTCAGTAGTTAGGAACTGCTTTTTTATCCTAAGTATGATTGTGAAATGTTGTTCTTAAATTAACAGGTGTAAGAGTTGAAGAATAATATGGGTTGCTACGGGAGACTTTTTTCTTTATCGTTCTTCAACTAAAGTGGCAGGATAGTTCAATAAGCACAGCGACAGAGTTTATGCGAACTCCGAACTACTTTTCACATTTCATTTTAGATACATAAAATTGGACTAGTTATAATATCTTGATAAAAAGTTTTGTGGAAGGAATCTGCTATGAAAAAATATTTCTATTTCATGATGTTATTTGGTCTTTTCTTTC
>NZ_JCAXET010000038.1:0-12278 GCF_059758525.1 Metabacillus sp. GQ13
TGAACGATTGGGAGCAAAAAAAGAAGGGGTTCTAAGAAAAAAGTATAATGGGTTAGATTATGTTGTTTATAGTATTATTGATGAAAATTGGAATGATGTAAAAGAACATCTTGAAACATTATTGAGGAGATACAAACCAAAGGATATATCCCTAAGTTAAGATCACTTATTACCTATCTTAAAGTTTAATTGTGAAATAGTACACTTAAACTATAGGGTGCAAGAGTGGAAGAATAATATGGGTTGCTACGGCAGCCTTTTTTCTTTATCGTTCTTCAACTATAGGTCAGGATAGTTGAAGAACATTTAAGGTGTAAAGGAATTAGAGAAATTGATGTAGAATTACATATTTTTTAAACGATTCATTTAGTTAGCCACAAAAACCAAGGAATTTATAGGGGAAATAGTAGATGGATATGAAATACCCAATTGGCACTTTTCAATTTGATGATAAAATTTCTAGTAGTGTTACAAGTGTTTGGATAAATGAGATTGAAGATTTACCAAGATTATTACGAGATGCTGTAGAGGACTTAGATAATGAACAGCTTGATACAGCTTATCGTTCTGGAGGTTGGACTGTTCGACAAGTAATACATCACCTTGCAGATAGTCATATGAATGCCTACGTTCGTTTTAAATTGGCTCTTACGGAAGAAAATCCTGTAATTAAGCCATATGACGAAACGAAATGGGCGGGACTATCTGATTATAAATTGCCAATTGATACTTCACTTTTACTTCTCGAAACATTACACAAACGCTGGACCAACCTTTTACGTAGTCTAACTCCTGCTGATATGGAAAAGACATTTATTCATCCAGATTCAGGTGAGATTTCAGTAGGTAAAAATATAGGAATCTATGCTTGGCATGGTAGACACCATCTTGCACATATTACTTCCTTGTGTAATCGTAAGAGTTGGTAAAGGATTTTGTGAACGATTACACTTAAAGTAACGAGTGCAAGAGTTGAAGAATAATATGGGTTGCTACGGCAACCTTTTTTCTTTAGCGTTATTCAACTAAAGGGGCAGGATTGTTTAAGAACTGTTTTGTTATTAGTAAGTAGTGCGATAAATTATCTTAAAGATAACAAGTGGGGTGGCTCCATTGAAAAATGGTCGTGATACTGGTTTGAATTATTGGAAGTTAAATTATAAAAGAAAGTTTGTTAGAACCCTATGGATGATACCTATCGGTGTAATGGCCATAATAATGATGTACATAGCAGATTTATCTATTCAGAGAACCATTATTCTAAGTGTGCTAATTTTTGTTACTTTGATTGTGCAATTGATTTATACCTATATGAAATGGAAAAAGGAATCTAATTTTGAATAATTCTTCTTGTTCTAACGGGTGCAAGAGTTTAAGACAGGAGCTGTCGTTGAGACAGCTTTTCTTTTGAGCTAAAGGGCAGTTTAGTTGAAGAAGGAATCGGAAAATATAGAAAAGAAAACTCGCTTCATATTTGGCGAGTTTTCTTTTTTTATATGCAAATAACGAAGTTAAAACAACTGTCATGTTGGTTTATACCTCTGGGAAAGGACCTCAAAACGGGCAGGAGGATTAAAAATCCTTGACTTAGAGTAAACTCTAAGTATTACTCTTACTTTGTGTCACAAATAAAATAATAAAGAAGATATAGACATATAAGATTTCATGGAGGCGGATAAATGACATATTCTATTGGAGAATTTAGCACTTGTGCATTTCATGAGTTCATTTCCATCAAAAACTACCGAGTAATTAGGTAGTTTTTTTGTATTGTATTGAGGTGATTTGTTGTGTTGGATATTAGTTTTAAAAGCAAGAAATAAGAAGAGAAATTGCTATAGAC
This sequence comes from Metabacillus sp. GQ13, assembly GCF_059758525.1. Taxonomy (NCBI): domain Bacteria; kingdom Bacillati; phylum Bacillota; class Bacilli; order Caryophanales; family Bacillaceae; genus Metabacillus; species Metabacillus sp. GQ13. The sequence continues at coordinate 1,844 of NZ_JCAXET010000038.1, forward strand.
ATAGTAAAGGAAAAAAACTAGTGGAAATTTCGGGAATGATAATAGTATAATTTTCTTATATTAGAGGAACTTGAACATGCAATTATATCCAGTTAAAATATATATGTTATACCAATTTCAGCAAAAACGAAGGGGGAAGAAATCATTATGTTAGACGATCCAAATGATTACACCAATCATCCAGACGATAAAGAAGGTAATTGGGATTACGATTCAATGCCAGATCTCCAAGAATATTTCGAAAAAGACGGCAATCTTGACCAATTTAACAAGGATTATAATAAATGGGAAGAAAAACAATATGAAAAAGAAGATAAATTAAGAAAGGGGTAAGGATTATGGAAGTTAAAATTGAAAAAAATTGTCCAAGTTGTAATGGTAGTGGTTACGGTTTGAAGATGGTGGGCAATGTGATAGATGTGATGGCACTGGCGAAATAGACTAAGTGGTGAATTTAAAAAAGCAATAGACCAATTTTATTGGTCTATTGCTTTTTTTATTTGTAGATATTCATTCCAGTCCTTTCCTTTAGGCGGGAGGGCTGTTTTGGCGTTTATTTTTGCTTGTACAGTTTCTATAAATATTTTCCCGGCTGAATCGTTGTCAACGCATAGAAACACATTAGAAAGGCTTGTTACCTTAGACTTAAGACAAAATTTGTGAAGGATTGCACTTAAACAAACGAGGTGTTTTAGCTAAACGAGACCATCATTTGATGGTCCCTTTTTTACGTCCAAAAAAAATCAAGTGGATTTCGTCGATCCCTTGTGAAATGTTACACTTAAACTAACGGGTGCGTTTCTTTAAAAAGGAATGCTCTTTCGTATCCAATTAAAAGGAAGTAAATGTTATTATTATATTAAAGATGGTTGCTCTTCTATTATAGGTGGAGATAGCTTTAATACGATATATACTACTATATTAACTTTGGAGGCACACCACTTCAATGAGACTTATAACGAAATTAAGTTCTTGATATATCCCGTCAAGGACATATTATGAAACAGTGCTTTAATAAAGGAGTTGTATAAAATGAATGAAAATAAAGGTACAGAAATAAAACGCTTTTCAAAAGCAGAAAACATTCTACCTCAAATCAATAGTAAATCTAAGCTAGGCGACTTACGAAAAATCGCGAAGGACATTAAAAAAGATCACGAACTAGCTATGGAACTTTGGTCAACCGAAGAGTTTTTGCCCAGACTATTAGCAATCTTAATTATGGACAAAAAACTTCTTTCACAAGATGTGCTAAATAAGCTTGTTAAGGATATGCAGACTCACATTTTTGATGAGCGAAATAACTTAATGGATTGGTTAATGGCTAATCAGCTCACCAAAGACAAGAAGAAAATTGCATTGATGGAGTCATGGGAAAATAGTCCTTCTGCTCTTCAAAGGCGAGCTTTCTGGTATTATCAAGGGCGATTGAGATGGACTGGACAAACACCGCCTGATAACACCGCATACTTGCTATCTGCATTAGAAGCTAATATTACGCAGGAAGAACCGGAAGTTCAATGGGCTATGAATTTCACCGCAGGCTGGATAGGCGTTTATGATGAAAATAATCGTGCACGTTGTATTAAACTTGGTGAGAAAACGGGTCTTTACAAAGAAGAAATAGTAGCAAAAGGATGTACTCCCAGCTATTTGCCGGAGTTCATTACAATTGAAGTTAACAAACGACATAATAATTAGTTACCTCTGAAAAATTTATTAGGGTTTAATGCAAAAAATAAAGGAATTCAAAGCCTCAATATGAAAATTTTAATAGGCTTGGACCGAAAAATAAAGAAAACACCGCGTTTTGGCAGCTAGTTAGTGAAATATGCATGGAAGATGTAAAGGATTAACCCACTACCTCTTTTGGTCTGTAGGGCGCTTATCTTTAAGAATAACAACTTTCCAGCTGCACTGTATAACGATACTGTACATGAAATATATTTTTTAACTGCGATCGCTTTTAAAATGATCGTTTAAGGTGATAACTAATGAAAGCGGTGCAGTTGAATGACTAAGGAGAAAAAATCTCTGACACACGATAATATAATGAGGGCTCTCGATTGGTCTTATGAAAAAGCAATTAACGGGGGTATTCCGGGTTTTGATACAGCAAATGAATTGGCGGAAAACTACCTGCAAAAAGGTGGATCACTTGAAGAGCAGGTTGATAGTCTAATACGTTGGCAAAATACTAGGAGTGCAACAAGTGGCTTTTTAACAGGATTGGGTGGAATAATAACTTTGCCGGTTACAGTTCCAGCTAACTTAGCAAGTGTGCTATTGATTCAAATGAGAATGGTTGCGGCTATTGCACATATGGGTGGTTATCATTTAAAGTCTGACGAGGTAAAGTCATTTGTCTATGCTTGTTTGGCGGGGAATGGTGCTAAAGACATCTTAAAAAATACTGGTATTCAGTTTGGAAGAAAAGTTGCAGTAAGCGGTATAAAAAAAGTTCCCTTTGAAGTAATTAAAAAGATAAATCAAACAGTCGGTTTTCGCTTATTAACAAGTTTGGAGAAAAAGGAGTTATTAACTTAGGAAAAATGGTACCTCTTGCAGGTGGTATTATTGGTGGCACATTTGATGCATTCTCTACAAATACTATTGGGAAAATAGCAAAGAATCTATTCATTGGTGATAAATCGAAGTTTAGTGATAATGAGCCAACAATAATTGAAATGAAGTAATGTTTTTCAAGCTTTATAATTGGAGAGTTCAAGCGTTAGATAATAGAAGATTGTCTGTGCCATTTTAATCAAGAAATAACGGAGAGCTTTAGCTAAATAAGCCCTCTCAATTATATCCTGATCTTTTGGTGTGCAGTATATATTATAATTTATGAAGGAAGGCGGTCACTTAAAAGTGATCGTTTTTCGTATTTGACTCATACTGCGCAGTAATTAATTAACCAACTACGCATAGATTAGATACCTATCGATTAATTCTTTTCTCACCTAAATCGTTATTTGCTGGTATTATTTTTTTATGAAGATCCATTAAATTGTGAATAATTTCACTTAAACTAAAGTGGCAGGATAATTAATTAATAAAGCCACCAATATATATTGGTGGCTTTATATAGAAGACTTATTTATAACTGTGATAAGAGTCCCCACCTTAAAGTGGTCTTTTGGTTTCCGCATCAACAATAGTATGTTTCCAATACTCTTTATATTTGGTCTGAACAAAAGAAGCGAGAAAATATACTTGACGTTCGGGATGTATAGCAGGAGAAAGTTCTTGTTTAGGTTGACCAGAATGTCTCCCTGTTTTCTTTTCAAAAGTCATGAGTGCATCAGGTATTTCTTTATAAGATATTTTTCGTCTAACACTATAAGTAGCATCTTTATACTCTTTGTAATCGTTTTTTTCCATTTGTTTATAAAACTTATTTGCATTATTAAAGGATATATCTTGGTTAGCAAGATATTCAAACTCTTGAGCTAACGTTGGAATTGATAAAACAACAAACATAGTAAAAGAAATAATTAAAATAAGAAACTTCTTCACCTTCTTCACCTCCAGTCCTTTGTATTTTTCCATTAATTTAGACAACATTGCATAGAAATTAATCTTTCTTTATAAAAGAGGATTAATTGTGAAGAAATACATAAAGTAAAGGGTGCTTTAGTCCAATAAGAGAATGAATAAAACCCTCCTTTTTTATGCAACCACCAGGCTTCTTAAGAAGCTAGAAACGTTGATCAATCAACGATGTATAAAATCATGTATAAACGATAAAAAACGAACAAGAGCCAAACCCTTGATACATATGGGTTTGGCTCTTTTGCTAACTTCCTATAGTTGGCTTTATGTAAACTAGATTTGTATAGGATATTCATGTGATAATTTGAGACCTTGTTCAACTAAAGGGCCAAATTGTGGAGTAAAGGAAGAAATTATTAGAAAGTAAATCTAACCTCTAAGTGATTAAAGTAACGAGGCAATTTTATGGAGGAGAAAGGCTTATTATTATCATTCCTAGAATACCTCAGATAAAAGCTAATACAATGTATAAACATAATATGTTTACCCTACTTTACAGCATTGCCGAATTAGCGAGAGGAGTGAAATCAATGGAATTTCAAGAAATACTCGATTGGGCTTTTCAGCGCCATCTAAATCCGTTAAGCTGGTATATTCGCCCCGTTTTTTTAATCGTATTAGTCTATTTTGCATATAAACGCAGCTGGAAAGGTGTCATCGTAACCTTTGTGTTAATGATGAGCAGTATGGTCTGGTTTCCAGCACCGGAGACGATTAATCCGCAAATGCAGGCAGTTTTGAAATACGAGCAAATGCTTTTAAGTAACCCTGTTTCAGCTATTTTTACGATTGCTTTAATGATGGTTTTTGTAGCTTTAATCTTGATGGCTTTTTGGAAGCATTCACTTAAATTTGGTTTGATCATATTGAATGTTACACTCATTGGAAAGGTTATCCTGTCATTATTATTCACAGGCGAGAATGGATGGGCACCTCTAGGCAACACTATTTTTGGGCTGATTTTGGTAAACGGTATCGGTTCGTTCATAATGTATAGAAAACGAAAAAATAAATTAGTAGAGGAATAGATATCTTCATAAAAAAGCAGCAATTTGTCATTATAAGAATAAAGGAGTAGTACCGTTGTACAACGGTACTTTTTTGCTTAGCGTATATTTTTCGCGTTTCACTTATAAAAGCTAAGGTTTATTCCACAATACTAGCAAATATAAAGATGTGTATTTATTCAATTAAAGGGCGCTTTAATTAGTGCGAAATGTTTCTGACTCAAATGAAATGTGGTCACACAATTTCGGTAAAGGTCAGGCAGTTTTGGGTTCCTAAAACTGAAGGGTTATGTCGAGGAGTCGAATGAGGAGGTAACGCTCTGAAAGGCTCCCCCTGCGTCGAATAGCACGCTGTTTAGTAAGGAAAAGCGTGTTATAAGCTCGGCTAATAGGCGTGAGAATTTACCGTAACAGTCCGGCTGACGAAAGCCTACCCGATGGGGTGGTGTAAATTATGGTGCTTGGGTTGAACAAATATGGTGAGAATGCAATGAAATATAATAACAAAGTATATTGCTGGCGAACTTCTGAACGTACGGGTCTAGACGCGCATTATATAGAAATGTATTTACTACTAAATGTAGGGTTAGCTGTGGATGAGTAAGAATCAATTATATAAAAATCCATCTTGTGTTACAGGCACATGCAATGCTAACAGGCTCATAGGAAGCACCTAAGTTTGTTCTATAATAGATGTAATTCAACGTTGTAAGCTGATAACGTGGAGAGCTTACTCTCAATGAAGCGTTGGAAAGGAAAATAGCCGTGAGATTAGCGACTGTATAACTTTTCTTCATATCAGTGAAAGTGGTGGCACAGTACCGTCGAAGCGTGTAATGAACGTGGAGGGATAGCCACTAGACTAATAAAAGATTCATTCAACCATGCAAGACAGTACTTAAACGATTAATAAGGTTCTTGTAAGACTAATAGAGGTTTAGCTCCTGAAGGAGCCACCGACTTGTTAAAACGAAAGAAACTGAGGCACAATGAGTATTATGATATGCAATATCATTTTGATTCTTTATACTCTCAAAGTGCTAATGGTCAAAATTTTTATGGATTACTCGATTTAATGCAATCCGATGAAAATATTCGGTTAGCTTATCGGAATATTAAACGAAACACCGGCAGTAAAACGGCTGGATATGATGGATTAACGATTGAAGATATAAAGCGATTATCTGTATCGGAGGTCATATCGACGGTCCAACAAATGTTTGAACACTATACACCCCAAGCCGTCAGGCGGGTCTTTATTCCGAAGGTAAGTGGAAAAACACGTCCTCTAGGGATTCCGACTATTTGGGATAGGCTGTTCCAACAGTGTATTTTACAAGTGCTTGAGCCGATTTGTGAAGCGAGGTTTTATAAACATAGCTATGGTTTTAGATCAAATCGCAATACACATCATGCCAAAGCTAGATTTGAAACGCTTATCAATCGAGCGTGCTTATATCATTGCGTAGATGTTGACATAAAAGGATTTTTCGACAATGTTGACCATGCCAAATTAATAAAACAAATGTGGTCGCTTGGCATTCGTGACCAGGCACTTCTCTCCATTATTTCACGTCTTTTAAAGGCTGAAATTATTGGAGAAGGCTTCCCAAACAAAGGTACACCCCAGGGGGGTATTTTATCACCTCTTTTATCTAACATTGTATTAAATGAACTAGATTGGTGGGTTAGTAATCAATGGGAAAGTTTTGAAACTCGAAAGCTATATAAATCACAGATTGGCAGATATAATGCATTAAAACAATCGAATTTAAAACATTGCTATATCGTGAGATATGCAGATGATTTCAAAATCCTTTGTCGTACTCGTTCACAAGCAATTAAAATGTATTGTGCAGTAAAGGATTTCCTTCAAGCAAGGCTTAAGCTTGAAATTAGTGAGGAAAAGTCGAAAGTAGTTAACCTAAAGAAAAACTCTTCAGAGTTTTTAGGTTTTCGCATTAAAGCACATCAAAAGAAGACGAATAAAAGAACACTCTATGTAGCCCGTTCACATATGACCAAAAAGGCACTTGGAAATGCGCAGACAAAGATAAAACAAGCTATAAAGGCAGTCCAGAAACACCAAACAATCGAAAATGTTTGTCGATTCAATATGGTCATAATGGGTATACAGAATTATTACTCGGCTGCGTCACGCATAACGATAGACTTAAATGAGCTGAACAATCGTCTTAATAAAACATTATACAATCGTTTAAAAGAAATGAGAAAAGAAGCTACGTTTCAAGACTTCACAAAATCTTTGCAGAAACGGTATAAGGGATATGAATGTAAGCTCTACAAAATAAAAGAAATAGTACTTGTCCCAATTCATGCCCAACGCTGTAAGGTGAATCTTAACTTCTCTCAAACTATCTGTAACTATACTACCGAAGGTAGAAATAAAATTCATCAAAACTTGCGAGCAATTAACAAACAAATGCTCACTCATGTGATGAAACAATTCATACCGAGCCGTTCCATCGAATATAACGATAACCGGATTAGCCGATTTATTGCACAATACGGGAAATGTGCTGTTACAGGAATTGAATTAGGACTGAAAGATTGGCATTGTCATCATAAAACACCGTACTATCTCACAAAAGATGATTCATACGGAAACTTAACGATATTGCACAAATCTGTTCATCTTCTAATACATTTGAGAGATCAAGAGAAAATACAAGTGCTTTTAAACTCACTCAAGTTAAATGAAAAGCAACTTACAGAAGTTAATAAATTGCGCAAGCAATGTCTGAACGAAGCAATCTGATTCTACATTTCATCTTTGCATATACATAAAAATATTGAATGAGTTGGATTAGTTGGAACGCCGTATGCTGGGAAACTCGCCTGTACGGTGTGAAGTGGGGGAAAAGCTGGCGATAACGTCAAAAGCTGGCGATAACGTCAAAAGCTTACCTATCACTATAACAAGCAGCTAAAAGGATCTTCCAGCTGAACTGCACCTCCAATTGTTAGTTGTGTCTAACAATTGGGGTTCAGTTCAAATTGAAGATCCTTTTTCAGTACTGATAACTAGCTTTATGTTAACTAGATTTGTATATCATATACAAATCTAGTTGTAAAAAGCGACTGTTTTATTGGCAGTCTTTTCTCTTATATTTTTTTTGTTTTCCTTATTAATATCTTAAATATAAAACCAACGGCTAACCCTGGGATAACTCCTAACATAGGAAGCCAAACAGGTCCCAATAATATGCCTAATGGTTTGAAAGTCGATGAATAGATTAATCCAATTGTTACGAAATAAGCAGATACTACAAAGGGAAGAAAAGAGTATGGTTCCTTACCTCCTCCTGAATCTTTAAATGCATCCCACATTACAAAGAAGTATAAACAAGGATAAAACATTAACCATTGATAATTCGTTATTTCAATTGCTTGTTTTATATCCCAATGAAAACTAAAGAGTATTGCATGATTAAAATTCGACTGAACGTTAATTAAAAACTCAAGTCCTATATAAATAAATCCTTTTAGGAACTGTCTATTTAGAATTTGAGCAAAGCCTGGTAACGCGATGCTCCATAGTATACTTTCGATAACCTTATCTTTATGCATAGGATTTTTATCAATACTTATTTGCTAAATTTTCTCTATCATCAGCTAATGGTGGTTGCTCCAGCCATCCGTATTTTATCAACAGTTGTGCTCCATCCTCTGCATATAAGCCTATCTCAGCCATAAGGCGAGTGTATTCCAAAGCTAGGTCCCTTCTTTGAGAAACAGATAAACCTGCTCCATAGTATCCAGCTGCTGCAGAAACCAATATTACAATATGATTTAACATTAGTTTTTCTGAAAAGGGAGATACTGTTGAATTTGTAACTTCGGATACCCATGAAACAGGGGATGACAATTCTTCTTTAGTTAATGTAGAACTAAGTAGCCCAAATTGTTTTTCACAAATATCTTTTCCTCTTTGGAAATACTTTTGAATTTCCTTCGTTTGACAAACTTGTCCAAATCCTATTTCTAATACCACTTTAGCTAAAACTTTTATCATGTTAAAATTGATTCCACTTATTTCCACAGCGTTTAAAGGCCGTTTTTTTCCAAACCAACCAGTTAAATAACGTTGGTTATTTACAAAACTTATTTCATTAGGAGTACTAATTCTTGGAGGTTTACTGTAAATTCCTTTATTAAGCATCAACTTTACAATTTGTCCATATAACTCCATTGTTTCATTATTACATTTAACAAAGTAAGTTATTTGATCATCACGGCTTGAAGTTGCTACGGCACCAGCATATCCTGTCAATCCGAGTAATGTCATAACATGCATATAAATCAACATAAAAGTATCTGTAAATAAAGGAGGTGCATTTAGGTTAACGTCTGCTTCTTTTGTAAATCCTTTTGGAACAGGGTAGTTCTCTTTATTCAGGAATTCTGTTATTTTGTCAATATGGGATTCTGCAATGTTAAGAGCAAATTCAAGTATGTCCTTAATGTCTGTATCTTGTGCCTTATCAATTGAATGATGAAGAATACAAATCGATAAACTGTCATTCATGTATTGAGTCCAAAGATTTGCTAATTCTGCTGAAGTAAGCTGAACATTATGACTAATATTAGATTGATCGTAATTATTTTCCATTAATACCCTCCTATTCAATCCATCAAGGAATAATATCCCCAAAATAGGAAAGGAATATTAATGAACCACTAAACAATCCATCAAAAAAAGGTTAGGTACCCCTTTGTAATTATCCCCTTATAGTGGACAGTGAAAAAGAAAGGATTGTACTGTCTTCTATAAGGGGATTTTTTCATGCGAAAAATGAGAACAACCTATACAAAAGAAATTAAGCTAAAATCTATTAATTTATACCATGTTGGATTTAGCTTTTTGGCTTTTCATATCCGATTTTGTTGTTATTGATTGATGATCTTCCCTTTTTATGACAGATAAAATTCCCGTTCGTTTCAAAAATTGCATAATCAAAATCAGAAACATAAAAAATACTTTCTCTCTTAGTAAAGAATTCAATGCATCAACATCTAATCGGACTTTGCTAAGTTCCTTCTCCATGATTTGTCCTTTATTAATAAGGATTAGTGGTTCAACTTCTATAACAGTACCTTTTTGATTTTATATCAAAGAATCCTAAGGCAATGCACCAACCAACTAAAGCTATTACTCCATTAAGAACACTTTGATCTGAATTGCTGGATATAAAGTTAAAAAAAGTCATTATCTTGTAGCCAAAAGGGGAATTTACTTCTTCACCAATTAGGTACTTTAGCGAAATAAGCAAATAAAAGGATCTTCCTACTTGGAACATTAATTCTAAATAAATAGCACATACTATGGAAAGAAAAGTAAGGGGGTTATTATGAACAATCAAGTTATTTTATGGTGTGTATTTATCCTTCCATGGTTTACGCTGTTTTTTATGAAAAAGGAGGATATTAAGCGTTATATGCCTGTCGGTTTGTTTGCTGTTTTTACAAGTGCAATTATCCTTGAGGCTGGTGTTACATTTAAATGGTGGATATATAATGAAACAGCTTATCCCTTGCAAAATATTTCTTATCTTTATGGTTTAATACCAGTATCGACTATGTGGCTATTCAAGTTTACTTACGGAAGGTTTTGGGTTTTTGTAGTTTTTGATTTTTTATTAAATTTATTCTATACCTTTGGATTCGAAAATTATTTTTTGGGAAGAAGAAATATAATTCAGTTTGTAAATATTAGCCCTATGCTAGACGTCATTGCCACTTCAGCAATTGGTATTTTAATTTATGGGTTTCATAATATGTGGCAGAAGGATATTTTCATTCGTAAAGGTAAATGAAGAAAATAAACAAGAAGCAAAAAAGGATCTTCGATT
>NZ_JCAXET010000039.1:0-8115 GCF_059758525.1 Metabacillus sp. GQ13
AAAAGAAAAGACCAAATAACATCATGAAAAAGAAATATTTTTTCATAGCAGATTCCTTTCAAAAGACTTTTTATCAAGATATTATACCTTGTCAAATTTTATGTAATTAAAATGAAATATGAAGAGTAGTTCGGAGTTAGTTTATATTGTGCAAGAAAATAAGATGCCTGTTGAACTAACGTGGCAGGATTGTTAAACAAGATAATTGCAGGAAATATATTTATATGGTCGAATGTTAAATATATTCAAGAAAGAATAAGGGAGAAAAATATGTCGTATAATCCAAAAAAGATTAGTTTGGAAGAAGCTTATTCATCTGGAATAGATGTAAATTTTGAACTTATGGATAATGGTGAAAAACGTTATAGGTTAGTTAGTTCTGATGGTACTTCCTATTGTCGCACAGTTGGTTTTGAAGTAGGATCTTGGCAAAAAAGTCATTATCACAAAGCAGTTTCTGAGTTTTATGTTGTACAGTCTGGATGGATTGTGTATGCGGAAATTGATTTAAATGGGGAACCTGAATTGCGTTTTCTCCGAGAGGGAGAAAGTGTAATTGTAAATCCTTTTGTTCATCACAATATTTTTATGTCTTCTTATGCTGTAACTCACACGATTAAATATGGTGGTAGGGGTCCTAAGATTGATTGGTTTTCATCAGAGGAATTAGATAAATTAACAAAAAAACTTTTTGAGAAGGATTTACTTGAGTTAAGTAAAGGTGAAATCTAATGTTAATGGGTGCGATACTTCACTAAGGGGTAGGAGCTAACGTGGCAGAATAGTTGAAGAATTTTGTTAGCAGATTATCCAAGCAAGGGGGACTTTTTTGTTTTTATATCATATGGTCATTCACAATGAGGTTGGGGTAAATATAAGTCCACAAAGGGTCTTAAAGGAAGGATTAAATCATAAGACTGCTACCAGATGGTATTCAAAAATCAGTGATTTATTTCCAGAATTAACAGAGCGTTACAGACCAGCAAATTCACCAAAATGGATTGATTTTAAAGTTGCCTTTAGAGCAGATTTGGAAGAGTATGAAAAACCTTTCTATCGATTTTCTGCGTTTAGTGATAAAATTTTAGTTTTTAACCGAGATATATCAAGTGATTTATTTGCTTATATCGAAGATACATATGATGGTGGTAGAGGATATTTTGTTGAAGGTTTACCTTCAAAGGAAGATTTAATGAAACAGTATTGGGAAAGTATGAATACTCTTGATGAGTATTGGAAAAACAAACCTTTTAATAACCCTGAGCTTTATATATTTGAACAAGTTCCAGCAAAGTTAATCGACTATATAGGATAAAATCTTATTCAACTACTATGAAAATAAACTCCTATAACTCTGAAATATAAGAATATCAAAGAAGACCCTTCACATTTGTATGAAAAATAGAGTGAGCCGCAATTAATGGAACTATTGATTGTATTGACTGAATTAAGAATCAGTATGGACAGTTCGACACATTTTCATTCTCTGTAGTGTAGCGACGATATTTCTGCTACCTAAATGGCTAACGGGTGTATTTGTATTCCTTCTCGAAGGAGTAATCACTAAAGGAGCCGTTTAGTCGAACAAGAGAGATTATATTCAATCTCTCCTTTATTACGACGGAGCTAGTTTTTCTTTATTGTTTCTATTATTTTAATTAATAAAGTAATTGTAACGGACATCAATAAGAACAAAACTAAACCTATTGGCACTACTCCTGTTTCATCTCCATTAAAAAAGTAAACAAATAAGAACAATGAAATAATGCTACAAAAAAATATTAATATAGTCATTGAAAAGTATCTCATAAGAATCCCCCTTTTAAGTTTAATTCTATAATAAATTGAAGGGACAGGATACTAATTATTCCTTATGTCGTAGTTCGCTTAAATTGCGAACTAAATAGTCTTTTTCAACTAATAGGGCAGGTTAACCGAGGAAGGTATTTCCACTTTTATGTCGAAATCAATCGGGAAAATGAGTTTTAACAGGAAGATGGTCAAATGACAAGGAGCATTCTTTCTGCCTGAGCATATTAAATTATGAAAAAATGAAGTAAACCATTATTACAAAACAGCCAGGCCACGATTAGACGAAAGCCAAATCGAGGAAATGGAACAAGTAATATCAGAAAGCTTTGCCAATAAAACAATTCAAGAGATTACTACTTGGAAAGATGGTTGTTTCAACACAAGGGTAGGAGTCATACAAAAAATTGATCCATACACTAAAAAGGTTCATTTATTAGATGAATTAGATACCAACATTATGATGGACTTCTACGAAATAACAAACACTTCAATAACAATAAAATAGACCTTTCCTAAAGGAGAGATTAGTGGGGTTAGGAATCCTTACTCTTCAAAGAAGTATTGGGTGTATTAGAAGGTGAAGAACTAAATGAATGGTATGATTTATTTAAAACAGGTTTTATAAAAAGTTAGTTTCATAGATATCTTGGCGATCATCAATGAAATCGTCCCAATTGTGACTTTGAAATAAAGTTGAACTGTTTATAAAAAAAGATGAAAAGAGGGTTTTTATGATAAGAGCATATAAAGATACAGATATTGATACCTTAGTCGATATTTGGTACAAAGGATCATTACAAGCACACAATTTTATTGATTCCGATTATTGGACATCTAAAATTGGGGAGATGAAAGAAAAGTACATTCCTATGGCAGAAACACACGTCATAACTAATCAATCAAAGATTGAGGGATTTATCTCAATGGTAGACAATTACTTAGCAGCACTTTTCATTGATACAGCACATCAAAATAATGGTGTTGGAAAAAAATTATTGGATTTTGAAAAGGGACGGAGAAGCGTGATCCAATTGAAAGTGTATAAGGAGAATCTATCTGCAGTACGCTTTTACGAGAAAAATGAATTTGTTATAAAAAAGGAGTTAACTGATGAGCAAACCGATAAGCAAGAATACCTAATGGAATGGCGCAACAACCAAAATTTTGCTCAATAATCGGTCGCGATTGTGGAGTAACACTATTAGGAATACAATCAGGAAAATGTGGATATAAACTGGTAAGATTTTTGAGACAAGCCGTTGAGACTTTAATAATCCTTATTTTGCACAATTTTATATCTGTCTCAATAGACTCTACTCTTTTGGAATTGTGAAGTGACACTCTTAAACTACCATGAAAATAAACTCCTATAACTCCGAAAAATGACAAAATTAAAGAAGACCCATCCGTTTCGTTTTTAAAAAAAGAGTGGGCCGCAATTAATGGAACAATGGATTGGATTGACTAGATTAAGAATCAGTATGGACAGTTCGACATATTTTCATTCTCTGTGGTGCAGCGACGATATTTCTGCTGCATGGATGGCTAATGGGTGCGATTCACCAATAACGAGGGATCGTATTTCTTTATTTGAATTAGGTGAAAAATGGATTGATTTAATGATCCATTTAAGACAATATGCTTTTCACTTACTTCAATATCAACTCTTTTTATTTAAATTGGATGTTTTTTGCTATCTTAAACGCATTTTCTTCATTTACTATTGGAGTATGCATTTTTATTACAATAAATTGATTTGTGCTTTTTTCTCCAATATCCATATAAAAATAAAGTGTTTGAATGACATTTTTCTTTTTTACGTGTTGTCTAATGAAGGTTGTTGGATATTGAAAATCATCTAACTCTTTATTTTCAAAAACAGCCGGCATTTTATGCCTATTCTCAAAATCGGAACTATTAATTACACTTACATTTCCAACAATTTCATTATATGAATTTTTGATATTCCATTTAGAGGAGCCTTTTTGTTCAATTGAAAGTCCCATTTCATCTAATACTGGAATAAAAATGATTCTATTTTTCTCTAACTTGTTTGCCTGATGAGAATAGTCACTCGTATCAGTTACGTTTGTAATATAATAACTACCCATAATAACAAGAATTATTAGTGCTGTTGTTAATGATAAGTAATATTTAAAAGGAAAGCCTTTTTTAGGTGAAGAGGAATCAATTTTTTTGTTTAAAAGAAGTAGCATATCATTTTGTTCATTTTCACTTAATTTAATTTTCTTGTTTAAGGACTGAAAATGATCATCGAATTCACTTATATCTTTAGGTTTCTTCATTCTAAATCTCCTCCTTTTCTAATTGTTTTTCAATTCTTTTAGCCCTCTATATAAAGTTGACTTGACTTTGCTTTCAGACCAGCCAAGAATATGTGCAGTTTCTTGTAATGAAAAATCTTTTATTTTCCTTAGTATGATGACATCACGATAGGAATTTTTAATTTTAGATATTGCATATAATATTTCTTTTTCCGTTTCATTTAATATTGCTATATTTTCCAATGATGGTTCCTTCAATTTAGGGTTCGGAAATTTATCGAAAAGAAGTTTACTTGTTTTTTTCTTCCTTATATAATCACTGGTAAGATTTCAAGTATCTTGCATTAAATCTTTTGCTTGTTCTTGGTCTCTAATCATAAAAAAAATATATTGATAAATATCGTTATTATATGATCGATACCAATTTTTAACTTGTTGTTTTATAGGTTCATTGTCCAAATATCGCCTCTCCTTTTTATAAAATGTTATTTTACCTTTTACCTTTTACAACGGATAAATTGTTTAAAAGTTGCACTTTTTTATATTATATTTATTAACTAACAAAGTAGTTAGAGTAATAAGAAAGTTATTAAACAATTTAGCTTAAAACTTCTCCTTTTTAGATATTAACTTAAATGAAAGTTCTAATTAATTTATACGAATATTTAAATAACTGATAAAGGATTGATAGGGTGAAAAAGGTTGGAATCGTTGGAGGTTTGACCAGAAGCAACAGTAGATTATTACCATTACCAATCAATGATCTCTAATAATTTCAAGAAGGGATCAGACTCTCTCTTAATAAATATCCGTTAGTTTACGCAAGAGTTAAGGTAAGTATATGGACTTTAGAAACGAGATTAGATACATTTTGTAAATGGTAACTAGGAGGAGCCGTGCGCGTTATTAGCGCACGGCTCTGGGAGGGGAGATATAAAATGAATTTTTTCATGAATTTTTCGCCATTGTTTTTGGTGATTTTAGGGGTTCTAAATTATATGTATTTTGCTAAAGACATTGGTTCAACTGTTGTACTTTTATCTCTTGGTGTTTTAGTTTCGATCTTTAATCTGATTAAAATGAAATATACGATTGCTTTATTAAGTATTGCAATTGTTATAGGTTTGGTAGGATTATTTACACATCTGGTTAATTCGGGTATATAAAATTTTTCTTCTTCAATTACAGAGGTAAAGAAGAGAACAAACTCTTGTTGTTTAACTTGCCCATTGTTTAAGAACTTGTTCTTTTGCAATTTGATTTACTACTTCTTCTGATTGATTTTTGTTAGCTAGTACGTTGGTTTGATAAATTGTCCCCTTGAATGTTACGTAAATTGTATACTCGTACATTTTGCTCTTTCACCTTCCTTATAGCTATATTATAAATGTGATTTTTTAAGTTCTGATAGATTTTATGTAAATGTTTTATTAAAAATATGGAACTGGCACATACAGAAAAAAACCTATAGTAGCTAAAGGAATTATCATAACAATTTATAAATAAACAAGGGTATGTAAAATCAACAGGACGATAAAGGAATTAATTGTGTCTATTACCCTACTCTTTTTCCTGGATCTGGGTGGGACTTTTCATTATCACGAGGAGAAACAAACATAAATCGTTAAAATACGCAAAAAACGAATTAGCTTACTCTTTGGGCTGGAATTTTATATGATAATAAAGATCTTACTGAACCTATCTCTATTCAAATAAACCACCTTTCCCGAGGAATGGAATTAATTGAAGTAGAGACATCGTTTGACCCGTATGTCAAAGAAATCAGAAACATTTCGTTTACTTTTTTCCGTCAAATTAATAATGGAAAGTAAGATTGACTCAAATAATGAGCTATTTTTTTCATTAGTTTGTTAAACGACTGCATTACTGGAACAACGGTAATGCTTTTTTCATCTTCAGGGAACTTTTGAAGAGAGCTATCGTCTATAATAAAAAAGGGGAGTTTATGGTTTTGGAACAAGGATATAAGAAAAAGAATTCAAAAAAATGGTTAAAGGAATTAACAATAGCAAGTTTATTATTTGTTGTATTAATTGGATATGGGGTCTATTGGGCTTTTTTTGATATGAATAGGTTACCGACTGGTAAATATCTAACTGAAGAGGTATCACCTAAAGGAAATTACACCTTAAAAGCATATGTTGCTAATGGCGGTGCAACAACTGCATATTCAGTTCGCGGTGAGTTGATATTTAATGAAAATGATAGTAAAACCAAAAATATCTATTGGAACGATCGAGAAGATACTGCACATATTACTTGGACAGACAATAACACAGTGGTAATTAACGGACATTCTTTAGATGTACCAAATGATAAATTTGATTTTAGGAATCACTAATAATGACCTTACATCAAAGGTGGATGAACAGAGAGATGTAAAATATGCAAAAATAGTGATCAACGTTATTTTGATCACTATTTTTGATTCCGAATTTTCTATGTCTTCATATAATTTGAAATTAAATACTAGAGCAATGATCAATATGGGTTTCCTAAATTATGAATTATATGTCTCCCTGTTTAGATTCACAATATCTTTATGTGAAAATCCAGCTGAAAACTTCTCCATTGCCTTTTCTCGTAGGAAAGGGGCTTTTTCTTTATTTGCCTTTTTCAATGCTTCCGTTAGTTCCTCTTTTGTTAGTTCTGTGCAGTATGCAGGAGTTCCTGGCTGTTGTTTCCACGAATCACTTAAAGAACCACTATCTACTGCGTCGAATCCTAGCTCGCTTACTACGTCCATGATTATTTGTTTTTGTGATAGGTCATTACCAGCAATCGCCATAGCAATGCGACCACTAGTACCTTCAGGGGTTCCTTTATTTTCTAAAGTATAAGCTAATTGATTGTTGAAAGCCTTAATAATAGGTCTTCCTAATTGATTTGAAACCCAAACACTTTCAACCACCCCGTTCTCAATTTCTTCAATTTTATTGTCTCTAAAAGGATAATAATTTGAAGTGTCTACAGCGATTACTTCCTCTCCAGCCTTATCTATAATGTTGCGAATGCTTGGCATTGCGTGAAAAGGGATAGATATTATAAGAACATCAATATTTGTTATTACATCTTCTACACTCACAGGTGTTCCAGCAATCTCTTTTCCTTCTAAACGTTCAATTCCTCGAGCATCTGCTATTTTGACATCATGTCCATTCTTAACTAATTTTTTAGAAATAATTGTCCCTATGGGTCCTGTACCTATCATTCCAAATCTCATTATTGTTCCTCCTAAATATAATTTTGTTCGATTATGATTCAATATCAGCTATGGAATTTCCCAAGTGCCTCAACGCGAAATTGTCTACATTCCTTTTTTTGCAAGTATTAAGGTAATTGAGTGTTTTGGTTATAAATACTATAATAAACGCATTACTCTACTTTTTATAGTAGGCAATAAAAAATGATATAGTACACTTTTATGTACTTTATAGAAGAAAAGGGATGTAAGTATGGCTAGAATATGTAAGGATGGATTTGAAAAAGAGTTTATTAAGGATCAAAGAGACGTTTATGGCATTGCGTATACCCAAAATATGCTTTCAGGACGTTGGAAGTATATTATTCTTTGGTTTTTAAAAACAAAAGAACGTCGTTATAGCGAAATTAAAGCTTTTTTATGGGACATATCACAAGGTTCTCTTACAAAACAGTTGAGAGAATTAGAAACAGATGGATTAATTAATCGGGAGGTTTTTCCTGAAGTACCTCCTCGTGTTGAATATTCATTAACAACTAAAGGGCGTGAATTTATCCCAATACTTGATATGATGGAGAATTTCGGCAAAAAATTCGGGGAGAAACCTGAGTGAAATAATAAAATGATATTTTTTTATTAATTGAGCAGATATTGTGAAGTGTTGTACTTAAATTAAAAGGTGCTTGAGTTTATGAGTGTGGTTGCTGCGGCAGCCATTTTTTATTGTACTCCCTCAGTAAGATACGATTATCTCTCAAATACTCACTTATTCGCAGGATTTCAAAACACTTAGAC
>NZ_JCAXET010000004.1:0-321391 GCF_059758525.1 Metabacillus sp. GQ13
CATAGCTAGAGTCCTATATCTTTTAAATAAATGCATTATAAAAGCTGTATCTCCTGATATATGGAATGGTGTCCGTGGTGAGGTAGTAAAGGTGATAAGTTGGATTGTAGATGGAAAAAGAGATCAAGAGTATGCGATGGACGAAAGAATCAAGAAATTAAGAAAAGGGTCTATTGAAAAGGGAGAAGACTTCAAATCACTTTATGAAAAGTGGTTTAATCGTGAAGAAATGATTACAATGTATAACTCTTTCCTACGCAAAACAGATATGTGGTATGTAGAAACAGCACTTCATGATTTCTCATTCGAAGAATTTCTTAAGATCTTCCTATTAATCTATCAAAAAGCAAATCCATTGTCGCTACAACAAGTAAGTTTTGAACCATTTATGAAAGATATTTACTACGATTATAAAGGAAAGAAAGCTGTAAATTTATACAAAAAGAGAATGATCGAAGCGTACTTGAAAGATATTCCAATGGAAGACATGTTAAGAGGTGACATCCCAAACAATGAACATGTATCATTGGAGATCCTTCCATATAATTCATTATCTGAAATGGTTGGAGTGAAATTCGCTTATTCAAAGGCAGGAGAGAAGTTGATTGAATTTTGCCAAGAAGCAGAGAAGTCTCCTCTTTATGAACGGTCTATTATTCTCCTATATGATTTCTTTGGATTCAGAAAAGATGCTTTTGATCGCTTACAGAATGAACAGACCTATTTAACTGACATGAATAATGGACAGGACCACAAAAAAGTGATAGCAGATTACGCTAAAGGAACCGTGATGGTCGATATCGGTGCTGGAGGAGGGGTGATGTTAGATGTACTTTCAGAACATCATCCAAATGCAGAGGTCATTGGGATTGATATCTCAACAAATGTTGTAGAGGAATTAGCGAAAAAGAAAGTCCGTGAAAATAAAGGCTGGTTTGTTAAACAAGCCGATGCATTAGAACTTAAATCGTATTACAAACCAAATAGTATCGACACCATTGTCTTTTCATCGATTCTTCACGAAATGTACTCATATATTCCGTATAAAGGAATGAAATTTAACCCTGATGTCGTTTCCCAAGCATTAAAAAGTTCATTTGAAGTATTAAGTCCTGGAGGTCGAATTATCATCAGAGATGGTATTATGACTGAACCAAAAGAAGAAATGAGATTGCTAGTGTTTCATGATGAAGGAGGAATGTCATTTTTTAAACGATATGTTCATGATTTTAAAGGAAGAATCATTTCGTATAATCAAATAGACGAGAAAACGATAAAATTACCTGTGAACGACCTGATGGAGTTTCTCTACACGTATACTTGGGGAGAAGAAGCATATCCACATGAGGTGCAAGAGCAATTCGGTTACTTTACACCTAATGAATACAAAACCGTTATCCAAGACACTCTTGGTGAAGAAGCTACAATTGTTACATTCCAACATTACTTGCAGGATGGATACGAAGAATTCCTTCTTCCTAAAGTAAAGGTAATGGATGAAAGCGGGAATGTTACAAGTATGCCTGATAGCACGTGCTTTATTGTTATTGAAAAATACAGATGAGATCTTTTTTAAGATTAGCAATAACGATAGTAGAGAAAATCATGAATTCTATAGGGTATCTAGTGGCGATAAATGGGTTCGATTAAACATTGTTTTTGGATCAATTTGTTGAATGATCATTTCAATAGGGTCTTTTTTAAAAGTTTGTTGCTCTAGAACGAATAAAAATCGGCTTTTGGATTTTTATATATATTGAAGCTATGTCCAAAGGGATATCAGAGTAATTTAGCGAAAAGAGCACGAAGATATCCTTAAACGTGTACATTAGTACTTGGTACGGAAAACAACAATCTTTGCGAAAACAGCCTTTCAATAAGAGAAAGAGAGTATCTCCAATTGATGCTACCCTCTTTCTTTTTTAAATAAATTCTTAGTGAGATTTTTTTAAGGAAGATATCCAAAAAATAGATAAGTTATTTACTGATATGGATTCATTTTCTAAGAATTTGAAAAGAGGGATACAGGGAAATGAAACATATGATAAATAAGATCAGGAACCTAATTCTAAGATTGTGACTGCGATATTTCTATATTTTTATTTTCCGCGGAGAAAGGAATACTAAGAAAGGACAAAAGAAATTTCATTTTCTAGAGTTTCTCTTTTTCATCTCTTTTTTTATAGTAGGTATTACCTTATTAATAAGTGTTTTTCGTAATTTAGGATCTATCAGCATTTTTTTGATTTTTTTCCTAATCATTTGTAGAACCTCCCATGTCTTTTTTATCTATTATCCTTTCTATACCCAATCATTGCTTTATAAAAACAAGCGATTATAAATTATTTGTACCATTGCGGGATATAAAACTATCTAGAATTAATGAATGAGCAATTAGGTTGGATAAATCTTAAAGTGGGATCAAATTCTATCTGATAGACGAACAATGAAGGTTCTGCCATTTTGGTGAACCCTTCAATCCAATCTCGGGATTAAAGAGGTTCATTTATCATATAGCTTTTTTAAGTATCATATAAGCATACTTAATTTAGTTAATTTCTTTTCCTTTGTTAAACCCCAAGGAATTAAGTGCAGATTTCACAGTAGAGTGAATGGTTTTTGAAGTTAAATCAATATCTAGTTGGTTGGCAATGAGAGCAAGTTCTGGTCTAAGCCCTGTTAAAATAGTGCGAACTCCAAGTAATGTAAGTACTTCATTTATTTGAAAAAGGTAATGAGCAACAACGTCGTCTAAATTATAGATACCAGAAAAATCGATGATTAAACACACTATATTTTGTGTCTTTACCTTAATTGGGACATCATCTAGTAGTTGTCTACCTCTACTTTCATCAAATGAACCTACTAAGGGCAGTACGGCAATCCCGTCTAGTAAAGGGACAAGTGTTAATGAAAGTTCATTTATTTGTTCTATTATTTCTTTGTTTTTTCTTTCAGATTCTTTCCTTCCAGTTATATCTCTCACATATGTTTGTATTGCTTTTGTACTTCCTATTTTTACAGGGTGACAATATAATTCAACTTCAACACTTGTTCCATCCATTCTGAAGACGATTTCTTCAATAACCTCTGCTGGTTGTTGGTATGCCGAATCGATCCTAGTTTCTATTGCAAGCTTAGATGTGTCTCTAAATATATCCAATGGGCTTGCTCCAATAATATTTGCTTTCGTCTCTCTGAAAAGCTTTTCAGCTGCATGATTAACATAGATAATTTTAAGATTTGTATGGATTACAATCGGTTCAAGGGAATATTCGATTACCTGATGGTAGTCGATCTTTGTAATATTTTCTATCATAATTATTTGCACTCCTTTAAACAAACGTTAAATGTTATTTCAGTAATAATCAAGTGATGTTATTCTATTAAAAAAATTAGAAGATAAAATGTAGGCAAACTATAATCATATAAGGCTCAATAGTAAATCAACTTATTAGCAAGAGTCAACTAGCCTACAAGATAGCTATCAATCTCCTAATGGTAGCATGGCGTGATTAGCATCTACCAAAATAGTTGTGTGTCCACAAATCACAAAATAAATAAAGACTTATATCCGAATTAATTTTTATGTAGTATGTCATATATAACAATTTAAATGATAGAGGTGTATGATGTCGAAAAAGATTAAAATTGACCAACCAAAAGTTGGATCGTATATAGAAAAAAGTAATTTCCAAGATATATATTATGATGAGGACTATCAATTAGTGAACTGTTTGGTGGAAGGTTCACAAGTTGATAACGAGGAAATTGATCGAGTCATTTTTTCTAAGGTGATATTTAATAATGTTTCATTTACTAATGCTATTTTTCATCATAATGATATGACTGATGTGATTTTTGAAAACTGTAATTTTTCAAATGCGAAGCTTTGTAATGGCATTATTCATCGAGTTGCTTTTAAAGACTGTAAACTAGTAGGCTTAGATTTTTCTAATGCTAATCTGGGTAACGTATCGTTTGAAAACTGTGATCTGAGTTTATCTGACTTTGCCGATGCACGTCTCAAACAAGTGAGTTTTGACCATTCTTCTATTAGAAGTGCTAACTTTTACGAATGCAAGCTTAACAAAGTAAATCTTAATATGTGCGATCTTAATGATGTAGATTTTACACAAACTGTACTTAAAGGAATAGATATCAGTACCTGTATATTTGAAAAACTGAATGTGTCTCTAGAAAGCTTGATAGGCTGTGAAGTTTCTTCCGATCAAGCAATTGGATTCTCAAAATTGTTAGGGTTAGTGATTAAAGAATAATATGAAATAATTTTGTTGATATTTAATATTTATATTTAATTATCATCCATATTACAGTACTATTTAACTATGAAGTGTTCACTCAATAGGAAAAGGCAAACCTTTCGAAAGTTTGGGACGCAAAGTTACAGATCTAAGGTAGATCTAAGCTAAGATGGCTGAGCTGCCTAAAATATATACTATTTTAGGAGGATTCATATGGTAAATTCCTTAGGTTCAACCGAAAATGACCTGGATCATGAATGGGCAGAACTGATTTTATATGCTCTCGAAGTGGGGATGTCCATCGAAGACATAAGAGATTTTTTCAATAAGTATTCAAGACCTGAATAGGGTCTTTTTTTTATTAGTTATTTTTATGGTTGTTTCACAATACAATCATTATGTTGTGAAAGGTTAAAGTATATATTAATAAATATTAACCTTCATTGAAACTTAATTAACAAGAGAATGTCTTTCTTAATAGAAGTATTTGGTTTAATAAGGACTTGATGAAAACATAATGGTCGTAAAAAATAATTAATTGGGAGTAGATTATTATTAAAAATGCAATCAGGAAAATTTTTATTTGGTTAGGCGTTTTGCTTTTATTGTTGTCTGTTTTTTTTTACTTTTGGGAAATTTCCATATTCAATTCAGAATTCATCGTCTTTTATGGTCTTGGAATTTGTGGGTTAGTTATCAGCTTTCTTAGTAGGCGCATGCATGTGATAAATGAGGATTCGCTCACTAGTCTTTTAGATAAGTTAGGGTTTGTTGGCAATTTAACGACTGTAGTTTTATTTTTTCCACCAATCTATCTGATTTGGGGAACTCTGGTTTTTGGTCCATAAGCTCATTATTATTAAAAATATATCGATTTTAACTAAAAGTGAGGCGTTAATTCAGCAGAGTTAATGTCTTTTATTATTTGTATTTTTTAGACAAGAGATTTAATCTTCCGATAATAGTAGATACTACCTTTTATACATATGTATACTTGTTTACGAGATTTTTGTGGTCTCTTATTAAACAAAAGGTTATAATTAACCTATAATTTATGCCTATAAATTTGATATATAGTAATAAATTAAATGATAGTATGAAAATGGAGGGTGGATAATGAAGTTTCCACATGATTTTTTGTTTGGAGCTGCTACTGCTTCTTATCAAATTGAAGGAGCATGGGATGAAGATGGTAAAGGATTAACAAACTGGGATGTTTTTTCAAAGATTCCAGGGAAAACATATAATGGTACAAATGGAGATGTAGCGATAGATCATTACCATCGTTACAAAGAAGATATTAAATTAATGGCAGAGATGGGTCTTGAATCGTATCGGTTTTCCGTATCATGGGCACGTATTTTGCCAACAGGTGATGGAGAGGTCAATGAAAGTGGCTTGGAATTTTATAATAATATTATTGATGAATGTTTAAAATATGGTATTGTTCCATTTGTTACACTGTATCATTGGGATTTGCCTTTGACGCTTGCAGAAGATGGTGGTTGGACTCATAAGCGAACCGCTGATGCCTTCGTCAAGTATGCAGATATTTGTTTTCGGGAATTTGGAGATCGAGTCAAACACTGGATTACATTCAATGAAACAGTTATGTTTTGTGGATTAGGTTATTTAAAAGGGGCTCATCCGCCGGGTATCCAAAACGATGAGAAAAAGTACTTTCAAGCGACACATTATGTGTTTTATGCACATGCAAAAGCTGTAGAAGTCTATAAAAAACTGAACCAATATGGTGAGATTGGTATTACTCATGTTTTCTTACCAGCTTACAGTGTGGATGATAAACCCGAGAATATTGAAGCAACTCGACATGCTAATGAATATGAAACCTTTTGGTATTATGACCCGATATTAAAAGGTGAATATCCTTCTTATGTAGTTGAGCAACTAAAGGAGAAAGATTGGACACCTAATTGGACTGAAGAGGAATTAAATACATTAAAAAGAAATGCGAGTAAAAATGATTTTATTGGGCTTAATTATTACCAACCAATAAGAGTAGAAAAAAATCAAGAAGCATTTTCAGAAATGGACCATTCTAGAGAGACATCTACGCTAGCTCCAGGTAACCCGTCTTTTGATGGTTTTTATCGGACTGTAAAAATGGAAGATAAAACATATACAAAATGGGGCTGGGAAATCTCACCTCAAGGATTTTTAGATGGGCTGCATATGTTAAAGGATCGTTTTGGTGATATTAAAATGTATGTAACAGAAAACGGTCTTGGTGATGAGGATCCAATTATTGATGGTGAAATAGTGGATGTACCCCGTATTAAGTATATTGAAGCACATTTAAAAGTGATTAAGCGAGCAATCGATGAAGGCATTCATTTAAAAGGGTATTACGCATGGTCTGTCATTGATCTATTAAGCTGGTTAAATGGATATAAAAAGCAATATGGATTTATTTACGTGGATCATCATGACGATTTAAACCGAAAGAAAAAGCTCTCGTTTTACTGGTATAAACATATTATTGAAACAAGAGGAGAAGAGCTGTAAGTAAAAGGATGCTTTCGTAAATATTGTTGTTTATTGGTCAAGTACATTTTTATGAGTAGAGACTGACATCATGCTCCATTCGAATAATGATTCAGAATTTTTCTATTAAAATGGCTTCAATAAGGTTTTATAGCAACAAATTCCTTTGAAAAAGCCAATAATAAGAAAACCTCTTGATTTTAAATCAAGAGGTTTTGTGTATAATAGAGGCTAGATACGATTGAATGAAAAATAGGGAGTTTATATGACAGTAAAATATAAAGAAATTGCAAATGATTTAGAACAGGAAATTAGGGATGGGAAATTTGATCAAAGGAAAAAGTTGCCTACGGAAGACGAACTGATAAAAACATTTGAAGTCAGCAGAAATACGATTCGAAAAGCAATTAATCAGCTGGTGAACCGAGGATACATCTACCAGGTGCAAGGTAGTGGAATGTTTTTAAGAGAAGAATCTGACACGGATTATATAAATTTAGGCAGTCTTAGAGGGCTAACAAAGGATTTGAACTCGAGGAACATTGAAACCAAGATTTTAAATATACAGGTAATAGAAGCTAACGGTGGTATAGCAAAACAACTTCACTGTGAAGCGGGAACAAAACTCTATTCTATTAAACGTTTACGTATAGTAGATGATGAACCGTACTCAATAGAAGTTAGTTACTTTAAAAAAGATATTGTTCCATATTTAAATGAAGATATCGCGACAAGTTCG
Organism: Metabacillus sp. GQ13; assembly: GCF_059758525.1. Lineage (NCBI taxonomy): Bacteria > Bacillati > Bacillota > Bacilli > Caryophanales > Bacillaceae > Metabacillus > Metabacillus sp. GQ13. The sequence goes on from NZ_JCAXET010000004.1 coordinate 7,510, forward strand.
ATATACAGTTATCTTATCGATGATCTAAAATTAAACATTGGCTTTGCTGACAAAGTCATCAACAGCGAAAAAATCGACGTTGAAAGTGCTAAATTGCTAAAAGTTAATCCGCAAGATCCAGCGCTGATTATTGAAAATACAGTTTGCTTAACGAACGGAACAATCTTTGAACTATCTAAATCAATCTTTCATTATCAAAAAGCAAAAATCTTAAATCGAATTAATTTTAAATAATGATAAAAGATTTAAAAGGTTCCGAACTTCTATGCTTTCTTGGGAGTGAACCAGTTTCCTAGTATTAGCAGGGATTAAATTATTTTATAAAATAATTTAATGTTGTTTTTGTAGATTCGTTTCACTGGAAATATTCAGAAAAAACATACCGATTAGTAAACCAAATTGCTTAGCTATTTGGTTTTTTTATGATTAGTGGTCATATGAAATCGTGCAGCAGAAGATTAACTAGTAATAGTGGATTCAATCTGTTTAAATAACAAAAGAACAGCTAGTTTATATGAGGTTTTAATGGGAGCAATATAATCTGGTTTCGAATAGAGTATTATCTTTATTTATGTAGAATATATTGTACGAACGAAGTTGGTTACTTAAGGCTCTTTTCTAAAAGTTTGTTGCTCTAGTACGTATAAAAATCGGCTTTTGGATTTTTATGATCTAAATTGAAGTGATCTCTAGAGGTATATCAGAGTAATTTAACGAAAAGAGCACGAAGATATGCTGAATTCGTAACGATTTACTTATTACGAAAAACAACAATCTTTGCGAAAACAGCCTTACTTAAAGAGGAAAAAGGATATTTAAAATTTTTGTCGAATTAAGTCAAGTAAGGAAGATTAGATTTTCTAAGGAGAATGAGAATGTGAAAACGTGGAAATTAGAAGCTTCTTTGAAATCAGGAGATAGAAAAAAAAAAAAATAGATAAGTTAAGATTAGAGGATGATGGAAGTTGAAGCTGAAAGAACAAACGATTTTCAATCACATTGGAAATAAAATAATAACAGAAGATAGAGAAATTAACATCATTGCTAAACTAGATGAACCATTAGTCGTCATTTTAGGAAATGTTTTAAGCGAAGATGAATGTGATGAGTTAATTAGGTTGTCGAAAGATAGGATACAGCGTTCGAAAATTGGAAAAACAAGTGAAATAGATGAACTTAGAACAAGTAGTAGTATGTTTTTTCAAGAAGGTGAAAGCGACTTTGTTGCTAGAATTGAAAAAAGAGTATCTCTTATTATGAATATTCCTTTTGAACACGGAGAAGGTCTTCAAATACTTAATTATAAAATCGGTCAAGAGTATAAAGCTCATTATGACTTTTTTTCATCTAAAGATCGAATAGTAAGCAATCCTAGAATTAGCACACTTGTTATGTATTTAAGCGATGTAGAACATGGTGGAGAAACATTCTTTCCTAAACTGAATTTTTCAATTTCTCCACAAAAGGGAATGGCGGTTTATTTTGAATATTTTTATGATGATCATGCCTTAAACGAGTTAACCTTACATGGAGGTGCACCAGTGCTTACTGGAGATAAGTGGGTAGCAACAAAATGGATGAGGAGACAAAGAGATAAGAATATGTAATTTGTCAATCAAATGTATTTTAAGGAACAAGAGATTGTGAAAAAATGTAAGGGGCGATACTTGAAAAAGTGTCGCCCTTTTTGAGTCTCTATGACTCAAGCAATACTGCACCAGCCGTTCCCAGATATGGCCAGATATCCATAAACAGAGGACCACAATCGAACGAGTCAATGCCTATTTAAAAGAGTAGTTCCAATCGAACTAAATCCGTTATCGGAAGGGAAAAATTTTGCGAAGGTGCACTTTGATTTGGTTCACCTTATTTATAATGGAACAAAGCTAGCGTGTAATCGACTATCCGTACTGGCAAAGACACAAAATCAAGTAGCAAAATGTTCAAAAAAATAACAGGATCAAAATTTTATAGCTCTAACAATTTTTTTGGAAAAACTTTTTTCACTTCAATCATTTCAACTTAATGTCGATATAAGAAGTAAGTTGAATTATGATGACGAAAAAATAGAGAGAATCTAATCATTCGACTGAAGATAATATTTTAATAAAAGGGGTTACTTCATGAAAAATCTAGTAAAGTTTAAGAGTATAAGAACAAAGCTAATGGCATCATTTCTATTCATTGCATTACTTGTATTTGGCTTTGGTTTTTATTTAGTTGGTTCTATAAATAAAATGGAAGAACATACGAGAACACTATCTGAACAAGATATTCCGTTAATGGCATCTGATTTTAGCTTGTTAGGCATCCTTACACAACAACAGAGTGAGCTTCGAGGATATGTATTAACAGGAGAAGAAAAGTATAAACAAATCTACTTTGCATTAAAGGAACCAAGTTTAACAATCCAAAATGATTTATTAGAAAAATCTAATAAGCCAACCATTAAAGATGTTGCCGTACAAACAGATGAAATATACAAATTATTTGAGGGAAAATTCTTCCCAACCTATGAAAAAGGGGATATTGAAGGAGCAAAACGAATCCTAAACAATGAAATTGAACCTGAACTAACAATAGTGGTTGACCAGATGACACAACTGGCTTTAGCGAAAGGAGATGAAAGTCAAAAAAATGGCATAAAAGCTCTAGAAGTCGCGGAGATTACCTATATTGTTTCGATTATATTTGGTTTAGTATTATTAGCTATTGTAATTATTATATCAATCCTTATTCCTAGAAACATTGCAAGGCCTATAAATAAATTAAGAAAACGTATGGACCTTATTGCAAATGGCGAGTTGAGTCATGAACCACTTGTAACAAATTCATTAGATGAGATAGGCATGTTAGTACATGCAACAAATCGCGTTAATGAAAACTTAAGGGATATACTGACGAAAATTAGCGAGGTATCCAATACATTATCCAACCAAAGTGGTAGTCTAACAAAAACATCCAATGAAGTAAATGATGGTAGTAACCAAATCGCAATCACAATGCAAGAACTTGCTAATGGTTCAGAAACGCAAGCCGGAATTAGTAGCGACCTCTCAACAGCAATGGTTAGCTTTTCGAATAAGATAAAGGAAGCGAATATTAAAGGTGAGTCTGTATATGCCTCTTCACATCATGTAATTGATTTGACAGCAGAAGGTAGTAAATTAATGTCTTCATCTATTACACAGATGGGAAATATCGATACGATCGTAAAAGATGCCGTTCAAAAGGTCATTGGATTAGATAAACAATCTAAAGAAATATCTAAGCTAATTGCTGTAATCAAAGACATTGCAGAACAAACAAATCTATTAGCATTAAATGCTGCAATAGAAGCAGCACGTGCTGGTGAGCAAGGAAAAGGCTTCGCAGTAGTTGCCGATGAAGTGAGAAAACTAGCTGAGCAAGTATCTATATCAGTTGTAGATATTACACAGATAGTAAGTAATATTCAAAATGAGACAAACGATGTAACAAACTCATTACAAGGTGGATACAGAGAAGTTGAAAAGGGAAAGGAACAAATCGTTACTACAGGTAATACATTTGAACAAATTGATCGTTCCCTTTCAGAAGTAGCGAAAGGAATTAAATATATCTCACAAAACCTGGGTGATTTGGCGGAAAATAGCGACATTATTAATAAATCCATCGAAGAAATTGCTGCAGTTTCCGAAGAATCAGCTGCAGGAATTGAAGAAACAGCAGCCTCTGTTGAACAATCAAGCCATTCTATGCAACAAGTAGCAAGTAGTGCGAATCACTTAACTGTTATAGCAGATGATCTAAAAAAATTAATTCAACGTTTCAGATTATAAACGAAATCCCCTCTTATTAAAAGTGGGGATTTTTGTGTATTTTGCTTAGGCTCATTTCTAAAAGTTGCTCTAGTGCAAATGAAAAAATCGGCTTTTAAATTTTTCGGATTTAAATTAAAGCTATGTGCAAAAGGATATCAGAGTATTTTAGCGAAAAGAGCATGAAGATATAGCTACAAAGTATACATTAGTACTCTGTACGGAAAACAACAATCTTTGCCGAAAATATCCTGCGGCTACTATCGCCCGATTGGATGATAGTACGTCAATGCTTGTTATATTAGAGGGAAGAACGTCCTATTGTCGTTTACCTTTTGAAATTAAGTTTGAACCAAAGAGTAATTTTGAATATTCAGATGCTGATTTCTGAGTGACTTGGGGGCAAAAGGGTGCTAGAATACACTGTTCATTTATAAGTATTATAATATTGTCGGTATTTGTTGAAAGAATCTCCTTCATTGTATGCGCTTCCATTTGGTAAAATCTATTTATTGTTGTAAAAGGGAGAGAAGATTGTGAACAATGATTTATTTGAACACATTGAAAATGTACGTCAAAAAATGATTTCAGTCGGTATGTCAAAAGGCTTTTCCTCGGAAGAGACTATTAAACTTAGTAAAATGCTTGATATATTAATCATTCTACAAATGAGAAAGCTGTCGAAAAGATCTGCTTAGTAAGGAAATGATTTTACATTAATAAAACAAGTGGTGGTTACTTCCCAAAAAGCAACCTACCCTTAATAGATTGAAGACTTTGATACGTCATATAAGATAGACTAAAGACTAAAAAGGCATCCATCATGTTCCAGACTATATGTTCTGATACATGCCCAAGACCAAAAGCGTTTAACAATAGATCAACGATATCAATAAAGAAAACATGGATCGCGTATATACCTATTGCATTCCCGCCAATTTTAGTAATGAATAGTCCTATCCCAAGCTGTTGGTTATTATAGCAAAACTTAAACAAACATATCGTAAGAAAAATGGTTGATAGAAAATACTCCCCATGTCTGGCATGTAACACCTTTTCCAACCAATAACCTTCAATGATCTGGAGAATAGAGAAAAAGAAAAACAAATAAAGAAAGGTATTGTTATTCCACTTTTTAAACGAATTGTTAGGTAATGGTGAGACAAACCAGAATCCTAGGGTTGTATAAAATAACCCAATGTACATAGCGGCACGGGTTGTTTCGACTGGTAACTCAAAAAATAAAGAATAAGATTGCCCGAAAAGACCAACCATATTTAAACAGAAGCTGAGAAATAACAAAGATGTGATTTTTTTTAGCCGAAAGAATAGATAGATAACTGCAATGCTCCAGGCTAAGGAAATCACAAACCACAACTGATAGCCACTCGTTCCTTGCCCATAATAAAGGATATTCAGTGCAGAAAAACCCTCAATATACTTCGATAATTCCTGTTTATCGTTTCCACCTTCGAACAAGATCCGTAAAAGATCATATGAGAAATAAAACAAAAACCAGCATAGGTAAATTTTTAAAATCTTACCGAAATATCGTTTGAAATAGTCCATAGACTTAGGTTTATATCTTACTTTAAGGCCAAACAAGTACCCAGAAGCAACAAAGAAGAAAGGAACGGCAAACCTAGAAAAGTTGTCAAAAATAAAGTATCCAAGTAAATGGTCACTTGGGAAGGTGTGAATAATGACCACAGCTACTATTGCAAAGAATTTAATAAAGTCAATCGCATAATTTCTTTCCATTTTTCTGACCTCTAATTCCTGAAGTTCGTTTATTATCTCCTACAAAAAAAGTGAATATCCATTAAAATTAACAATGGGGATGATAGGTGAATTTGTTGCAACATAATGTAATGAAAAACGTCTATATATCTGGAGGTGTTTCATGAAAAGATTGGTCCATTTTAGTATTATATTAGTCTTCACCCTATTTTTTGTCGGTTGTATAGGGTTAAATAAAGAAAATTTAACAAGAGTAGATATCCAAAAGGTAAACAGTGAGGGGATAGCTCAAGAAAGTGATGTGATAACAGACAAGAATTCATTAGAATCGTTTAAAAGCATAATTTCAAAGATAAACTGGGAACCGAATATCCAACCAAAAATTGCTAGATATGAAGATCTAACAGCCACTTTGTTTTTTCAAGATAATAAAAACATGCCAGAAAGATTGTATGTATATAGGGTTTGGTTGAACACTCACACAGAAACAGCAACGATCATAAGTGACAATGAAGAAGAGGGGTATGGTGAAATTGATAAAGAACAGACAAGTATTCTACTCAATACGCTAACAAACTGGGAACCTCGAAATGAATATAAAGAAAATGACAAGGTATTGTTTAGGATGAATCCTGATCCAGAACTTTCTGTAGGAAGTCAGTATGGCTGCATATTTTCTTTTACAGAGCTATTTGAAACGTTTAAGGGCAAAAAAATATCAATTTATGCATACAGCAAGGAAACAGGAGAACGTCTAACCGCTTTACCTGCTATGGAAATACATGAACCAAGTCAAGGGTATGATCGTTTAACCCGGTTTACGACTAACTTTGAACTCCCTTCAGTAGGTTTATGGAGGATAGAGGTTGTGTTAGATGATCAGATTTATGGTGATGTTGTCATCTCGGTAAAGGAATAATGTACATAAATCAAAAAAATGCGCTCGGAAGGTATTGGAAACAATTGAGATGAAATTAAAAATATTCCTTTAGTCATGGTCGTATCTTTAAGTTTTGCTTGCCAATAACTGAATGTATTTACTCGAAAAATTTAAGTAGATTGGAAAGGTACAAAGGATAGGAGGTAATTCAAATGAAATATAGTTGTCAAATATGTGGGTATAAAGGATTTGATGAACCAGCCTATGAGGATTATGAGAAATTAGTGGGTTCTTATGAAATTTGTGAATGCTGTCGTTTTCAATTTGGAGTAGATGACGATATAGAATTAGAAAACGGAGAATACCTAACAGTAAAAGACGCACAAAACATTTATCGGTCGATATGGCTAAGTTTCGATGCGCCGGTTTTTATGAAGGAGTATTATCCGGTTGAACATCAGGAAGATGGAAAAGTGAAACCAAAGTATTTAGAAATGCAATTAAAAAATATAGGGATCAGCCTAACTGTATAAATTGATTTTTTATATAATAAATTAGGAAATTCATAAAGTTATCAGGATTACCTAGTTTTTCTCAATAATTAATGTGTACTTTCAGTAGAACAGTAAACTATTTTTCATAAGAAATGGTTAGGGAAATAATTACATCTCCATGTATAATAATAACAACACTCATTAGGAGGGCTACGACGTTTGATATGACAATCTAACCCATATGAAACGATAAAGCAAAAAGGAAACAAGAGATTTATAGATCATTATCATTATTGGAGGATGTAAAGATGAGTACTAAAAGAAAGTTGATATTTTACGGGGCAACGAGTCTAGATGGCTACATTGCTAGAGAGAATCATTCATTAGATTGGCTAATTGGGACTGAAGGTGAGGAGGAAACTGAATTCGCAGAATTTTATCAATCCGTTGATACAATTCTAATGGGACGAAAAACGTACCAACAGGTCTTGATTCTTTCACCGAATGAATTTCCATATAAGGATAAACAGTGTTATGTCTTTTCACATTTATTGGATGGAAAAGATGAATTTGTCGAGTATATTAATAATGATATAGTCGAGTTCACTAAGTCCTTAAAGGAACTTGACGGGGAACGAATTTGGATTGTCGGTGGAGGGGAGGTACTTTACCCACTTCTTCAAGCAAAGCTAGTAGATGAGTTTATGATTCAAATTGCTCCCTCGATCATCGGAACGGGAATTCCATTGTTTATGCCGGGAGAGCAAGAGAACAATCTAACGCTAGTGGATGTTCGTCGTTACAAACAATTTGCTGAAATGCATTATGTATTGAAATGATACTGTTTGTAGTAGTACATTTGAGTTGTAGTTTTATAGAAAAAGAAATAACAAACTAGTTTGGAGGCTACGTTTGATATGACGATTCTAGAATCCAAGGATGCTGAGAAGTATAGAAACATAAGATTAGAAGCATTACAAACTCATCCCGAGGCATTTGGTTCAAGCTATGAAGAGGAAATAGAGTTTTCATTAAAAGATTTTGAGCGTAAGTTGCAAGAAGATCATAGTTTTACATTTGGTGCTTTCGAAAATGAAAACCTAGTTGGTGTCGTTACATTAGTAATAGAAGAAAAAAACAAACTTAAACATAGAGGCAATATATATTCAATGTATGTATCACCCTCTAAACGTGGTCGTGGGATCGCTATAAATCTAATGATAGAAGCGATAAACAAGGCGTTACAACTGGGTATTGAACAACTATATTTAACCGTTGTTTCAGGTAATATACCAGCAAAAAAACTCTATAATTCTTTAGGATTTGAGACATTTGGAATAGATAGTAGAGCATTAAAAATAAATAATACATACTTTGATGAGGAACTCATGATGTTAAATTTATCGTTCCTTAACTAGATTCAGGTTTTGAAAAAGTGAGATGAATTGGAAGTCTCGTCCTATATTTATTGCCAAGTGGAAGGAGAAATCAACTATGGATTTAATTGACCCGTTCACTCTTTCGGATTGGTTACCTCCGCATTCATTAAAATGGTACGACCAACTTACGGTGGTGTCATACTTGGGCTACACCCTGGAGATGAGCTAGGAAAAGAACTACCCTTTTTATTCCCCTCTCTTTTTGAAGCAACAAAAGGAACTCCAATTTTAGATGCGATTCGCCAAAGGCTAAAAATAGGTGATTTCTCATACTCAGAGTATAAAGTTGTCAATAGTACCGAATGTTTGCACTCACCATTAGATATAATAAGAATGCGTTGTTTCGGGCAAATTCTTCAAGTCTTTGAAAAAATAAAAGCTGCAAATCTGTCAGGCATAGCGACTATTTTCGAAGAACATGCTACAAAAGATGGGTTAGCTGAAACATGTTCCTATTATCTAGTACGTGTAACTGTATAAGGAATAGAAATAATAGTGTCTTAGGATCGCATGATTTTTCCTATTTGCGGAAAAGGAAGATAAGAATGAAAGAACTTCTTTGGATAGAAGAGAAAGTAGTTCATTGGAAATGATTGAGTATGTTAAGTTATTGTAAATATTATAAAGGAATCTACACCTGTACTTTATTAATTAAAGAATGAAAACCAATTACTTTATAACTAGTTTGTAGCTCAAGAGATAATCTTCTCTTGAGCTATTTTTTTTATGCTCTTTTTTCTAAAAGTTGTTCCTCTAAGATATCGAAAAATCGACATTTGGATTTATTTGTAGAAATGACAGCTATTTAAAAGAAAATGACAAAATAATTTTGCAAAAAGCATGAAGATAGGCTAAATACATATAGCGATACATGTTACAAAAAATAACAATCTTTGCGAATACAGCATTATATAAAACTGCCAACACAAATAAAAACCTACGTTTTAGTCTGAAAAACTTTCTTCATCAATCACCTTTAAATATGGCCAATCAAAAAATATTAGTTAAATAGTCTTGAAAAATGTCGAATTATGCGAATTTACATGAAGTTTAGAATATTTTAACAAAAATACTCGATTTTCTGTGTAATACTATTACAGGAAATGAAATATTAATCTTTTTGAATAATTTTTTCCTAAAGAGCTCGAAGAAAGGGGAAAATTGTTCGTTCTTCCATTAGTGGAACAACGCTGCAATCGTGCCTTAGTTCTATTAAAATCAAGATTAATTCGGAAGAATTCAAAAACCAAAGGAGATGGGAAACAATGAATATTGAGGAAATTAAGAGCATCATTAAGCAAAATATTTTAATTGAGCGTTTGGAATTAGAGGATGTTACAGCTGAAGAGATTGAGGATAATGAGCCATTATTTCTAGAAGGATTAGGACTTGATTCAGTTGAAGCTTTGGATGTAGTAGCGGGTTTAGAAGAGGAATTTACAATAAAAGTACAAGGTATGCCAGAGGATCAAATTCAGAAACATTTTTATTCTGTCGAAACCCTATCAAATTTTGTATTTTCCAAAATTCAACAAACGCAAGAGCAACTGTCATAAAATAAAAACTTAGTCAGTTACATGTGAATTGTCAACATTCATGAGAAATTTAACATCCTGTAACTTATTCCCTAGATTATCTACGTCATCATGCTAGATATCGAGAGTAGGATGTAAACCTTCCATTTTAAAAATATGTAAATGAGCAGGAGTGAAGAATCTTGGCAGATAACAAGAGAGTTGTTATTACAGGTGTAGGAGTCTTTTGCGCCTTAGGTCATAATCGCAATGAAGTATTAGAAAATATGAAAAAAAATAAGACATCTATTGATAAGATGACTCGCTTTTCGACTGAATCCTTTATTAGTCAAATGGGAGCGGAAATTAAAGATTTTGATGCTAATCAGTATTTTTCAAAAGACGAGCAGGAAAAGTATGACTTATCTGCTCAATATGGAATGGTGGCAATTAAGGAAGCTATAGAAGATAGCGCGATAGAGTTGAATGAGAGCATAGAGGGATTAACAGCTGGGATTGTTTACGGAACATGCAATGGAGGCATTAACTCTCTTGAATCCAGCAATAATTTAACAAATGTAGAACATAAGAATTTATTGAAATATCCATTTTTCCAACAAGCAGATCACATTGCCAACCACTTCAATTTAAACGGTCCGGTCAACACGATTAATACGGCGTGTGCAGCTAGTGGTAACGCAATTGGCTATGCCTATGATCTGTTAAAAGATGGTTATTGTGATGTCATGATAGCCGGTGGTTCTGACTCCATGTCTCTTTCTGTATATGCAGGGTTTAATACGTTACAGGCTTTAAATAAAGAGCCGTGTTCTCCCTATAACGACAAGTATGGATTAAGTCTTGGTGAAGGGGCAGCATTTGTCATTATGGAGACCTTAGAAAGTGCTCAAAAACGAGGATGTAAAATTTACTCTGAAATCTGCGGATACGGACTTAGCAATGATGCACATCATGAAACAGCTCCAGATCCTGAAGGAAGAGGAATTAGTAGAGCTGTCGAGATGGCACTAAATAACTCGGGTGTAGATAAAGAGCAAATCGGTTACATCAATACTCATGGAACGGGAACTCCTGCAAATGACACGGCAGAATTAAACGGTATTCGACAATTATTTGGACAAGATTTATTTTCAAGTATCCCGTTAAGTTCAAGTAAATCTTACTTCGGTCATAATTTAGGTGCCGCAGCTTCCATCGAATATGTAACAACTTTGTTGGCTATGCAAGAAGATTTATTACCTGCGACCTTGCATTTTGAAAAGGCACGTGAAGGTTGTGAAGATATTCATCTTATAGCAAACCAAATGAAAACGAGCAAACCTGAATATTTTTTATGTAATAATTCAGCATTTGGCGGACATAACTGTTCGATTGTTTCGCGAAATTGGCGTGCTAATAAGGTGACCAGTAATGATGCGTTTTCTGAAGCAAAACAACGGGTTGTCATTGTTGGTATGGGGATCGTGAACCGCGAAAAATACAAAAGTGGTAGTTTACTAGAATGGCTTACTGAACAACCTATCTTATCGAAAGATAGCTTTTCTTTAAAGGACTATAACAAACAACTTTATAAGCGTCGAATGAATTCATTAACCCAGTTTAGTATTGGGGCGATTGATTTAGCATTAACAGATGCAGATGTTGATATTAATGAGGAAAATCAAGGTGATTTCGGTTTAATTTATGGCACTTCCCTTGGAAGCCTGCAAAGTGCAACAAAATATTTAAATTCAATTTTTGACAAAGGTCCAGAGTTTGCAAGTGGCATCTATTTTCCTGACATGGTGCTTAACTCTACTGCTGGAAAAGTTTCAAGAGTATTAGGGATAAAAGGGTATGCAAGCTCCCAAAGTACGGGGGGGAATGACGGTCTCATCAGTATATTAAACGCTTATCAGGTCATTAAAGATGGTATTCAACCTTACTGCTTATCTGCAGCAGGCGATGAACGTTCAGAATTAGCTTCGACAATAGATCAAGCATACGGAATCGATCAAAGTTCTTATATGCCTACAGAAGGATCTTCGGCACTACTATTAACTAATTATGACCAAGCAGTTAGTCAAAATAAGAAGGTTTATGCAGAGATCGAAGGAATCGGTTTAAGTTTTACTAATACGAAATCAAATCATACTCTGGTCAATGCGATGGAACAAGCATTAGAAAAAGCCAATGTGAAGGCAGATGAATTAGATTTTATCTTTTATAATTCTATTGGTTTAGATGCTTTAGATGAAGAAGCGATCATTCATACGTTCTTAGAAGGAAAAGATATTCCCACTCATTGTTTTAACGATAGATTGGGTTATGCTCAGTCATTCAGTTGCCTTAATCATGTATATATAGCAGCTGATGCTATTTATCATAGCCAGCAATTTCATAATGAAGTAGATGAAATTGCTGCAACTACAAACACATTAATGAACTCTTTCGGGAAAAAACAGCTAAAAAGAGGTATGGTTGTTAGTTCTTCCATTAATGGAAACAACGTTGCTATCGTGTTGAGTTCAATTCAATAACTAGATTAAAGTGAAAAATAAAAGGAGATGTATGGAATGAATATTGAGGAAATCAAGAACATCATTAAGCATAACATTTTGATCGATCGTTTAGAGTTAGAGGATATTACTGCAGAAGAGATTGAGGATAATGAACCGTTATTCTTAGAAGGATTGGGTCTAGATTCAGTAGAAGCATTGGATGTAGTAGCCGGTTTAGAAGAGGAATTTACCATTAAAGTACAAGGTATGCCAGAGGATCAAATTCAAAAACATTTTTATTCAGTTGAAACACTATCAACTTTTGTGCTTTCTAAAATTCAACAAACTCAAGAGCAGCTTTCATAAAATCTATTAAGCTATAAGAGACGATCATAAGCTAAGGATTTAGACCTCTCAGGTCTGAGTGAGGGGTCAATACCCTATGTGTCAACCTCTTAAAAACAACGTGGAGGCTATTGTATGTGTAAGGATGTTATTGTTATCGGTTCGGGATTAGGTGGGCTAGTTTCAGCCGCTTACTTAGCGAAGCAAGGGAAAAAAGTCACAGTATTAGAGCAACACTATCTACAAGGAGGCTATGCTACATCTTTCAAACGGAGAAAACTGGAGTTTGAAGTATCTCTTCACCTAATGGGTGATTTAGGTGAGGGGGGAGGCTTAAAAAAGATACTTGATGAATTAGGTGTATTTGAAAAAGTAGAATTTCATAAAGTTGATTTCCTATATAAGGCCGTATTTCCTGATAAAAAGATTGTTGCACAGAGTGGGAATTATCAAGATTACTACCAACAATTAATAACTTTATTTCCGGAAGAAAAAGCAGGCATTGAATTACTGATTCAGACGTTCATTCAAATTCGGAACGAGATTCAAAAAATAACAGTAAAAAGCAATAGTGGACAGACCGTTGACTTACCATCAGATGCACCGACTGTTCTATATTATCAAAACGATACTTTACGTTCAATGTTAACGGGTTATGTTCAGTCTGAAGAATTAATTTCTGTTCTATCACAATATTGGATGTATTTTGGATTACCACCTTCTCAAATGGCTGCTGTATTTTATGCCTATGTTTGGACCGAATATCATATTTATGGTGGTTATTATCCACACCGTAGATCACAATCACTAAGTGATGCCTTAAAGGAAATTATTCTTGAAAACGACGGACAAGTATTGATTCGACAGGATGTTAAAACAATACTCCATAAGAATGGAGTAGCTTATGGAGTAGAAACGCGAAAAGGTCGACAATTTCTGGCAGACTATATTATTTCTAATGCGAATCCACAACATACATTTGGTGATTTAGTAGGCTATGATTCTCTACCGAAAAGGTACACGAAGAAAATTATCAATCAAGTCCCGAGTCTTTCATGTGTTCAGGCTTATGTCTACTTAGATATTGATTTACCAAAAGAGTACAACGAAACAAACCATGAAATTTTTATAAATGAAGACTATGACATAGAAAAGGCTTATCAAGAGGTACAAAATGGCTCTACTAAAACAGCACCTTTCTGTATCACAATCTATGAAAATATTAATCCAGAATATCATGAAATAGGAAAAACGACTTTATCCTTATTTCAATTAAGTAGTTATGAACCGTGGGCTAACTTGGAGAAAGAAATATATAAAGAAAAAAAGCAAGAGGTAACAGACATCTTATTAAATAGGTTAAATGAACAATACCCTGGTGTCTTAGACCATGTGAAATATGTAGAGCTTTCAACCCCACACACAAATGAACGGTACACGAAAAATACGAATGGTGCTATTTATGGAGCAGCTCAAATTGTTCAACAATCATTGCATCGACGATTGTCCCAAAAAACGCCCATAAAAGGCCTTTATTTGGCTGGAGCTTGGACTCAACCTGGTGGGGGTTATAGTGGAAGTATTTGGAGTGGTCATAACCTTGCAAATCATATTTTGCTAGAAGAGAGGAAGAGAATGGTACATGTTACTGAATAATAAGGTGGCAATTGTTACTGGTGCAACAAGAGGTATTGGGAAGGCAATATTATACCGCTTAGCTGAAGAGGGTGCCACAGTTATTGGTGTTTTCAGTAATAGTATAAAAGCGGCCAAAGAGATCCAAGACGACTTTGATAACCGCGATGGCACTGTTGTTTTAACACAAGGATCCGTTACTGACAAAGAATTTATCAATCAACTTATTACCAGTACGATATCGACCTATGGAAAAATAGATATCCTTGTTAATAACGCAGGCATTACGAGGGACAATATCGTTTTTAATATGCCTGAAGCAGACTGGGAAGATGTATTTAATACCAATTTCCGAGGAGCATACACCTGTACGCTGGCGACACTACCTCACATGGTGGGTGCAGGTAGAGGAAGCATTATAAATGTAGCCTCTGTAACTGGTGTACTTGGAAGAGAGGCACAAAGTAATTATGGTGCTACGAAAGGCGCGATGATGGGACTTACCAGATTATTGTCACGTAAATACTCAACAAGTGGAGTTAGGTTAAATTGTGTGGCCCCAGGAATGATCGAGACAGAGATGATCTCACATGTGCCTGATGATAAATTACAAAATTTTCTTCAGTTTACCAATATGAAACGTCTTGGGAAAGTAGATGAGATCGCAAATTCAGTATTATTCCTTGCTAGTGATTTATCTGATTATTTTACAGACACTGTTCTTAAAGTAGATGGAGGCTTTATGAGATAGGAGGAAGAGAATGGAAAAAAATATTCTCATATCGAATGGTCATCAACCATTCAACCAATTAATAGCAGATTTTCTTATTGAGAATGGACATAGTGTATATTTGCTATTCGATGATGAAGAAGCAAAATTAACATACTTTGAGAAAATAGCTTCACACAATCAACATCTCTTTAATGGGTTTGTCGTGAACAATATGAGTGAAGCAAACCTACAACAAGTACTAGATCGGATGATTGAGCATTCAGGATCAATCGATGTATTGATACATGGGAACGAAATGGTTGATGAAGAAGAACTACTATTAAATAATATGGATCAGTTTGAAAACTATATAACGGAACAATTTAAGAAGATATATCTATTAAACAAGTTGGTAAGCTCGATGATGATTAAAAAAAAGCAAGGGTCGATTATCTTTCCAATCGTGTATGATGCCTTATATTTTGCTGGGTATCCAAGTTCACCAATCTTAAATCACGGTAAAATTTCAATGATGAAATGTCTATCTCGAGAACTTACAGCATTTAGACTAACGGTTAATGTAATGACTTTCGGCTATTATCAAAACAACTTTGGAAAAGAAGAAAAAAAAGAAGTGTTAAAAAAGCTCGGAATTTATAGCTTAAAGCCTCAATTACTTGAATTAACTCAATTAATTTCCGCTTTAAATCTATTAATTAACCCTCCATCTACAGCTATTAGTGGGCAAGACATACATATTGGAACAGGAATAGAAACAGGTTTATAGAACGGAGTTGGTTCAGAGTGAACGAAATTAAAATTATAGGCGTTGGTAAGTTCTTACCAGGGAAGCCGATTACTAATTTGGATATGGAAAAGATTTTTGGTATTCGCGAAGATTGGATTGAAGAGATTATTGGAACAAAAACAAGATATTTTGCTACCGATCTTTATCAGAAGAAAATTGAATATCATTTATCGGATATATCTGTTAAAGCAGCGACTGAAGCGGTTGAAAATGGCCGGGTTCAATTAAAAGACATCGATTTAATTGTCTTGTCTACTGCAACTCCGGATCATTTAATGCCTGCAACCGTCAATACGGTAGCAAGTAAATTAGGTTTAAATAATATCGCCACTTATCAAGTTCAATCTGGTTGTTCCGGTGCTTTACAAGGAATAGAGGTTGCTTGTCAATTTTTAAAAGAGGGAACTTATCGCACAGCATTAGTGATAGGTGCGGATGTGTGTAATAAGTTTTTAGATCTAGACAGAGATTTCTCTAAATTAAGAGCACATGAACTAATCAATTATGCTTTATTTGGTGATGGCGCAGGAGCAGCGATCCTTTCGACAAATATGGAAAAAGAAGGATTAAAGATTGAAAAACTGATCAATCGATTTGAGGGACTTGACCGCGACCCAGGACAGGTGATGAATTGGTTCGGAGTGATACCAGAAAACATTCATGAATTGAGTGTAAGAGATAGAAGAAAGATCTATCAATCGGCAAAAGAGGATTATAAAGCAATTGAACAAAACGTCCCTAAAATGGCAGAAGAAATGATTAACGAGTTACAAGCGAAATGTGAGTGGGACTTCGCAGAAATTGACTTTTTTCTAGCACCTCAGCTTGGTGGTAATATGACAAACAAAATTAATGAGTATCTAAATATCCCAAATGAAAAAGCGATAAATTGTGTTGAATATACAGGAAATAACGGAAATGCATTACCATATATTCAATTGAGCTTACTTCAAGAGAAAATGAAAGTTGGCGAAAAAGCAGTTGCTGTAGCAATTGAATCATCAATGTGGATTAAGACTGGGATGTCTCTGAAAAAAGAATGATGAAGGAGGGGATGAACATGAGTGGTAGAGACGATTCTATTACAAAACTCCGTAAAATCAAGAAAGAAAATGAATGTGCCAACGAAAAAAATACAATCATTGAGCTGATTCAAACAGCAAATTCAGCAAATGAATTGGAGAAAATCGGACATCTTTTAAGAGATATGACTGCTAAGGACTGGAAAAATGAAAAGAACAGTAATGTGACTGAAGTCAAAATTGCGATATTGAGTAACTTTACCTGTAACTCAATGGCTCCCTACCTACGCGCACTGATGTTAGAGCATAATCTATGGCCTACCATTTATATTGCAGATTTTAATCAATATCACTATGAATTATTAAATCCGGACAGTCAGTTATACTCGTTTCATCCGGATATAACGCTATGTTTATTAGACGAACACATTTTCCTTGATGAATTACATGTTGGCTGGAATTCAGACAACCTTAATCAATTGGTAACAAGAAAAATAGAAGAAATCAGAAGCCTACTCCATACATACACGGAACATTGTGAAGGTATTATGATCATGAACACTATCCCAATTTCAGCAAATACCTATGATTCTTTTCTCGATTACAAAAATAAGGCTAGATTAAGTATTGAATGGCGAAAATTCGAAATTGCCTTATTTGAGATATCAGCGGAATTAAAACAGTGTATTGTCATTGACTCAAACATTCTCGTACAAAATATTCAAGCATCGACGCGTCCAGATGCCAGACTATACTATTACGCTCATTTGCATATGAATGGAAATATGTTTTTAGCGTTTACAGAAGAGATCGTGAAAATAGTACGTGCGAATAACGGGTTAAACAAAAAATGTTTAGTACTTGATTTAGACAATACCCTATGGGGTGGTATTGTCGGTGATGATGGGATTGAGGGAATTAAACTGGGCAATGACTTCCCTGGAAATGTCTTTGTTGATTTTCAAAGAAAAATAAAGCACTTAAAAGAACAAGGGATTTTACTAACAATATGTAGTAAAAATGATATCGAGAATGTGTATGAGGTATTGGATTCCCATCCAGACATGGTGCTGAATAAAGAGGACTTTGTAAGGATTTATGCTAATTGGGAACCAAAACATGAAAATATAGAAAAAATCGCAAAAAGCTTAAATATTGGAATCGATAGTCTTGTATTTATTGATGATAATCCATTTGAGAGAGAAATGGTCCGAAACCATTTAGACAATATTACAGTTCCAGAAATATCTGAGGAACCTGCTAACTATGTGAGAGACCTATTATCAACTGGATGGTTTAATACATTAGAGCTAACAGAGGAAGATAAAAAACGTACGAATAATTATAAGCAACAAGAGGAACGACAAATCTACAAAAACAGTGCGACTTCAATTGACGACTACTTACATGGGCTAGACATTCAACTAACAATACTGCATCCAGATCAATTTACCTTGCCTCGACTGACACAATTGAATTTACGAACAAATCAGTTTAACCTGACAACCCGCCGATATCAGCAATCTGAAATGGAAAACATGGTAAAAGGCGGAGAATTTATAATAAGAGGCTTTCAAGCGAAGGATAAATTCGGTGATTACGGGATTATTGCAAGTGTCATTTTGCAAAAAGATTTTGTTAACAATGAAAAAACAATCTGGATTCGGAATATTTTAATGAGCTGCAGAGTGTTTTCTAGAGGTATTGAGACAGCAATCATCAATGAAGTAATGAAGCTGGCAAAAGATCAAGGTGTGAAACAGCTGTATGCAGAATATATCCCTACTAAAAAAAATGAAATCGTGAAGGATTTTTACAAAAATCATGGCTTCCAAGTGGTGGATGATACCTCTTCACAACTTATTTTCGTCAATAATCTACAACATTCATTAAAAGAAGTTCCATGGATTACAATACATTCCAAAAGTGAGGAGTTAGTGACGTCTTGACTAGTGAACAACAATTAATTGAATTAATAGCTGAAGTGATTGATGTTGAAATGGACATGTTGTCCCTTGATATTGGACCAAACGAAATTGAAGAGTGGGACTCGGTCAATACTCTGCGAATTTTAACAAATATTGAATCAGAACTTGGGATCCGTATCCCTTTAGCAGAATATCATCAAGCAAAAACAATTGGAGAGCTGTCTGAACTTATTAGGAGTTATAAATAATGGGTAACACCCGAGTTATTCGATTTCCGAAAGAGCGATCTCATACTTTTTATTTTTTACAATATGCAAAAAATTATCCCACCGTCCATATTGATACAACGGTAGATATGAGCAATATTCTTCAAGTAAGGGATCGATACCATTCGACACAAGGTGTGAAATATAGTTTTATTACCTTTCTTACACAAATCGTAGCTAAGGTTATCGAACATTACCCTGAAGCGAAATCGGCTGTAAGAGGAACTTTCAGTCCAAAGGTTGCCTATTATGAGCAAATTCATGCAAAGTTTACGATTGATAAAGAGATAGATGGTACGAGAGCAGTTCTTTCAGGGCTAATAGAAAATGTTAATCAATTATCCTTAGAAAATATCCAAGAAAGAGTTAATTATTATCGGGATCTACCATTTGAAGAGATTCAAGAATTTAAACAGATTAGAAAGCTACAATCATTACCACTCGTTATCGGACAATATATTTATCGAAATGTTATCAATAATTTTCAAAAAAGACAGCAATTATTAGGAACATTTTCAATTACTTCTTTTGGACATCGAGCAATTGATCATGCCTATCCTGTCATATCATCGACACTCAGTTTTGGAGTTGGAGCTATTAAAGAATCCCCAGTAATAATCGATAAAGAGATTTTAGTACGTCCAATGATGGGGATCACTCTTTCCTTTGACCATCGAGCAATTGATGGAGCGATGGCTTCTGATATCTTGAGTGATGTAAAGAAGGAATTAGAACAATATGAATTGTTAGGAGCAGATAGATGTCAAGAAAACCATTGAAAGAACAATATGATGTCATTGTAGTTGGTGCTGGGATGGGGGGATTAGGAGCTGCAGCCTACTTAGCACAGGAAGGTTACTCAGTATTAGTTGTAGAAAAGCACTATCGCGCTGGTGGATATGCTCACTCTTTTAAACGGAAAAAGTACTTATTTGACTCGGCCGTTCGTATTGTTGCCGGAGCTGAGGGGAACGGTTTATTGCATAGTCTCCTTGATCATGCAGGTCTTGCAGATAAACTCCCTTTTATTAAGTTAGATGATATTTATTCCGCTGTCTATCCTGAGCACCAATTTACCGTAGGAAAAAGTGTCCAAGGTTTTTATGACGCATATGCAGAGATGTTTCCACATGAAAAGGACAATTTACATAAACTCATCATTGAAATGGAAGAGTTATATGATGCAACAATCAATATGTTGCATTCCAAAAGTCCACTCGATGCACTATCTAATCCGATTGTGATGAAATATCGCACGATGACATTTGATGAGATGCTCAAAAGCTTTATCAAAGATCCTCAATTAGCATATATGTTAGCAGCATTATGGGGCTACTATGGGACTTCACCTGCATCTGGTTCTGCAATGTATTTCTCATATGCGATTATGAGCTATTTTAAAGAAGATATTTATTATTTAGAAGGAAGTTTTCAGACTCTTGCCGATGCATTTGTTAAGAGAATACAAGAGTGTAATGGAGAAGTATGCTTAAATGCAGAAGTCGTCAAAATTGAAGTAGAAGATAAAGCCGTTAAAGGAGTTCATCTTAAAAAGGGACAATATATTGAAGCTCCAGTCATCATTTCTAATGGTGATCTGTTAAAAATGATGAATAAATTAGTTGGCGAAGATAAATTCCCAACGAGATACAATAAGAAAATTGCTAATTTATCGATTTCGATGTCTGCATTTGAGGTGTTTATCGGAACTGATTTGCCATTAAAAGAGATGGGGTTGACTCACGAAACATTTGTTTACAATGACTATAATTATGATGAAATTTATAATCGTCATACTCAACTCAAAGAATTAGGTTCAGCAGGACTTAGTGGGTTGGCCATCTCATGCCCAACATTAGCGGACCCTTCACTAGCTCCCGAGGGCAAGCATACAGTCATCATTACCACATTGGTTCCTTATGATATTGGTGATGATTGGAAGGAATTGAAGTCAGAATACGAGCAAGCTTTGATTAAGTTGGCTGAAAAGGCAATCCCTAATTTATCAGAACATTTAGATTACGTGGAGTCTGGTACGCCTTTAACAATGGAGCGATATACAAGTAATAGTTTTGGTGCTATTTACGGGTGGGAACAAAATATGAAGCAAATGATCTCACGGCCACAACACGAAACACCAATTAAAGGCTTGTATTTATCAGGGCATTGGACAGATCCAGGTGGTGGAGTGGTATCCGTTCTCCTCTCTAGCTATAAATTATATCAAAAGCTAATGAACAAAAAGGAAGTATTCAAAAAGGAAGAAATGGTATCGAAATGATCAGAAGAACAGACAATGGTTCAATCAGATATCTAGAATTTAATAATAATAATAGTAAAAATAGTCTTGATTTAGAGATGGCTCAACAACTCTTAGAAGCGGTAATTGAGGCAAATAACAAACCTGATTGTAATGTCATTATCTTCTCTAGCACGGGGAGAGCCCATTTTTCTAGGGGGCCAGATATAAACCAATTAATGATGCTAACAGAACAAAAAAATGGCGTCGAGCTGTTAGATGACGTGATTTCTATATTAAATCAAATCATTATCGAAATTTATGAATCACCTAAGCTAACTATTGCAGCTATTCATGGCTATGCCTATGGTGGCGGACTTAACATTATGTTAGCGTGCGATTACCGTTTAACAACTGATCATGCAAAGTTTATTGAGAGCTTTTTAGCGATGGGTGTTACACCTGATCTTAGCTCTAGTTACTTCTTACCTAAATTAATTGGGATGACAAGAACAACTGAATTACTATACACAGGGCGGATGTTTACCGGTGCAGAAGCAACACAATGGGGAATGTTTCATGAATCCTACCCAAAGCGTATTGAAATGATCGAGCGTGCCAAACAACTTGGCGAACAATTTGAACATCTATCATTAGACATTCTTTCGAATACAAAAATGTTATTAAGGGAATCTCTTTCTAATTCACTAAAGGAACAATTAACCTTAGAAAAGCAATTTATCGTCAAGGCTTTTAATGATCCGAAAGTCAAAACGAACTTAATGGCTGTAAACAATAAAAAATTACTTTAAATAAGGGAGCTCTTCATGCAGACAATTAATATGAGACCGCATCAATTGTTAAAACAAGCACCACCTTTCCTATTTGTAGATAAAATTATCGAACAGAGCGAAAACAAAATAAAGTGTGTTAAACACTTAACGTATAATGATTCTTTTTTTGCCGGTCACTTCCCGGGAGATCCGATTGTTCCAGGCGTTTTAATGATTGAAATGGCTGCTCAAGCAAGTATGCTATTAGTTTTGAATAAAATGGAAGAAACGGAGCCGAGAATTGGCTATTTGGTTCAAACGAAGGATTTCAAATTCTATAATTCTGGTAGGCCAGGTGATAGTTTATACATTACTGCCGTGGAGAAAGAAACGTTCGGGAATTATATCACTGTCAAAGCATTAATTACGATTGAAGATTCAAAAGTTAAAGCTGCTAAAGGAGAATTAATCTTTTTTTTACCTGAGGAGTTGAAAGAATGAAGATCGGTTGAACGTCTCCAGAAATCAATAAGGTGACAATATTGCCTGGAGAAACCCACATATGGGCCGCAAGCCTTAACACATGGGCACCTTATGCACATCTTCTCGAGGGGAAACTGAGTTGTGATGAACGGAAAAAGGCGATTAACTACTTATTCGAGAAGGATAAAAACTATTATGTAGTTAGTAGATATTTGTTACGGAAAATCATTGGTTCCTACCTTAATCTACCTTGTGAATATATACGCTTCGGCTATGGAGAATATGGAAAACCTTTCATTGACCCATTGATAAATGATAAAAGTCTCAGTTTTAACCTTTCTCATTCAAGAGATATGGTGATGTTTATCTTTAGCATGAATCAATCTGTCGGTATTGATCTTGAATATACGGAAAAGGGTTATAAGGGAGGATCGATTATTGACCGCTGGTTTACTTTGCATGAGCAGTCAATTTATCACCGATTACCAAATGAAGAACAAAAAAGGTATTTTTACCATGCGTGGACATCGAAAGAAGCTTATTTAAAAGGGCAAGGAAAAGGAATTACCATTCCACTTGATGATATCGAATTAATTTTTGATCGTGAAGAAGGTGAGTTTACCTTTCAATACCAATTTAAGAACCAAATAGAAGGATTGAAATGGAATTTATACACCTTCATACCATTTAGTGATTATATAAGTAGTTATGCCATTCGCAGTCGCAACATCGAAGACAACGTTAAGTGGTGGGATCTTACTGGAAATCCGGCAAAGCATGGATTAGATGATAGAATCTTAGCCTTCTAGATTCGTTTCTATTTCGGGGTTTCATGGGCGATGTGATTCAAGCAAACTAAGTCTACAGAAATGTAGACAATGAACGTATCAAGTTTTGAAGTAATGGAGGGGTTCCTATGACAAATGTTGTGAAAACAGATGTATGTATAATCGGTTCTGGTCCTGGAGGAATGTTACTTTCTCTCCTATTAGTTAAAGAGGGATTTCATGTCGTTTTAGTTGATAGACAGGTTGATTTTGGTCGTGAATTTAGAGGTGAATTTCTTCAACCTGGTGCTTTGCTACTAATGAAGCGTTTAGGCATTTTAGAAGCCATTGAACAAAAAGGAGAGCCAATTCAAAGTTATCAAATTCTTGAAGATAATAAAGTGATTCTTTCCTTTGCCTTTAATGAAGTATCAGGTCATTTTCGTTCAGGGATAAATGTTTCACAGAGTCACGTCCTTCAATTAATGCTTGAAGAGTGTCAAAAATATGAGGGGTTTGTGTTTAAGCCAGGTTATGCATCCTCTCAACTAATTGAAACGAATGAAGGCGTGCAAGGTGTAACCATTAAATCGAAAACTGGGGATCTTATTGACGTTCAGAGTAAATTAGTTGTTGGCTCTGATGGACGAGCATCTCATATCCGAAAATTGTCCGGTGTTCCTGTCCATAAACATGAGTTTCAAATGGATATTTTATGGACAAAAATTCCAAAACCAGCAAATTGGCAAGAAATAATACAAGTTCGCATACATGAAGCAGGTTACTTAGTTCTCATGCCTTCTTACCCTAACAAGTTGCAAGTAGGAATTGACATGCCTAAAGGTGGTTTGAAAACATTTAAAAATCAAAATTTAGATGAAATAGTTGCCCAACTAGTCAAAGCTATCCCTGAAGCAGAGGCTGAACTAAAAGAAACACTAACTTCTTGGTCAGTATTTAAACCACTTTCAGTCAATGGAGCGTTAGCAACCACTTGGTATAAAGATGGATTGGTACTTATTGGTGATGCAGCCCATACGATTGGTCCGATAGCGGGTCAAGGAGTAACCCAAGCAATGAAGGATGCTGTCGTTTTATTTGGCACGATCCGTAACCAGTTATCATCTGAAATGGTGTCTGCACATGTGCTAACTAAATTCCAAGATGAGCGTTTTGATGAAGTGAAGGCTCTATATAGGTTACAAAGTACTCAAGAACGGTTATTGATGGCAAAATCTACAAGCGGCAGGTTTTACAGACGAGCTTTATATTTCATCTTAAATAATACACCACTTCGAAATAGAATGGCTAAGAATATGACAATGAAAGATATTGAAACGCAAATATCACAATAATGAACTTGATCGTTAAAAAAATTGTGTTTTTACATTCAAATAAGTAGGTGATGAATTGAGAGTATTATTAGTTGGTGGTGCTGGTTTTATTGGAACGAATTTCACTAAATATATATTTGAACGAAATACTGATGATTACGTTGTAAACTTGTCTACTACAACGAATCCGACAAATAATCGAAACGTAAACCTATTTTCTGACAACCCAAACTATCAACATATCGAAGGTCGAATAGAAGATACGGAAGCGTTACGGAAGGCGTTTATGGAGAAAATAGATGTTATCGTGAATTTTGCAGGAAAAACGAATGTTGACATGAGTATTCGTGATCCAAAAGCTTACATTTTTGATAACTTATTGGGGACACAAATGTTAGTAGAATTCGCTCATCAATACAAAGTTAGCCGATTTATTCAAATTTCCAGTGTTGAAGTATACGGTGAAATCGAGCGAAATCAAGATGTATTTGAAACGAATGTCCTTTCACCAATTAATCCATATGCAGTAAGTAAAGCGTGTAGTGATTTATTAGCGCTATCTTATCATAAGTCTAAAGGTTTGGATGTTGTCATTGCAAGATGCACAAATAATTATGGACCTTTCCAACAACCGGATAAATTTATCCCTAAGGTTATCACAAATGCCTTAAAAGGAGAGAAAATCCCTTTATATGGAGAAGGCTTACTCGTCCGAGATTGGCTCCATGTTTATGACCATTGTTCTGCATTGTATACCATTATGCAGCAAGCAACAGAAGGGTCGATTTATAATATTTCAGGTAATAACCTAGCATCTACTTATGAAATCATTGACGAAGTCTTACAGTTAACTGGCCGATCTTGGTCATTAATTGAACGTGTCCCAGAACGAGCTGGAGATCACGATCGATATGCGCCTCGTTGCGATAAGTTAAGATCTGAACTAGATTGGAAGCCTAAATATGATTTATCGAGCGGATTAATCGAAACAGTCGAATGGTATCGCCAAAATTCACCAACTATGGTTGGGGGATCTCACTAGTTTCCATGAAAATCAGTTTATCAGTTTGCTTGCCATTAAAACAAAATGATTTTCAATGAAAATATCAATTTATTGAAACGAAATGAACAAGACGCCAGTCTATTTACCTTTAGTAGTACTTTTTTCGAAAAAAAGTCTTTGAAAAAATAGCTTTATGAAGGAATGGGGATGAAAATAGTGAAGGGTATTTTGCTTGCTGGAGGACACGGAACACGGCTTTTTCCTTTAACCAATATCATATCAAAGCATTTATTACCGATTTATGATAAACCAATGGTCTACTATCCTCTATCTATTTTGATGCTTGCAGGAATAAAAGACATATTACTGATTACAACACAGCGAGATCTACCACACTACGAAGGATTGTTTGGAGATGGAAGCCATTTGGGGCTATCAATCTCCTACGAAATTCAAGATCAACCAAATGGAATTGCAGAAGCATTTATTGTTGGAGAGGAATTTATCGGTGACGATTCTGTTGCGTTAATACTAGGTGATAATATCTTTTACGGACAAGGATTAGTGCAAACATTGCAAGTTGCAGCCCAGCGAACAGAAGGTGCTACAGTGTTTGGCTATCGAGTGAAAGATCCGCAGCGATTTGGAGTAGCTGAATTCGATTATGATCTTAAAGTCATTTCTATTGAAGAAAAACCAGTTCATCCAAAGTCGAATGTCGCAGTTACCGGCCTCTATTTTTATGATAATGATGTCGTGAAAATAGCGAAATCGATTCTACCTTCAAAACGCGGCGAATTAGAAATTACCGATATTAATAAAGAATACTTATCAAGGGGGAACCTACATATTGAACCTCTAGGTAGGGGCTATGCTTGGTTAGATACTGGTACCCATAAGTCACTCGTGCAGGCTTCACAATTTATTGAGACCATTGAAATAAGACAAGGATTAAAGGTTGCCTGTATAGAAGAAATTGCTTTCCGTATGTTTTACATTAATGCTGCTCAATTAAAACAACTTGCCTCAAAATATAAAAACGAATACGGCGAGTATTTATTTGAAATAGCTGAACAAAAAGAAAGTGACTTTTCAAATGCATATAAAGATCAACAGTCTAACAAAGTGGGGAGTTTAACATAATGAATAATCACACCGATAAGAGCATGTTGATTACAGGTGGTTCCGGGTTTATTGGTTCTAACTTTGTGCAGTATTTTCTTAAAAAGTATGCTAATTATCATATTGTAAATCTTGATAAATTAACCTATGCAGCGCAAGAGTTTACCAGCGAATTAAGTAATTCAAAGCATTACACCTTTATAAAAGGATCAATTGAAAATCGAGAGCTAGTCGAACATATATTTAAAGAATATGACATTCAAGGAGTTATCAATTTTGCAGCTGAGTCCCATGTAGATAATTCCATTTCAAATCCTGAAGTATTTATGGTTTCTAATATTATGGGTACATTTAATTTGTTGGATACGGCATATAAATACTGGATGGTTGATGTGAATGAAGTAAAACCAGGCTATGAAACAAGTCGCTTTCATCAGATTTCAACCGACGAGGTGTATGGATCATTAACTGAAACAGGTTCCTTCACTGAGGAAAGTAATTATGCGCCAAATAGCCCTTATAGTGCCAGCAAAGCAAGCTCAGATCTCATTGTTAGAAGTTACTTCAAGACTTACGGATTAAACGTAGTGACAACAAACTGTTCAAATAACTACGGACCTCGTCAAAATAAGGAGAAGTTAATTCCTACCGTTATTCGGTCTGCTTTAGCGGGAAAACAGATTCCCATTTATGGTGACGGAAAAAACATTAGAGATTGGTTGCATGTTCAAGACCATGTTATGGCAATTGATCTAGCATTTCATCAAGGGAAAAGTGGAGAAACCTATAATATTGGCTCTGATAATGAATGGAGTAATCTCGAATTAGTGCAAGCCATTTGTACACTTTTAGATGAAAAAGCCAAAGATAAATTACTAGACTATGATCTAGATAGCTTTCATCACTTAATAGAGTTTGTTAAAGATCGACCTGGCCATGATTGGCGTTATGCGATTGATTCTAGCAAAATGAGAGAACACTTGGGTTGGACGGCCACCATACAGTTTAAAGAAGGACTAAGTCAAACAATTGACTGGTATGTGGGTGAAGGACAAATAAACAAAGATAAGCAGGTGCTAAGCAATGGCTAAATATTTATTTGCAATCTGGCCGTCTATTGGCCACATTAATCCTGGTTTACCAATTGCTGAAAGGCTCATTCAACAAGGTCATGAAGTTACCTGGTATACGAGTACTCATTTTCAAAAAAAAGTAGAGGCTACTGGGGCAACCTATATCCCTTTTAAAAGTCTTCGAAACTTTTCAGGTTCTACCCTTGAGGAGGATTTCCCTGAAATGCCTGAGTTTGAAGGACTCAAAAAGTTCAAATGGGGGATTCGGCATATTATCGCTAATACAATGGAGGGGTTTGATAAAGACTTAAACGAAATTCGTAAAAAGTTTGAACCTGATGTGCTTGTTATTGATCCCACTTTTACAGGGTTAATCCCATTAAGATTAAGAAAAGACTCAATAAAAGTAGTTTGCTATGGGATTCTTCCTTTATCTGTTACTAGTAAGGATACACCTCCATTTGGTCTAGGAATGATTCCTAATCCATCATTAACAGGTAAGTTTAAAAATCAATTCTTTAATTTCTTTGTGCAAAAAGTGGTTTTTAAACAAGAACAAGAACATTTTAATCAAATTCTGAAACAGATGAAATTACCAAAATTAAGGAATTACTTCTTAGATGTAGCTGTCTTTGAATCAGATTTATATCTGCAGGGGACTTGTCCGTCATTCGAGTATCCGCGGTCAGATTTACCTGATAATGTAAAATTTGTTGGACCATACAATATGATAAAGCCTTCCAACAATGCGCTTCCTGAGTGGTGGGAAGATATCCATCTAGGTAAACCTGTTGTCCATGTGACACAAGGAACATTGTCTAATACTGATATGAATAAATTGATTATTCCTACTATTAAAGCTCTAGCTAATGAAGATGTGCTAGTGGTTGTCACAACAGGAAATCAAAAAGACGTAGACTTAGGAATTGAAATTCCAAAGAATGTTCGTATTGAGAAATTCATCCCTTATTCTGATTTATTGCCACACGTCGACGCTATGATTACAAATGCAGGCTATGGTGGTGTTCATTTTGCTATCCAGAATGGTGTACCTCTTATTACAGCAGGGACTTCAGAGGATAAGCCTGAAGTAAGTGCTCGTGTAGAATGGGCAGAGATTGGAATAAATTTAAAAACAGAAGCCCCTTCTGAAGAACAGATTCGTACAGCTGTACAGCAATTGTTAACAAACAATATGTATAAAGAGAAGGTTACAAGACTTCAAAGTGAATTTGCTAGATATGACGCTTACAAGTTAACCGTTAAGTATCTCGAAGAAATTGTTAGTTAATCGTAACGTTTTCGTTTTTCATAAAGTAGATAATCTTTATTAAGGGAGAGAAAGTACATGTCATCAAACTTTTTATTTAGATCAATAGGTGGAGTTGCAAGTATTATATCGGGATTATTCTTAAGTATTTCACACCTAATCAACTTGCAAGGCGGTACGGAGGGTACAGTTGTTGGTCATCATTTCGTCTTATTTGGCCATCTAGGTCTTATCCTAGCGTTTATAAGTTTATATGAAGCTCAAGGAAGTAAAAACAATTTATTAAGTACCTTAGGAATGTTATTTAGTGTTGTAGGTTCTGTCTTTGTCACAGCCGTTGTCTATTTAGAAACAGCAGCAGCTGCGAGTATAAATGGGAGTCCTACCTTTGATGATGTTGTTTCAGAAATGATCTTCTCGGTGGGCCCATTATTTTTCGTAGTTGGAATGATCATCGTTGGAATTTCGATTATGAAAGAAGGCATTTTACCTAAAACAGGTGGATTGTGTTTAATCATAGGAACTTTTATTTTTGCAATGGCGTCTGTGATAACGAGTGCTGCTGCGAGCCTAACTGTGATTGGAGGAATCATTACTGGTCTAGGATTTGTATGGTTGGGATCATTTTTACTATCGGCGAAAGGAAAAGCAAAGATTACTTCTCAGTATGAATCAAATACATTAGCTAATAGATTTTGAGATGCTCGTTTAGCAATTATCAACTGTACAGTAACTGAGTAAATAGAATGAAATGTGAATGTGTGAGGTGGATTATGAAAGATATCGTTTATGAAGTGAAAGATGTAAATAAAACATATAAAAAAGGAAAAGTCGTTGCGAATAATCAGATTAATTTAGATGTGTATCATGGCGAAATACTAGGCTTGTTAGGTCCTAATGGTGCTGGTAAGTCAACATTAGTGAAACAAATGGTTGGTCAACTGAAACCGTCTAAAGGGGTCGTTTCACTATATGGAATGGATGTGACCAAGGAAGCGAAAAAGGTTTCCCGGCTTGTCGGTTATTATAGCCAAGAACCTCATTCTATGGCTTCGTTATCTGTAGAAGAAGCCATCTTTTTTACTGGAAGATTAAGAGGAATGAGCTTTCAAGACGCTAAAAGTAATACAGATTATTGGCTGGAAAGGTTAGAACTCGGAACCATTCATAAAAAACAGCTTAAGCGAATATCAGGTGGGCAGAGACGACTCGTAGGAATAGCGACAACAATGGTGGGCAACCAACCTGTTCTAATTTTTGATGAACCAACAAATGAACTAGACCCATTAAAACGGAAGCTTGTTTGGGATACGATTAGAGAAAGAAATCGTGACTTTGGAGCCACAATTATACTTGTTACCCATAATACCTATGAAGCAGAGCACATTGTTGATCGTGTAGGGGTAGTAAATGAAGGGAAAATGCTTACAGTCGGTTCAGTTGGAGAATTGAAAAAGAAAGTAGACCAACGACTTAAAATAGATTTATCTATCCGAATAGGTCAACGTGAAGTAGCAGAAAAGGTACTTGCTAAATGGTCTTATCCAGTAGAGATTCTCGGAGAAAATCAATTACGGTTATTCGTTACACAAGAAGAATCATCTACATATTTACAACAAATTGCGGCTTATATGAATGACTTAGCTTGTGAGGAATATAAAGTGGTGCCTCCATCACTTGAAGATGTATACGTTCATTTTGGTGGAAAGGGTGTAAATTTATCATGAGTAAACTAATAAGAGAGCAGAACAGATTTACAAATTTACCAATCCCTCTTGCAGGACTAGAGCCAAAAGGCCTAAAAGCCATTCAAAGTAAATTGTTAGAGCTATGGTACTTATTAAGGATTGAGTTCAAAAATATCCGTGGTTCATGGGTATGGTCAGTCCTGATGATCTCGCTTTTTCCTTTAATCACCATCGCATTTTTAAGCTTTTTTATGGTGAATCCAACAGAAGAAACGATTACAAGAGTGATCACTGGGACAATGGTTTTTCCAATTATCTTAATGGGAATCAATACGTTCGCCATTGAATTATCTTTAGCCAAACATAGCGGTCATTTTGTCTTTTATTCATCATTACCTATTTCAAAGGTGAACTTTATTGTATCGAAACTAATAAGTGGTTTTATCATGACATTACCGTCTGTATTGATTATGACATTTCTTGGTCAAATCATATTTGGTGTTACATTGAATTTTAGTTGGATTGTTTTACCGATCATGGTCCTATGTATAGGGTGTTGTGTCGGACTGGGTATGTTAATTGGTTTTCTTTCGCCTAATCACCAAGTGACCAATCTAGGTTCACAAAGCTTTATGATGTTAGTTAGTTTTCTGACACCAATTATGATACCGATCGAGCAATTGCCTATCGTTTTACAGTATGTATCCTATGCAATCCCTACGACATATGTAGCGGAATCGTTCCACACATTATTTACGACCGGTTGGGAAAACAGTGTAGGGTTGAATATGATTATATTGGGCGGATTCTTCGTTCTTTGCTTATCACTTGTTCTTTGGAAGATGGATTGGCGTGTTGAACGCTAAACGATATAAAATATCAGAAAGGAGTGATCGTATATGAAACGGATTGTATATGCCGGTATTATTGTCATGACATTTTCTTATTTTTCTAAAGATCGTCGCAAAAGAAAATATATAAAAATCAATCGCAGATAAATAGTGTAATCGTTACATTTAATCTAGTAGGGAGGAGTGAATATGTCGAAACCAAGCTATCTTTCAAACAGCTTTGTTAAACTAAATTCGGTTGATGGTCAGCATAAATTATTTTGTTTTCCCCATGCAGGTGGCAGTGCTTCCTATTTTCGAAAATGGGGAACGATTTGTGAAGAAATGGAAATTGAACTTATTGCGATCCAATTACCTGGAAGAGGCAAGAGAACAGGGGAACAACCACTAGATAACATGGAATGTGTAATGAGTCAGTTAGTAGAAGAACTACCTAGTTTACTAGATGAACGTCCCTTTTCTTTTTTGGGACATAGTTTGGGAGGTATGATTAGTTACGAACTGTGCCGTCAACTATCGGTAAATCATCAAAAAATCCCAAATCATTTATTTTTATCTAGTTGTAGAACACCTGACACTCCTTCAAGTGTGAATAAATTGTATCAATTACCAGATAGAGAATTTATCAATAAATTAAAACGACTCAATGGTACTCCGTCTGAAATTTTAGATAATCCTATTTTCAGAGCATTGTATTTACCTCTTTTACGAGCTGACTTTAAATTAGCTGAGACATATAGAAATACGTTAAAAATACCATTGCCGGTTAATATCACTTGTTTTTATGGCGATCGTGATATTGTGAAGCGTTCAGACGTTTTAAAGTGGAGAGAATATTCGTCATTAGCGTATTCACATCAGATGTTTAATGGTGATCATTTTTATTTGGGTAAGCATGTGAAGGAGATTCTAAAGATTGTCCATTGTAAAATCGATCAGAAGATATATGAAAACAAATAAGCAGTAAATATGAAAAACAATGGATTGAATCAAGCATGAAAGAACAAGGGGGTAAGTCACAGGACAAGCAAACAAGAATGATGGGTGATGAGGACGAATGATACGGTGAATTTGACCATGGAGATTCTTGCCAGTGACAAATTTATCTCTAATAGGGGTAACACCCTCTTAAAATGTGTTCCATTCTGTTTAACATAACAAAAAGGAATCTAGAAAATGGATAACAACAATAGATAATGGAGTGTGTTGAATGGAAAATCAGAGGTTTCAGCAATTGGATTCAATAAGAGGATTGGCAGCGTTTTCGGTGCTATTATATCATATGTATTTAGTAGCTCCTGCTTTCCCATCGCTTTTGTGGTACTCTCCACTAAGGGTCACAATAAATGGTCATGGAGCCGTTATTTTATTTTTTGTTTTAAGTGGTTTTGTCTTATCTCTGCCTTTTTTTACAGGTAAGGTCTTCTCATACAAAACGTTTATAATTAAACGAATTTTCAGGTTATATATTCCTTATCTAGTTGCGATTGTCTTTTCAATTCTATGTTTTTACTTCTTTTCAAAAGGTGGGATTGATAGTCTAAGCCCATGGTTTAATCTGTTTTGGACGGAAAAGGCAGACACTGAGTTGATAGTATCGCATGTAAATCTCTTAGGTAATTTATATACGGATGCTTTTAACACAGTGATTTGGTCGTTAATTCATGAAATGCGGATCTCGATCGTTTTTCCTGTAATCATGTACTTTATCATAAAGTATTCCAATAAAACCAATTTTATCATTTGCTTTTTACTATCAGCTATTAGTGGACTTAATGAAATATACCACATTGAAGTGAGTAATGGTTTTCACACAACATTATTTGATACGTTACATTATGCGGCTATTTTCATGCTAGGTGCCTTAACAGCCAAAAACATACCGAACTTGACTAAGATATATAAGCGAATGAAAAGATCCACTAAAGTGTT
Organism: Metabacillus sp. GQ13; assembly: GCF_059758525.1. Lineage (NCBI taxonomy): Bacteria > Bacillati > Bacillota > Bacilli > Caryophanales > Bacillaceae > Metabacillus > Metabacillus sp. GQ13. The sequence goes on from NZ_JCAXET010000004.1 coordinate 41,129, forward strand.
ATTGCTCTTGTTTGGCTTAATGGCTTATGCATATGCAATGGCGATTTACTTTTTTACATTGTTACCATTTACCGAGAAAATTGGAGATTATGGTGTGGCAATTGGGGCAATTATTATTATTTTACTATCGTTAACATCAAATAAAGTAAAAAAGGTTTTAATTAATAAATCTTTCGTTTTTTTAGGGGAAATATCTTATAGTTTATACCTATTTCACTTTCCAGTCCTATTTGTGATGATTTATTTGTTACATGGTAGTCTACCTATTTGGTTCATTTATATCATAACGTTACCGACAGTAATGATTATATCGACTATCGCCTGGTATTTTGTTGAACGTCCATGCATCAAAATTGGCAGAACGTTCTCAACTCATTTGAATAAAGGTAAACCTACAGTAAGTGGTCATGAAGTGATTAAATACAATGCTTCTTAAACAGTAGGGTCTATCATTTGTGCAGTGCATGGTGTACTGCACAAATGAAAAATATCATATTTCCTCGTTCATTACTCTGTCTGCCTTATGTCAAACTCAAACCACTTCATTCAACTGTTTACACACATCCTTTTCGACAAATTTGATATCATGAAAAATGCAGTCATTTCATTCAGAGATGCCATTTTTTACAATTAGATGTATTGTTTCTGACAATTTCCGGATTTTTATTATTAAAATAGTCTAAAAATTGTTGGTTTATAAAAATAGGTCTTGTGAAACTAATGGTATTAGTTATAATGAAACTAATACCATTAGTTGGAGGTTTAAAGATGAAATTAACTAAAGTGAATAATATCTATCAACTTTCTTTCATGCCAAACTTTTTCCCTGTAAATTGTTATCTTGTCGAGGAAGAAGAGTATTTGACATTAGTCGATACAGCCCTTCCATACTGTACAAAAACCATATTGAAAACAGCTGCTGATATAGGAAAACCGATTCGTAAAATAGTGTTAACACACGCCCATAGTGATCATGTTGGTGGATTAGATGGTTTGAAAAGTGAACTCCCCAATGTAGAAATATTAATACCGAAACGGGAATTGAAGATTCTTCAAGGCGATGTATCGTTAGAAAAAGAAGAGGGAAGGATGCCAATTAAAGGGGGCATTCCTAAAAACATTAAAACAAAGCCAGATACCTTATTAAGTAATGGAGATAAAATAGGTTCATTGCTAGCTATCCATTCACCGGGACACACGCCTGGAATGATGGCGTTTTTGGATCTTCGAACGAACGGTTTACTAGCAGGCGATGCTTTTCAAACAAGAGGTGGAATCGCTGTATCAGGAACAATGCGTTGGAGTTTTCCTTTTCCAGCGATGGCAACATGGAATAAACAACGATCGATAGAGTCTGCCGAACACCTGTTAAGTTTTAATCCATCAATACTTGCAGTTGGGCATGGAAGAATGATCATGAATCCTGATAAGAAAATGAAACAAGCAATCGCACAAGCGAAAACATCATTTAGAGGGGCTTAGTCAATATGTCATCAAGGTTTGGGTTAAATCAAGAAATTATCATCACCAAAGCATTAGAAATAGCAGATAGAGAAGGAATGGAAGCTGTCACGATGGCTAATATTGCAAGAGAGTTAACGATAAAGTCTCCTTCTTTATATAATCATTTCAAAGGGTTAAAAGACATTAAGCAAGCTATGGCCAGCAAAGCCCAAAAAAGTCTTTACCAACATTTAAAAGAAGCCACTCAGAATAAGAAGGAGGGGCTTGATACAATTCAAGAGTTAGGAAAAGCGTATTTATCATTTGCCAACCAATTTCCTGGTCATTATGAAGCATCATTAACAGCCCTAGATCCTTCCTCACAAACCGTTAATTTCTTTGGTGATTCAATTATCGATTTGACAAAGGAATCGTTGTCTCTCTATCGATTAAATAAAGATGAGATCATTCATGTCATAAGGGGATTAAGAAGTTTTTTGCATGGAATAGTCGATTTAGAAAGAAAGGGTGGGTTTAATATACAATTAGATATTGGGGACTCACTAGAAATGATCCTAGAAACCTTCGTGAATGGGTTGGCAAGGCGATAGTCTGGAGCGATAACAGTTTGACTGAAGATGCAGCAAGAAATCTCCTTGTTAATCATTCAACAGTAGTTACCTTCAATTCATATTTTTGATTCTTCTGTAAATGAGTCATTATTTTATTGTCTGAGGTGAAAATTCGATTACGAAAAAAAGGATAGTAGCTATTTCAGGCAGCATTCGCAAAGGTTCATATGAGCATCGATAATAATTCTCATTAGGTGATATGGTTTCAACTGCAAATTAGTGGCTATTTGTTTTTCTAATGAAACTTAAATGCCAAGGTAAGCATAATCAGAGGAAAAAAACAATAGTAAAAACTAGGATTGAATAATAAAGCTTCCAAATATTCGAAGTCATAATGCCGGTTAAATCAGCAAACCACTCCAATAAAAGTGAAATAATGATAAATGAAATTGATAATTAGTTCTTCTTATTGGTTCTGTCATAAAAGTTTAAGAATATGACAGCGATACAGGATGGAATAAAACCATATAGTAACAATTCAGGTAAACCATCACTTTTCGTTCCAATATCAAAAATATCAAAAGGGGCGGCTAAAGTCATATCTACCATCCATACTAGATAGCCTATAACTCCAAAACTAATATAAATTTCTTGTTTATTGATTTTTTTCGGCATGAAAATAAAAATAATTAAAAGTAAAATGCTAAGTGAAATAGGATACCAATCCCCTTTAACGAGATCAAAATGAGGGTTCATTACTTAACCACCTAAAACTGAATTTTAAAGATGTAAATTATACTTTATCTATTGTATAATTTCCTTAATTTAGGGCTTTATTCAGGCGAGCAAGAAGGCTATATATCAGCCTTTTTTCTTTTTGACTAGATCATTTTTGTCTTTGGTTCCTGGTGGTTGTTCAAGCCAATTATGTTTGATCATTATGTCAGCGCCACTTTTGGCATACTGAGCGATTTCAAGTGATAATCGTTCATATGAAATGGCTAAATCACTCCGCTGGCTTGCAGCAGCTGCAGTTGCGTAATTACCAGTTCCTGCTGCACTTAAAAGGGACATATGGAACATCACTAATTTATCAGAAAATACTTGTGTTGTGGAATCACTGACCGAGATATCAGCTGAACCAGGGACTTGTATATTACTATCAATTAAAGTCGTTGTGAATAAAGTGATGTGTTTTTGCGAGATCTCTTTTCCTCTTGACATAAAGTCTTGGACTTCATTTAAAGGTGACGTCTGTGCAAAACTAAGAGAAAGCTTAACTCCAATGGTATTCGTTTGGATATTCATAAATAAGTGAGAAATTTCAATAGAGTTAAGTGGCCTTTTATGATTAAACGGATTTAGTCCACTTAAATATTTTTTGCTGTCTATATAATCCGTTTGAGTAGGGACGGCAATATATGGAGATCGTACAAAAATTCCCTTGTTTAGCATTACTTTCGTGCTTTTATTATAAAGCTTGGTTGTTTCAATCAAAGCTCGAGTATAATATTCGCGGATGTCTTCTCTTACACTCATCGAAATCATCCCACTGTAGCCTAACATCCCTACCTTTGCCATATGGTTAATATAGGTTACACAAAAGGAATCAGAATACAGTTTAGGAGCATTTACGTTCACATCATTTTCGTTAAAACCGTTTGGAATGGCATATTGCTCTTTTTCAAAAAGCGAAAAAAGGAAATCCAAGTGTTCTGTTGAAATATCAAGTGCAAATTGAATGACTGGTTTAATTTCTTTATCTTCGCTATGATTTAACATATAAGTTAACATACACTTGGACATGCTATCATTTATATATGAAGTCCAAAGCGTAGCAATTTCAGATGATGTTAGATCAATGTTTTCATGGTCCAATTGAATTCCTCCTTAAATTATATGGCACACATATATTCTTTACAAAAAAATGTTTAACTATGTCAAAAATCGCTATTCTCCTTCATATTAGAATGGATATTGATGACTGGTAGTAAAAACAAAGACGGTTAAATAGAACATAGAAGCCTCTATAAACTTATGTAGGAAGGCTTTTTTAATATTGCCTATCATTAATAATGGAAAATTTGTATAATAATAGGGTTATCTAGGTTTTTCGCTTGGATTGTTGTAAAAAAACTTGGCTAGGTTAGACTTACCACGTTATGCTACTTGAAGTGGAATACGTGAGACTTCTGGACCGCCACTAACAAACGTCTGAAACGAGATAAACCTTCAATGTTAATAGAGACAAGCACTATTAGTAAAGATCCTATCAAAAACAGACGCTCAAATGTAGGAATAATGAAATAGAGAAATAAAAAAAGGTGGGATCGATTTGGCAGACAATATGCCAACAAACAGTAAATCGATTATTTCTTTAACGCTTGGAATTCTTTCCATTTTCATACCAATGATTGGTTTGGTTCTTGGTATAATCGGGATAATTGTTTCAACGATAGCAGTAAAAGAAATAGCTAAGACAAATGGAATTGGTAGAGGGTTAGCAATCTCTGGAATGATTTGTAGTGTAGTAGGAATTATCACTCAAGCATTTCAATTGTTGGGGACTTTTGCCTTTTATTCTTTTTAGGGGTATAGCGAAATTAATTAATAAACTAATAGACTTTAAATGGTTAAGAGGGAATGAGGCAAAGATCGAATTACAAATTTGTGATAAGTGTAAATCGCAATTTAACTGGGGTCAAATAATGAAGTCTCTTTGGGGCTCTTACCGTCCTATCCAATGCAGAAAATGTACAACAAAACATCAGCTAACTATTGTTTCAAGAATGTTAGTCGTATTTTTTATGTATATATCACTGATGTTATTAGGTTTTTTCTTATTATATAAATGGTCTATATCTATCCCATATACAGCCTTCATAATGATTGTATATGGGATGATCTTATCATTATTTCTGCCCTACTTCGTTACATATAGATCAGATAAAGGCTAGGATTTTGCTGAACATTTAAATGGAGGAAATAGATTTGATGGGATTATTACAAGCTCTATTAGGTGCTATAGCGGCCTGGGTTGTTATAGGGTTAATCATGGGCTGTTTTCGCAAAGATTGTTGTTTTTCGTAAAAAGTAAATCTTTAAGAATGCAGCCTATCTTCATGCTCTTTTCGTAAAATCACTTTGATATCCTCTCGAGATCGCTTCAATTTACATAGTACTAGAGTAACAAACTTTTAGAAAAGAGCCGAATCATAAAAGACTTTGAGACAGATATGCTTTTTGTTTTGCTCTTAGGTATCATCATTGGGTGTTTACGGATTTGTTAAAACGAAGTTAATTTGGAAAGGTAGATCAAGCTGAAGAACGGAATGGTTACGAGAGCGGTTATTAAAATAAATGCTACAGATATACTCCGCTGACCTAGACGTCCTGTACAATTGGTGTGTGAAAAGTATCCAATCTGATATAATAAGCAATTGTAGGAAAAAACTTCTAGAAAGAAAGGTCATAACTATGAAAAAGAGATTTATCATTATTGGAATAGCGTTATGTTTCGTATTCCTTTTATTATTTGGTACATATAAATTAATGAATTCTAGAACATTCCAGTTATTTGGAGGTTTAACCGAAAAGGTGGAGACAGATCAAAAGGTGGTTGCTTTGACTTTTGATGACGGTCCTACGAAAAACGTTAATCAGATTCTCACATTATTAGATACATACAATGCAAAGGCAACATTTTTTCTCATAGGTGAAGAAATAGAGATGAATCAAGAGGAAGCTAAAAAGATTGTAGAAGCAGGACATCAAATTGGAAATCATACGTATTCTCATAATCGAATGATTTTCAAAACACCATCCTATATTAAAGAAGAAATTGAAAAAACAGACCAATTAATTCAAGAAGCAGGGTATATGGGAGAAATTGATTTTCGTCCACCAAACGGAAAAAAACTTGTAGGATTACCTTATTACCTAAACAAACATAATAGGGACACAATAACTTGGAACATTGAGCCTGATAGTTATGACACATCAGTTTCTGATAAAGTGAAATATGTAGAGGATCAAATAAAACCTGGTTCGATTATCTTGTTGCATCCAATGTATGATGACACAGGTAAAGAACTTCAAGTAATCGAAGGAGTCTTACAAGCATTATCAAACGAAGGTTATACTTTTGTAACGGTCGATGAACTTCAGAAATGATTTGTTTTTGATATTTCAAGTAGCTGTTTGTTCATATCCTACTTCTTCATCTACCTATATTCTTAGTAAAATCATAGTTCTTATTTATATAGGAAAGTAAGTACGTAAAAAATATGTAAGATGAGACGCCAATCCTCAAGAATCTCTTGACTTTTGGCGTTGTTTTAATTTGTGAACTATATATATTTAGAGTTCATCACTGAAGGTATATAGACTTGGTAACTATGTTAATAGAGGTGGAGGAACGAGGTAAAAAGCACATTGACTTGTTTCGTATAAGTGAATGATGAAAATGACTTAGTCTACCTATAAAATTAGTAATTGACATTTACATTAAGATACTTAAATTTATTAATGAATGAATTGTTCATTCATGAAAATAATGATGTATAATAACAAAGGTGATTCGACAGAGAAAAAAGAAGGGAATGAGTTGAATGACTCCGCTAAATGAAGAGCAACTTCATCAAATTCATGATGAGCGTCAAGAGCAAATCATGCTAGGAGCCCTTAAAGTTTTTTCAAAGTATGGGATTGTTGGTACAAAAATGAATATGATCGCCACAGAGGCAGGTGTCAGTCAAGGACTCTTTTATCGTTATTTCAAATCGAAAAATGAACTTTTTACTATACTTATTCAAGTAGCAATGGAAGAGTCGGTTTCTACTATTGAAAAAATCTATAAACTATCAGTCTCACCAAGAGAAAAAATTAGACTTTTAACTGAAGCGATTCTTGATAAGGATGGTAGGTATTATTTCATGCTTATTCATCAAGCACAAACATCTACTAATGTTCCAGAAAAAGCAAGGCAGGTAATCGAACAATATCCATTAAAAAGATATATTGATCAGTTATTACCGCTATTTAAGGAAGGGCAACAGTTAGGAGAAATTGTTGAAGGGAGTCTAGAAGAGTTAATTTCTAGCTACTTATCGATTCTTTCTGGCGTAATGGTCATAAATTCGCAAAAGAACAGTCTTTACCAGATTCCTAAAGTTGATCTATTAATGCGAATGATATCGAAAGATTAAGAAGATCTTTTGGTTGGTATCGGATAAATATCTATAATAAAAAAATCCTACTTATATAAATCTAAGTAGGAACAGAGAAGGTCGTGAATTAGATGAACGGAACAGAGGAACATGTAATGGAAAATTGGAAAAAGAATATCATATTATTCTTAAGCAGTCAGACGATATCCCTTTTTGGTTCAGCCTTAGTACAATATGCGATTATGTGGCATATAACACTTACCACAGAGTCGGGTATGATGATGACGTTGTTTATCATTTGTGGATTTATACCCACCTTTATTTTGTCGCCATTTGCAGGGGTTTGGGCGGATCGCTACAATCGGAAAATCTTGATTATTTTATCAGATGGACTCATTGCCATTTCAACACTCATACTCGCTATTGTCTTTTTAATGGGAAATGATGCGATTTGGTTATTATTTGTTATGGCTGCTATTAGGGCAATTGGAACGGGTATTCAAACTCCAGCTGTCGGAGCGATTTTGCCTCAAATCGTGCCAAAGGATAAACTGACGAAAGTAAACGGAACAAATGGTAGTCTACAAGCCATTATTATGTTTGTGGCACCGATGGTAAGTGCAGCACTGTTGTCAATGGCATCCCTGGAGATTATTTTCTTTATCGATGTTATTACCGCAGCAATTGCGATCATAACATTACTTGCCTTTTTAAAGATTTCGGTGCACAAGAAAGCAACCGAACAACAAACAACAAGTTATTACAATGATTTTATTCAAGGAGTAACATACATTAAAAATCATGATTTTCTGAAGAAATTCTTTCTATTCTTCGCCGTATTCTTTGTTTTGATGGCACCAGCAGCATTTTTGACACCACTTCAGGTTACACGAAGCTTTGGTGATGATGTGTGGCGCTTAACGGTAATCGAAATTGCATTTTCGATTGGTATGATGGCTGGCGGAGGAATGATAGCTTCTTGGGGTGGCTTTAAAAACAAAGTTCATACAATGGTTTTTGCCAGCCTATTAATGGGAGTTTGTACGTTTGCGCTCGGTATTGTTCCTGTCTTTTGGATTTATTTAATTTTCATGGCTGTATTCGGAATTGCGATGCCAGTTTTTAATACGCCAACAACTGTTTTATTACAGGAGAAAGTAGAAGAAAGTTATTTAGGAAGAATCTTTGGTGTATTTGGAATGATTTCAACCTCAATGATGCCGTTAGGAATGCTCATATTCGGGCCGATCGCTGATGTCATTAAAATCGAATGGCTACTTATCGGGACGGGTTTACTCATTTTACTATTAACGTTTTTCTTAGCACGTAACAAAGTATTACTTGAAGCAGGAAAGCCAGTATTGGAAAAACCCGAAAATTAGCAGAGAAAGGGTCAAATCGGTTCATTTTACTAAAAGGAAATTTATGTTAATCTATTAATAACCATTGAAAGGAGATGTTGTTTTATGTTGAATAAGCAGATTGTTGAGATTGTAACAAATGGGGAGGTATGTGCAAAATAATTCATGCATAAAACCTCCCAAACGTTATAATCAACCTTTAGGAGGAAAAAAAGTTGAATTCAATAAATATGAAAAATCTAGGACTTACTGAAGAATTTATCCAGGAGTCTACTAAATATAACGACCTTGTTATCGGTCGAATTTCATCACAATATAAACATGTATACAAAGTATTTATCGAACAAGGTGAGTTTACCGCGGAGATATCAGGGAAATTCCGCCACAGTGTAAGAGATCATTCTGAATATCCAGCCGTTGGAGATTTTGTTATGGTTGATCGATTTGATAACTCACAAGATAACGGGATTATTCACCATGTGCTAACACGAAAAAGTGTTTTTGCTCGAAAAGTGGCAGGTACGACAAATGAGACACAAATTGTCGCTGCTAATATTGATACATTGTTGATTTGTATGTCGCTGAATAATGATTTTAATCTACGTAGATTAGAACGTTACTTGTCTATCGCTTGGGATAGCGGTGCTACACCAGTAATTGTGCTTACAAAATCTGATCTTTGTCCTGATATAGAGGGTAGACTTACCGATATCTCATCGATTGCAATTGGAGTAGATGTGCTTGTTACAACAAGTCTATCAACTGAGGGCTATCAATCAGTGAAAAGATATCTATCAAATGGTCAGACAGTAGCTTTCATTGGTTCATCTGGAGTTGGTAAATCGACCTTAATTAATTGTCTGCTCGGTCAATGTATATTAGATACAAGTGAGCTAAGAAATGACGATAAAGGTAGACACACCACAACAAGACGTGAGCTAATCATCCTGGAGGATTTAGGCGTTGTTATCGATACACCAGGAATGCGTGAACTTGGTATGATAAGTGCCGATCTGTCAAAAACATTTGCTGATATCGAAGACCTTGCTTATACATGTAGATTTAGCGACTGTACCCACAATACTGAACCAAACTGCGAAGTACAAAAGGCCATAAGCGACGGTATTTTATCTGAAGACAGACTAAAAAGCTATTGGAAACTGAAACGGGAAACAAAGTATGATAGCTTGAATTCGAAAATGATTGAAAAAGAAAAAATCAATCAAATGTTTAGTGGCGTCGGTGGTATGAAAAATGCTAGGAAATTCCTCAAAGAAAAAAACAGTAAAAAAAGAAGATAAAATCTTAGGATTATATGAAAATGTAAGGAAGCCGGCTCAAAAAAATGGGTCGGTTTTTTTATATACTATTACTTGGAATCAGACCTACGAATGAGCACAAATTAGTGGAAAAAGAAGGAATATGAAATAAAACGTATAATTCTATCCATTTATGATTTATTTTACAAATTGTCTTTGAATGAGGTGGTAACAATGACTATAAATAAAACGATACAAAAAGTCGAGGACCTATCGATGAATGCATTACCAGCATTACAAACACAAATATATGATGGTTGGATTTTAAGATTTGCGGATGGATATACAAAAAGAGCAAATTCAATCAACCCTATTCACTTTTCGGAAGAAGATTTAAATAGTAAACTCGAATATTGTCAGAAGTTGTATCTACAAAAAAATTTAAAAGTAGTGTATAAATTGACATCACAAATTCACCCTGAAGATTTAGATACTGTTCTTGAAAATAACGGGTATTCTCTTGAAGGATTGACTAGTGTTCAATTGTTATCTTTGGATGAAATTGAGATTTCATTAACACAAAATCTTATTACGAACGAAACATTAACTGATAATTGGTTTGTTCAATTCTGCAAGTTAAATCATGTAGATAGAAAAGACCAACAAACATTAAAGCAAATGTTAAAAAAGATCATTCCGAAAACATGTTATTTTTTATTATACAATGATGACAATGAATTACTTTCTTGTGGGATGTGTGTATTAGAAAGTGGATACATAGGATTATTTGATATAGTAACAACCGAAAAGTATCGAAATAAAGGGTATGGGAGAACACTCGTCCAACATATTTTACAATGGGGTAAGGACAATGAGGCAAAATATGCTTACCTTCAAGTTATGTTAAATAACACTGCAGCATTAACACTTTACTCAAAACTAGGGTTTACAGAGAAATACAAATATTGGTATAGAATAAAAGAATAAGATTTTATGTATGAAAAGACTAATGAATAAATCTTGGGGGAAATCCATTGACTAAAATTGAATATATTCGAAGTGAAGAGAAAAAGTATCACGATTTTTTCTATGAAAACAATCAATTATTTGAAGAGGGTTCATGGTTAAGCAAGCCTGTGAAAACAGTAATCGACTTACTCCCTTTACTTAATCAGAAACAGCCAATCCAAATCCTTGATTTAGGGTGCGGGGTTGGTAGAAATAGTATTCCTTTAGCTCAAGCAATACAAGAAAATAACGGAAAAGTTGTTTGTGTAGATTTATTGGATTCGGCGTTAAGAAAGTTAGCAGTTTATTGTAAGGAATATAATGTTGAAGAAACCATCGAAATGGATAAAGCTGATATAGGAGACTATCAAATTAAGTCTAATGGGTATGATTTAATCGTTGCCGTATCAACTTTGGAACATGTGAAAACGGAAGTCATCTTTGAACGTGTCGTTCGACAAATAGCGGATGGGACAAAAAGCAATGGAATCAATTGTTTGATCGTAAATTCTGAGGTTGAAGAAATAGATAGGGAAACGAACGAGAAATTAGATGCACTTATTGAGGTTAATCTATCAACTGAAACGATGCTAAATAAATTGAATAGTATTTATAGCGGATGGGAAGTCCTACAAACGTCCGTCAAACCATTAGAATACAAGATAAATCGAGATGAAAAATTAATTTTATTAAAAACAAGGGCAATTACTTTTGTAGCTAGAAAAAGAGAGGGGTTAAATGATACCTGTTACATAGGTGATACGAGTGGTTCTTTAAAGACGATAACAGAGAAGTAGTAAATAGCTTTTGGCAAAGATGTTCATTTTCTGGGTGAAATGATTGTTAATAAGGAAAAAGAATGGATTATATTGACCAATTATAAGATAGTGATTGGACGCTTATAAGGCTTCCAATCGTAGCCGAAGGAGGTGAGATACATAAATTAATTGCTTACAGTATGCTAGGTTCCCCCAAAAAAGAGATCGCAACTATTACCTTAGGGCAGATTGAAAATGAGCGTGAATTTTAGTTATTCAAAATTACATGACTATATCATCATCTTCAATTATGCCGTCATACATGAATGCTTACTTCAAAAACGAAATTAATCTTGACAAATGTATAAATGATGAAATTGAATTAAAATCAAATGTCAGTAAGTACTGACAGTTAATTTAATGAAGGTGTGAGAGTATGAGTAGCAGTAATAAGCTAAGTAACGATGATAAGCTACTGATAGCAGCGATCGATCTAATAGCAGAGAAAGGCTACAATGGTGTATCTACTCAAGAAATCGCGGTTACTGCAGGTTTGAGTGAAAAGACGCTGTTTCGTCGCTTCGGAAGCAAGCAAAATCTACTAGAAACGGCATTTGACCGTTATCACTATGCAGAAGAGATGACAAAACTTTTTAATGAAAGGCAAATCATATGGGATTTACATTCAGACATACTACTAATCAGTCGAACATATCATGAAATTATGAATCGTAACCGGAAAATGATTATGATAAGTATCAAGGAGGAAGGCAATTTACCTGGGTTACGAGAAAGGACTCAAAAGCACCCTCGACTATTGCTAGAAATGTTAACAAACTATTTAAACACAATGTATGAAAAGGGAAAACTTATTGACACAGACCTAGAGCTACAGGCGTTATCATTCATGATGATGAATTTCGGTGCATTTATGAACAACCTAGATGCCGATGAGAATTTTCCAACCGTGTCCCTGGATGCATTTATATTGCAGAGTGTGCAAACATTCACGAGGGCTTTAACTCCCTAGTTTTTAAGGGTGATGAATTCAGAACAAATACCCTATCGTGTTCTTTATAGAAGGTACTGATGGAATCAATATGCTTTGGGAAAGATCATTTAAAGGAAGGGATGTATAGGTAGATGAAAACAAGTAATTCAGTAGTATGGATTAATGTATTTACTGCCAAACCAGGCAAACTAGAGGAATTGGTCGCTATCCAAGCTGAAGAACTACACAATTTTAAAAGAGAACCTCAAGGTGTTCCTGGTTGGATTAGTAGTCGTTGGCATCGTTCTATTGATAGTAATAAAGCTATTATGATATCTACCTTTGAGAGTGTTGAATGTCATAAAAATTGGGTAGGGAAAAGTGATTTTACTATTCATATTAATAAGATTAAACATCTAATTGAAGAAGCTGAAGGTGGTTACTATACATTAGTGGAAGAAATAGGGGTCCTGTAAATCAATTATATGATAACTAATTTGTTTAAAAAGAAATTATTTACTCATTAATGAGGGGGAAGAAACATTGGAAAAATTACAGATTGGAATTATCTTAGGTAGCACACGTCAAGGACGAGTTAGTCCACAAGTAGGAAATTGGGTAAAAGAAATAGCTGATAAACGAGGAGATGCAAATTACGAAATCGTAGATATAGCAGACTTTAAATTACCATTTGTTGGTGAAGGTACAGGTAACGAACCAGGATTACTAGCTTGGTCAGAAAAACTAACTAGCTTAGATGGATTCGTGTTTATCGTACAGGAATACAATCACAGTATTACAGGATCATTAAAAAATGCACTTGATTCCGCACGTAACGAATGGTACAACAAGGCGGCGGGCATCGTGAGCTATGGTTCAACTGGTGGAGCTCGTGCAGCTGAACATTTGCGTGGAATCTTAGGTGAATTACTAGTTGCTGACGTTCGTGTACATCCAACATTATCATTATTTACAGACTTTGAAAACTACAAAACATTTAAACCAGCTAACTTACACCTTGGTAATGTCAATGCTATGTTAGACCAAACGGTCGCATGGAGTGGTGCATTAAAAAATTTACGATAGGCAGGTTTGTTTACTAGCTAGGGACTTAACCCCCTAGTTTTCTTTAATTTACAATAAACTTGAAAGAAGACTAAACTTCTGAATTTAGTCTTCTTTCTGGTAAGAAACGTGAAAACGTAATAATTAAGATTGAAAAAAAGTATGTTTTCGTTTGCTTATATACCCTAATAGGGTATATATTTAATAAAGGAAACTAAACTTTATTGAGGTGAGGATTCAAATGAAAAAGAAAATGATCGTATGTAGTTTAACTGCAATAATTGGTTTAAGTGGATGTGGAAATAATACGAGCCATGAGACCAAAGGACATGAAGAAACAACTCACGAAGAAATGAACCATGAAAGCATGAATCATTCCAGCTCAGGTGAAGTGCCCAAGGGATTAAAAGTAGCAGAAAATCCAAAACATAAGGTTGGGAGTCAAGCGATTCTTAAAACCGATCATATGGAAGGAATGAAAGGGGCTAAAGCGACAATTGTAGGAGCTTATGAAACCACTGCCTACGTTGTTTCTTATACACCTACCACAGGTGGAGAAAGAGTTGAAGACCATAAATGGGTAATTCAAGAGGAAATTGAAAATGCTGCTGATAATCTATTCAAACCAGGAACTGAGGTTATCTTAGAGGCAAACCATATGAACGGAATGCAAGGGGCAACAGCTGAAATTGAATCAGCTGAAGCAACGACCGTGTATATGGTCAATTACACATCGACAACAGGGGGAGATACAGTAAAAAATCATAAATGGGTAACAGAAAATGAACTTACTACGCATTGATTAAGTTGGAACATAGATAACGGCTATAATGGTTAATAAACCTACAAAATGAACAGCTATTTAAGGAAATGATTAAATACCTTTATACTTATAGATCATTACCTGTCTCTCTGCTTTCGCCAATTCGTAAACAAGTCTACACATGAACTTAACCTATCTAAAAAATGAAACTGTTTCCTATCAGTTTCATTTTCAGATAGGTTTGCTCAATTTGTTTTACATTCTCAAAAACTCCCTTCATATCTTTAATTCCTAATTTATTGGGAAAAGGGTTCCTCTAAGCAACTCCCAAATCATATAGGATTACATCCTTCAAATACTCTACTTTGATTTGTCATAAACATCTTCAACATATGAAATTCCTTTGATGTAAGCTTAATAGATGTAGCCTTAACGTTTGCAGAAAAAGTATTCATATCAAGCGTAAGCTCTTTATAATGGAGGGTATTGTGGATAAGGTGATTTTTTTCAGTAGAAAGGTAGTTTGTTGCCCTTCGAATAGTTGCATGTACTCTAGCTGTTAGTAATAGAGTTATTTGGTCAATTGTTAACTGAGGAATCGAAGTCTTCTTTACAACGAATCGGTAGTATTATTGAATATCCAATCTTTTTTGAACATTTAACAGCGATGGAAAATTTAGAACTTCATAGTGAATATTTAGGGTTTTATGATATAGCTGCGATAAGGGAAGCGATGGATCTGGTGCATTTAAAAGGGATTGAAAATAAAATAGTAAAGGACTTTTCACTTGGAATGAAGCAACGACTTGGAATTGCCAGAGCCATCATAACGAAGCCAGAATTAATCATTTTAGACGAACCAACAAATGGTTTGGATCCAATTGGAATTAAAGATATCCGCGATTTAATCCGAATGCTTAACAAAGAGTACGAGATAACGTTTCTTCTTTCAAGTCATATTTTAGGTGAGATGGAACAGATTGTTGACAGGATCGGTGTAATTGATAATGGAAAGCTTTTGAATGAGGTGAGTTTAGGCGATATTCAACAGCAACGGACCGATTATATTGAGCTTCTGACAACAGATTTGGAAAAAACAGTTTATTTGCTCGAAGGTGAACTTCATATTTCCAATATGAAAATTATACAAGGTAATAGAATTCGAATTTATGATTTGGCAATGTCCCAACAAGACATTTCAAAGATGTTAGTCCTACATGATATTGGAATAGAAGAAATTCAAAAACACACAAGTTCATTGGAAGATTATTTTTATAAGCAAATTAGTGGGGGTGAACATGTTGAATAAATTGATGTTACTAGAATGGAAAAAACTAAAACAAAAATCAATAATCGGGGAGCTAATCATTTACTGGCTTATTATTATGTTTATGCCTGTGTTTTTTATAAAAGTGGTAAGTGCTGATTTCGGACTAAATTTTCATTCCATGATTGGATTAATCGGAGCTGTGCAAGGTGGATTTTCCTTGCTTGGAGCATCACTAATCAGTCAGGTGTTCATTGATGAATATAAAAATAGAACGATCTCACTTGCATTCAGTTATCCAATAACTCGAAAAAAACTGTTTGGAGCAAAAGTACTATTCATCTCACTTTTTGTCTTTTTTACTTCGATGATATCGTTTCTATTTACAGGTGTGGTAACCCTTTTATTCGATCAGTTTATGCCGATCATTCAATGGCAGTTGACGGCTTCGGAAGTGTTCAGCTCTTTAGGTCATATGATTGTTCGTTCTTTCGTTGTTACGCTGATTTGTTTCATCCCTCTTTTTTACTTTGCTATTTGGCAAAGAGCAACAGTTCCAACTGTTATTTGCGCGATCGTATCTATGCAATTACCTAATTTCTCCTCATATTTTCATCTTAATCCGGAGCCTGTTCTAGCAATATTGAGTGTTTTAGGCGCAATTAGTGTTTATCTTTCAATAAAATATGCTGAGAAGGTAGGGGAGATTTGACTTTTATAGGCATATACACTCCGATCTGTCGAAAAGGGTGGGAAGATGCATACCAGATTTATTTACTTTTATAATGAAATAGCCACGAATTGTAGCGTGTAATTCTTTTTAATTGAACCGATTTAGAATGCTAAGATATGTAAAAAAAACAGCTTATTCATCTCTTCAGCCAGGATTCACTGGAATCAATTTATAAAAAGTACGTTTTAATCACCTAAAAATTTCTATTTTAAGGAAGGAAAAAAGGTATAAACCTCGAATTATTTACCATAAATATTGATAAGGAGTAAATTTATGATAAATGTAATCTGGGGCTTTTTTATATGGATTTTAGCTACACTACTTTTCCGTTTCTTTGGGCATTTATTTCTAATCCCAGGTAACGAACTTTCATTGCTTATCACTTTTTTTCTAGCAATACCTTTAATTGCATTAGCCACATATCCTTACTATTTTTTAAGGGGACTACCTCAATATAAATGGCTCGAAACTTCAGTGCAAATTGCACTTCCGGGAATGATTTTAGATATATTTAGTATTATTTATTTTCAAAAGGTGTTTCCACAGTTACATATTGATGCCTTACCATTTTTCAGTGCTTGGTTACTTTGGGCGTATAGTTTGATTATTTTAACAGGTTTTCGATTAAACAAAGGTAATTTTATGTCATGAATATAGAAACAATCTGAAACTATTGGAACATTTTTTTGATGCAGGTAATGGTGATTTATTTGGTTTTATGTTCGCTAGTCCCTCTCCTTATAGAAAAGTATTTTATGTATGATTTGACACTCACCTTTATAAAGCACCTCGACTAAAAGTGGATACCGTGTGCTCTTTATACTCAAGATACAAATAATACTTAAGGAGGACAAATCTTTGAAAACTCTTATTATCGTAACACACCCAAGTATAGAAACATCCGTCATTAATAAACGATGGGTAGAAGAACTCAAAAAATATCCAGAAAAGTATACTGTCCACGAATTGTCTAAGGTTTACCCTAATGGAAACATAGACGTGGAAATAGAACAAAAATTGGTTGAATCGCATGGTAATCTTGTTTTGCAGTTTCCTATATATTGGTTTAATTGTCCACCTCTTCTTAAAAAATGGTTGGACGATGTTTTAGCTTATGGATGGGCTTATGGTTCAAATGGAGGGGATCATTTAAAGAATCGTAAAGTTGCTTTAGGTGTATCTGCGGGAATCAAAAAAGAAGATTATAGTGAAAACGGAAGATATCGGTATACACTTGAACAAATATTAGCTCCATTTGAAACAACTTTCCTGTATTGCCATGCAAATTATCGTTCGACTTTTGCGTTTTATGGAAAAGAAAATGAGCCGGGTGGAAACGAAGAAGAAGAAAATGAGCTGGGTTCAAGCCAATTGGAAAAAAGCGCTCAAGATTATTTGAATTTTGTTGATACTCTGTAATAGTTGCTATATTAAATTTATCAAAGAAGGATTTCCATTCCTGGAGGTGCTTTTTTTGATTTAAACAAAATAACGATGCCTACCGTGTAAAGCAACCTCTAGCATCACTTTTTAAAGTCAGATTTTATTACGTAACAGGCGCACTCCTCTGTATAATCGCTATTCTTACTTGGCTGTTTTTACCTGATATGAATACAATGGGGGACGATCAGATTCAAACTTAGATGTCGGCAGTTGGCTTAGGTTCTGCTTTGATCTTGTGGGGGCGGGTCTTGCTTTTTTGGTTAATGGTAAGGAGTTTACTAGGTTTTCAGAAATAAGGAAATGCCTCCAACTTAAGGTGTTATCGTACTTTACAACTAATGCTCGTAAAAAAATGTAAAAAACCTGATGAAAGATAACATCAGGTTTTTTCGTATTTAAAATAAACTTCCACCAATCATATTTGTAATGAAACCTTTTAAAGATTCAAATAGCATATCACTCATGATTGCTATAGCAATGAATGTTAACGTGTATGTAATTAGCGAACCATAGATAACATCTACGCCATCTGAAGTCTGTTTTTTATAACTTGCAATTACTAATGGTGGTACCATAAAAATACTTGTTAGAAAACCAATAAGTGCGATAAAAATAAATAGTTTAACTTTTACAATAGAAAAGATAAGTGCAATAGCTAAAATGGCAACAGAAGGTATAAGGAAAGATCCAAAACGAGCAAATACTTCTTTGAAACTTGCATCCACGCTCCCTAGTTTAACGGCAACAAATGTGAATAAAGCGATTAGCAAAATAAAGAAAATGTAAGCGAAAGTAGGTTTTAAGACAATATCACTAAATGGAATCGAAACTTCTTGTTCCCCCATAAGTTCACTTGCCAATCCACTCATTTCTGCTAATACACCTTTTAATGCAAAATAAAACATTAATGGAATAAAAATAGAATACAAGACAATTGTGATAATACCATTGATGAAATGTTCTTGGCCAACATTTACCGAAGAGGCATATGGTTTTTTCATTACTTCCACAAAGTAAGTGAAGTAGGATTTAGATATATTTTTCGCTCCTTCTAAATATTGTTTTCCTTGGCCACTAAAATCTTGAGTAGTTCCGGTGGAGGTTCCAGCTGTTTCAGCTATTGCTTCTGTCGATGATACACTATTTAGTTTACTACCGCATTTTTCGCAGAATTTCCCTCCATTATTTTGATGTTGACAATTCGGACATTGATACATGATGATTCTTCCTTTCTAGTTCTTTAATATACAAGATTACCAGAAGTAATCTAAAACTACTTTATTTATTATATAGGACTTTTGGTTCATTTGTTAGGAGAAATTGATTTTTTTAGAAAAAAGCAGGTCAAACCACAAAGGAAAGCTAAATAATATTATTTTTTTATTTCATAAGTTGTCTTTTATAGATATAATTACCTAGTAATCTTTTTATATATTAATCTGAATAAGTGATTAAAGGAGTATGAATGATGCAATTTTGTAAAGAATGTGGAAACAAGATCAACGATGAACAGGCATTTTGTAATGAATGCGGAACACTAGTAGGTAGTAAGAATGAGGCAGAGTCTCTACAGAAGAATGGCGTCACATCAGTGCCAATGTCACCTAAAAAACCAATGTCTAAAAAAAATAAAATCATTTTTATCATTGGTGCGGCAGCAGTTGTTTTATTATTTGGAGGTTATAAAGTCGGAGAAGCGCTAACATCGGAGACACGTTTAATTACAAACTTTGAAACAGCACTAAATGAAAACGATGAACAGGCCGTTTCCAAACTACTAAGCTCAAATGATAAGAAACTAGATATTAATGAAAAGAGTGTTAAAGGGTTATTAACTTATTTTAAAGAAAACCCTGAAGAGATAAACGAAACAATAGAACTTTTAAAAACTCAGGCTAAAGTGGCTTCATCAAAAGAGGTGCAACAGGGAGCCGAGCTAGAAGAATTAATTAATAGTGTTGTAGTAGAAGGGATGATTAACTTAGAACGAGACGGAAATATCCTTTTCTGGGATAAATTCGAGTTAAATATTGATCCAGTATACTTACAATTAGGGACAAACTATAAAGATACGCTTTTATATGTTGACGGTGAAGAAGTTGGAAGGGCAGATAAACCAGACTTTGAATCGACATTTGGCCCATTTGTTCCAGGTTATCATAAGGTAGAAGCTAACCTAAAGACAGATCTTATTGATTTGGTTGCGAAGGATGAATTTTTACTAAATGCTGTAAATGAGAAACAACATGAATTTATTAAAATTGAGGCAGAAGAAGTAACCGTGTATCTACCTGATGGCATCGACACAGAAGCAAAATTAAACATAAACGGGAAAGATGTTGGTGTAAATGTGACTGAGAATGCAACATTTGGTCCTGTGTTAACAGATGGTTCGATGAAGCTTTCTGTCAAAAGCGAATTTCCTTGGGGGAAAGTTACATCTAAGGAAGTAGAGATTACAGATAGCGATGTGACAGTCGACTTTATGACTGAAGATGTTCAAAATCAAGTCATGCAAGCTATACATAACTTTTACACAGAGTATGGAGAAGCCTATACAACAACAGATGCAAGTAAATTAACTACAGCAACAAAAGAGTACACAGACGAAATCATCGATGAAGCGAATTATTATAAAGAAGATGGATATAACGTTTCATATGAGTACATAGGTACGAACTTTGATTTAAGTTCATCTTCCGTCGAAAAAAACGATGGAGTATGGTCTGCTATTATAATAGGCGAAAGAAAATCGAAAGTTTGGTCAAGTTATGAAGATCTTAAATCTACTATAGAAGAAACAATCGATCAACAAATATTCTACCTACAGTACGACGAAAAACAGAGTAAATGGTTGCTTCATGACACGGATAGCACATATGGTTTTGACACATCAAATACAAAAGAAATGAATGTAAAAGAACCAAAAACATTTACTTCTAAATGGTCTGCAGATTCTAATGAAGTTTCAGTATCCACATCAGATACCAACTTTACTAACAGTGCTGATGTTCCTGAGGAGATGGTTGAATTAACAGAAGGATATCTAAATGGGCTTGTAAATGCGATTAATACTAACGATTTCTCATTAGTAGAACCGTATTTATTAAAAGGAAGTGAGCTCCACGAAGCACAAAAAGGTTTAGTAACAAATTTATCTAAAAAGGGCATTAAAGAAGAAATCGTATCTGTAGATATCATTGATTATTGGGCAGATGGTGGAAAAGTAATTGTGAGCACAAATGAAGAAATCAAGATTATCAATGCGGATGGCACCTCTGAAATAAAAAATTATTCTTGGGCATACAATGGTGCTTTAGAACCTGAATCACAAGAAATGAAGTTCGAGACAATTGTAAAAGAAGATTAATAGTAAAGGAAGAAGGAACTCTGCTTAGTGAGTTCCTTCTTTTCATACAATTTTAAAATAAAAAACAACATTCTATTCGAAAAAGATTAGCTATTTCGAATTGGTTACTATAGGTATTATTATGTATAATTACTAATAGAGACTTAATTAGTCTATTTATTAGAAAAAGATAATAATACCATATTCCTTTGTGCGAACTGTAAACAAGTACAACAGTATGGAATAAATCATCTTACTTGGTATGATGTAGAGTATAAACTTTTGACACTGTATTGTCTTTGAATCGAGATATATCAATTACATAGAAAGAGGTAAACAAAATGGAAATAGGCATAAGTACATTCGTAGAAACCACACCCGATGTAGAAACAGGAGAAGTAGTTAGTCATGCGCAAAGGATACGAGAAGTTGTAGAAGAAATAGTTCTTGCTGATCAAGTAGGCCTCGATGTATTTGGTGTAGGTGAGCACCATCGTGAAGACTTTGCTGCATCTTCTCCTGCAGTTGTACTAGCTGCTGCTGCGTCACAAACAAAGAGAATCCGACTAACAAGCGCGGTTACAGTTTTATCATCTGCAGATCCAGTGCGAGTGTTTCAGGATTTCGCTACACTCGATGCGATCTCAAATGGACGAGCAGAAATCATGGCAGGTCGTGGATCGTTTATCGAATCTTTCCCCTTGTTCGGTTATGAATTAACAGACTATGATCAACTATTTGAGGAAAAGCTAGAACTCCTCCTAAAAATACGCGAATCCGAAAAAGTAACCTGGAAAGGTGGGCATCGTCCAGCAATAAATAACCTAGGTGTTTATCCTAGACCAGTTCAAGATCCGTTACCCGTTTGGATAGGTAGTGGTGGTAATCAGGAATCTGTCGTCCGAGCAGGTCTATTAGGTTTACCACTCGTATTAGCGATTATTGGCGGGAGTCCACTTCAATTTGCACCACTTGTGGAATTATATAAAAAGGCTGTTGCTCATGCAGGTCATGACATTTCAAAATTACCAGTTGCTTCTCATTCGCATGGTTTTATTGCTGAGAATACCCAACTTGCAGCGGACAAATTTTTCCCTTCCACTCAACAAGTTATGAACAAGTTAGGTCGAGAACGAGGGTGGGGACCATATACCCGTGCGAGCTTTGATTCTGCTAGAAGCTTTGAAGGAGCTTTGTATGTCGGTGATTCGAAGACGGTTGCTGAGAAGGTAATTCACTTGAGAAAGAATGTCGGGATCACACGTTTTATGTTACATGTACCAGTTGGTTCAATACCACATGACGATGTGATGAGAGCGATTGAGCTTCTTGGTAAAGAGGTTGCACCGATGGTAAGGGAGGAAGTGGCTAGGTGTGTAGATCATGGTGAGAGGAAGTAACAAATTAAATCCCGAACATTGGTATCTTTAGTGACGAACAAGTTCAATTAAGAAACGATAAAACACGCACAAATGTTGAAATCAATATTTGTATGTGTTTTTTTGTTTTAAAGGCATAAGGTTTAAAAAGGTAGGACTTGAATTTGTTTTTATTAAAGGCTGTTTTCGCAAAGATTGTTGTTTTTCGTAATAAGTAAATCTTTACGTATTCAGCCTATCTTCGTGCTCTTTTCGTTAAATGACGCTGATATCCCACTGGAGATCGCTTCAATTTAGATAATAAAAATCCAAAAGCCGATTTTTATTCGTACTAGAGCAACAAACTTTTAGAAAAGAGCCTTATTAAAAAAAGGAATGGT
The DNA here is from genome assembly GCF_059758525.1 of Metabacillus sp. GQ13. Lineage (NCBI taxonomy): Bacteria > Bacillati > Bacillota > Bacilli > Caryophanales > Bacillaceae > Metabacillus > Metabacillus sp. GQ13. Next base: position 64,068 of record NZ_JCAXET010000004.1, read on the forward strand.
AAGGAAAAGAATTGTTGGTTCAATTTAATGTACTTACTTTAAAAAGAAATCTGTAACCAAAACATGCGTAATAACCACTAAAGTCTCTGAAAAGTTTTTAAGAAGAAAAGAACTTTCACCGATTTAATCTGGGAAAGTTCTTTTTTAAGAGATAAGAAAGCATGAATTTTGATTAATTAATGTCAGAATATATTGCTATTCGGTTTCTTCCAGCCACTTTTGCTTGATATAAGGCATGATCGGCTTGCTTTATGATATCTTTCCTCTCTATTGTAGTACTTGGTATAACAGTGGTTAGCCCAATACTTACTGTCACATAATTGGAAACTAGAGATTTTTCATGTGGAAGTTGTAAATGTTCAATTCTACGGTTAAGTTCTTGAGCATATAGTTCGGGATTACCCTCAGTAGTGCTAGGTAACACACAAACGAATTCTTCTCCGCCATACCTGGATACAATACCTTCTGGTAATTCTGTGACATAATCGTTTAATTCCTTAGCGACCATTTTTAAACATTCATCGCCCTTTTGATGTCCATAATAATCGTTGTATTTTTTAAAGTAATCGATATCTAAAAATAAAAGGGAAAGAGATCTGTTTTCAGTGCTACAGATGTTATATTGTTCTTCAAAATATTCATCAAATTGTCTGCGATTTGAAATATTTGTCAGTCCATCAACTAACGCCATTTTTTTCAGCTTATCGTTCAGTTCTTCTAATTGACGATTCGATTGTTGTATTTGCATCGTACGCTGTTCAACCTTGGTTTCTAGATCACTATTCAGTTGAACCAGTTCTTCAGATAACTCAACTGAAAGATCTAGCGAGGTGGAAAGTCTCTTGGATAGGACTAAAGAAAAACAAATAATAAATATAGCCGTACCGATAGGATATAGATTCAGTTCAGTAAGGTTAAGTATATTCCTGAATATATCAAGCAGAATAGTAGCCATCAAAATGATCATACCAGTAAAGATATAATAGCTTTCCTGTTGCTTCTTCTTCATCGATTTAATGACGATGATCAGCGCATAACATACACATATAATCATAAATAGCTGAAAATAAATGATGAAGGAGTGATAAATTTTTGCTTCAGTAAAAATAGTCAATAGGTCGTAAACAATAGCAACGATAAGACACGTATAAGTAAACCATTTATAATTGAGCGTAGGATATAAGCTGTATAATACCATGGCTAAAAGAGGAACATGGCTATAAAGATTAATAAACTCGAGTTTCATCGTAAGTTCCCAATCAAAGGTAGGAAACATGTCTGTGAATAAGACATTATCAATCATAAGATAACGGAAAGCAACCATTAAACAGAATGCTCCGAAATAAAAGAAATAACGTTCTGTTCTTCTAAAGATTCCAAGAACAATATGATAAATCCCTGCTAAAATCAGGACACCAAGTAAGATTGATTGGATGATGATTTTTCTGGAATGGCTATCATGAATATTCTCAGATTCACCTAGAGTTATAGGCAGAAACATCCCCCCGTCCTTGTAGTAATAGTTAGATATTTGCAAGGTCAAAGTGAATGTAGCATCTTCTGGTAAAAAATAAACAACTTTAGGATCTTTACCGGGAACACTGGTATCCTCATTTGTACCAACTTGTCCGTTTTTAGCGAGCAGTTTATTATCGACCCAGAGATTGTAATTCCCATGCATATAAGGGACAATCATTCCTAATATTTCATCCGAATTTGCTATGGATACCTCTAGTCGATAAGTCGCAAAGCCTTCTTTTGGGAGCTGTTTGACACCGTCTTTATTATTGTAGGTATGCCATTTGCTAGGCAAAGAGATATCACCAGTTTTATTAATAGTTGCCTTATTTTGAAAATCGCTAGGGGTAAGTAATTGGTTCCAATAAAATTCCCACATTCCATTTAAAGGAATTAACGTATCGGTGTCTTCATTATTCCATTCGGTTAAGTCTAGCTGACCATTTGTTGCGAGATAATCATTTTCATTAGGTTGACTGGAACATCCTTGTAGTAGTGCGACAAAAAAAGTGAATAATATCAATGACTTTAGTTTCAAGAAACATGTCCCTTCTGCAGATCTTTGCTGCTACTTATGTATAAGTTCATTGAGGTGAATAGAGAGTTTTCTACATTAATAAACAGTAATTTCACCGTATTATATAATAATATCTCAGAAAATCCTACCCAATAGATATTCTTTAAATGAAGTTCTATTCTGAAGATATTATTAAATAATAAGGTATTTTCAGAATCATTTGCTGAACCTGTTGATTTATTTGGTCTGACTAGTGATGTTATGGCAAAAAGGTATTCATATGTAACTATTAGGGATGGTTCGTAAGTGACGGAGAAATCGTTTCTACCTAGCCATCTTTATCTTTGCGTAAAGTTGTCAAACCTTGTACGATAGAACTAATTGAATTGAAAAATTAGGTGATTAGATGCTACCCGAAATAAAAATTTCTGTACGCACATTAGTTGAGTATGTATTTCGTAGTGGAAGTATCGACAATAAATTTCGAACCGTCTCTACTATGACAGAAGGTACGAAGGCTCACAAGGCCATTCAAAGTACGTATCAAGAAACAGATAAAAAGGAAGTTTCTCTTAAGACGGAGATCGAATATGAAACGATGAATTTTGTGATAGAAGGTCGATGTGACGGGGTGATTTTTCGTAATGATGAAATCATTATCGATGAAATTAAGTCAACTTCAAAAGACTTGAGTGGAATAGAAGAGGATACCTACCTAGTGCACTGGGCACAGGCTAAGGTTTATGCCTATATCTATGCAAAAGATTATGAACAGCAAGATATGATTGTTCAATTAACGTACATACATATTATAACAGATGAGCAAAAGAAATTTCAAAAACGATTTACATTTCAGGAACTTGAACAATTTGTAAAAGAGCTTGTAAAGCACTATTCGCCCTATGCATCCCTTATGCAAAAGCATCGACTACTTAGGGATCAAAGCATTTCTGAATTACCATTTCCCTTTGGAAAATATCGAGAGGGTCAACGTAAGCTCGCAGGTGCCGTTTATAAAACAATATCAGAGGAAAACAATATATTTGCAAATGCACCTACTGGAATTGGAAAAACCATTTCTACCCTGTTCCCAACCGTTAAGGCGATTGGAGAAGGAAAGATTGAACGAATGTTTTATTTAACAGCTAAAACAATCACAAGGCAAAACGCAGAAGAAGCTTTTTCCCAATTGAAAAATAAAGGTCTATTTTTGAGCGCTGTTACGATTACTGCTAAGGAAAAAGTATGTTTTAAAGAAGAAACCATTTGTCAAAAGGAGTATTGCGAGTTTGCAAATGGATATTATGATCGAATCAATGAAGCTATTTTAGATATATTGTCTAATGAAACGTTTATTAACCGAGCGAAAATTGAGGAATATGCGAGAAAACATACGCTTTGTCCATTTGAGTTTTCCTTGGACTTATCATCTGTAGCCGATGCCATTATTTGCGATTATAACTATATTTTTGACCCGAAAGTATCATTAAAGCGTTTTTTCGATGAGCATAAAAGACAATCAGCATTATTAATAGATGAAGCACATAATCTAGTGGATCGGGCTCGCGAGATGTTTTCAGCAGAATTAGCAAAATCAACCTTTCTTACCTTAAAACGTGAATTTAAAGGTTCCAATGTATATGATTCTGTAACTAAACTAAATAAATATTTTATTGAATTAAAGAAGAAGTATTCAGAGAAAGGACAACTTGTGCTGAAGGATTTACAAACGGATTTAGTCGAGATGCTTGAAGAATTCGTTCGAAACGCTGAGATTGAATTATTGCAACCAACAAAGTCGAACGATCAGCAATTGCTAGTAGATACCTATTATGCTGCAACTGGATTTGTTCGCATATCAAAGCTTTTTGATGAACGGTATGTGACATATGTGGAAGTTGTTAAAAATGAGGTTCATCTAAAAATGTTTTGTTTGGACCCTTCTTATCTTTTGCAGCAGATTAGCAAAAAGTTCCGAACAATTGTCTACTTTTCTGCCACACTATTACCACTCCAGTATTTTATGGATATGCTTGGTGGTACACCAGAGGATTATACCCTTGCGATTTCTTCACCATTTGCAAAGGAACAAGCAGAAGTATTCATTCAACCAATCTCCACTCGATATCATGACAGAGACCATACGAAAAAACAAATGATTGAAATGCTTTCAAAGCTAGTAATACAACGACGAGGAAACTATTTGATTTTCTTTCCTTCCTATCAGTACATGAAAAATGTATATGAAGATTTTACTACAAACAACCCTGAAATTCGTTCCATCATCCAAACTAATAGGATGGACGAGGAAGAACGGGAGCAATTTTTAGAGAAGTTCAAAAAAGATAGTTCCGAAACACTTATTGGCTTTGCGGTATTAGGTGGTGTGTTTTCTGAAGGTGTTGATCTAAAAGGGAACAGTCTGAATGGTGTAATTGTTGTCGGAGTTGGTTTACCACAGCTTTGTCTAGAACGAAATATTATCAAGGATTATTTTCAAACAACAGGAAAAAGCGGATATGATTTCGCCTATACCTTCCCTGGCATAAACAAAGTGCTACAAGCAGGAGGGCGATTAATCAGATCTGAAACAGACACGGGAGTGATTGTCCTAATTGATGATCGTTTTCTTTCGCGGAAATATCAAGAGCTTTTACCGATTGAATGGAGAGATTTTAAGGTTATCTAAGTTTATTTGTACATTGGCTGTAAGAAATGAATCCGAAAAGGGAAAACCTGTTACTGAGAAACACACTGTCAGAAACCTTATAAGACTTTTGAAACAACTTCACCTACCAAATACTTTAGAATAACGCTAATAAGTAGATGCGCTAAATAACTTGAACAATAGCAGTGATTCTCTCTAATTTTCCTCAATAGAATTAGAAGATAAAAAAATAATTTAAATGGAGATCGTATTTTGGAAAAAAAACCAATGGCACAAAGAGGTAAACAAATCAATTATATTGGGCAAGATTCTGATGAATCTTGCTGCTTTATCACAGGGGACACTTCTAGCGATGTATCTAATAGAATAAGCTGGAGGGAAACTGTATCACAAGAATTAACGTACAGGTTAGCGGTTGAAAAGGATTCTAAGAAAGCTTCCGAACTTATTCATCTTGCTATTGATGATATTGCTGAACAGCTAACTGGTGAAACAAATACTGAAAATATCCGAGAAACTTTAGGCTGCTTTTTTCATAAAAAAAATAACCGTCTTAGTTTCCAAAATACGATTATCGCGGATGTTTTAGATGAAGTGGTAGGAATTATCATTTCTTATCGGGGAGATGATGCGCATTTTTTGGATGAACCAATCCTAAGTGAATTGAGAAAGAAGAAACCTGATCAGGACATTAGCTTTGATAAAGAAGCAGATCCTGGGGATTATTACATTGATACAATATGTGTTAGTCCCAAATTTCAAGGATATGGAATAGGAACAATTTTAATGAAAGAAGTAGAAAAAAGGGCAAAACAAATTGGATATACTAGAGTTTCACTTAATGTAGCTTTTGACAATCCATCTGCTAAAGGTCTTTATAAAAAAATAGGTTTTATTGAGGAAAAAGTCATCCAAATTAATGGACATAATTATGACTATATGGTGAAAGATTTAGAAGGATAAGTAATCTTCCTTCACTAGTTCTAACATTAAAATTAAAAACAGTGGTATAGCTTTTGACTACAGTATATTCAATTGAATAAGTTTCCATATTTGTTACAATAATGATGATGGTGTACCAAAGACAACTGGAAGTAAATACATACTAGATGGCTAAAGGAAAACAAAGTTCGAATAGAAATTAGGAGGAAATCATGGGAAGATTAGTTCATTTCGAAATTCATGTAGATGATATGGACCGTGCTAAAACGTTTTATGGAGAAGTTTTTGGATGGACATTTGAAGATTATACTGGTTATGCTGGAATGCCTTATTTTGGAGCTGTGACTGGTGGTGAGAATGAGCCTGGAGTTAATGGAGCATTGATGCAACGTCAGGGTCCTCGCCCAGAACCTAACCAAGCTTTAACTGGGTATGCCTGTACAATGGGAGTGGAAGAGTACGATTCTATTGAAGCTAAAATTCTTAATAATGGCGGCAAGGTAGCCATGCCAAAATATGCGCTTCCTGGAATGGCGTGGCAGGGATATTATCTTGATACGGAAGGAAATATATTCGGCATTCATCAACCAGATGAGAATGCAAAATAAAACCATCTTTTTAAAAGAGGTGCCTGTCACTTTTGCACAAAGGCAAAAGTGACAGGCACCTCTTTTAATGAATTCTCTTTGTAAAGGCCAATTTACATTAAATTAGTAAAAGTATAAAAAAACATAATATTTAGAAAATATTACATCTTTAAACTAATAGTAGCGTCTTTTTTAGGATAATTTATCAAAAAAAGGAGGGGAATAAGGGTCTTTGGAACTGATTCTTGTTATAATTTGACGCCAAATAAAAGACAGACTTATAGAGTCAGAGAGAGGAAAAAGATGAAACGAGTATTTTCTATTATTTTATGTTTGGTTATTTTATTAAATCCATTTGCACATAGTACCAGCGTACTTGCTAATACGATTAAACTTGCCACCGAAGCGAATCCAATGCCGGTATTGTTTACAGAAGTGTATCCCAATGATAAATCCAATGCCCAGATTGAAGGGGCGGGGGATAATGATTTATATGAATTCATCGAAATTTATAATCAAAATGATAGTGAGTTGGATTTTAATAGTCTTTATAAAATTAGATATGATTATCTTACCAATGTAAAAGATATGAGTGTAACAGCAGTGGATGACCCAACAAATGTTGAAACTGTTATTCCGGCGAATAGCCCTGCAGTGTTATGGGTGGAGCGTACAAGTTCTAAAATTACTGGTCCGGCAGCGGAAGTAACAGAAGTAGATTTCAGGGCTTATCATAACATTCCTGCCGAAGTTCCCGTCTTTAAATTACGCGGTCAAGACGGCTTGAATAATGTGGATAGAGGTTTTTATATTACAAAAAAAGAGGATAATAATGATGTGATTAGTCATATTCATTATACAAGTGAAGATGTTGGAGATGGCTTAAGTTATCATTCGAAGATCCCACAAAAGGGCCTTAAAGTGGAAAGTTTTGAAAAAAAAGGGAAACCAACTACAGGAGATGTCAATAAAGAACAACTGATTCCGACCGTGGTGAATAATGAACCGACAATTGTTCACAATTCTGTTGAGTCAATCGAAGAAGGATCGGACTTAACAGTAACAGCAATGGTTGAAGATGCAGAAGGAGACTCGCTAACTGGTAAACTATTTTATCGCCATGGAGAGTTAGAAGAGTATAAAGGTGTCGACATGATAGCCGATAAGGACGGATATTCCTATCGTATTCCAGCTACAGAAATAGTTGGAGAATCCGTTCAATATTATATTACTTTCAATGATGGGCTATCATTAGTCCAATCTGATTCCTTTGAAGTAGCAATCGTTCCAACCAAGCAAGAAGGAGCTCCAGAAGAACCAATAGAAGAACCAATAGAAGAACCAATAGAAGAACCAATAGAAGAACCATCAGAAGAAAATGCTAGATCGATCTTTTTTACAGAAGTATACCCAAACGATAAAGACAATAGTGACATCACAGGGGCAGGAGCGAATGATTTATTTGAATTTGTAGAAATATACAACCATGGTGATGAGGAACTCGATTTTAATGGTAAGTATAAAATTCGCTATGACTGGCGAACTGGAACGAAAGATTTGGCTGTAACAGCCACGAATGATGCAAGTGATGGAAATATAAAGATTCCGGCAAACAGTCCAGCGGTCCTATGGATAGAACGAACACACGAGTCGATTACAGATGATGCTGCAAAGTTAACAGAAGCCGATTTTAGAGCGTATCATAACATCCCTGCTGAAGTGCCGGTATTTATGGTTCGTAACCAAGATGGAGTACCTAACAGCAGTGATCGAAGCTTCTATATCACAATGAAAGAGGATCTAAACAAGATTATTAGTGAAATCAGATATACTGGTGACGATGTTTCTGATGGGATGAGTCTTCATACGCGTGTTCCACAAGAGGGAGTTACCGCTGATGCTTATCTTCGAAAAGAAGTACCAACCCCTGGTGTAGTTGCACCAGAGCAGCTTGTCGCTTCAACAAATACAAAGCCGGTTATTAGCCATAGCCCAGTTGCTTCTGTTAAACCAAGTACAGATTTAACTGTAGAAGCAATGGTGGATGATGTGGATGGCGATAAACTAGAGGTGAAGTTATTTTACCGTTTTAACCCATACGGTGAATTTACTGAAACAGGAATGGAATCTGGCAAAAATTCAACCTATAACTATGGTATTGCTGCTGACTCTATTACTCCAGGTGTGATCCATTACTATATTGAAGCAAGTGATAGTGAGTCAACGGTTCAATCAGAAATCTATGAAATCAATGTAAATGCTCCTGAGGATAGTGGGCAACCGGAAATTTTAATTACCGAAATGACGCCAAACCCTGCAGGTGACTATCGCAAGGGTAGCGGAAATCAATATGAGTTCATGGAGATTTACAATAACTCTGATGAAGAATTGAATTTGAAGGGATATTCCCTTTTCTATCTGTATCCTAGTAGTACCACCGCACCAAAAAAATGGACAATAACCGAAGATACGGCTATAGAACCGTATAGTGCGGGAATCATCTGGTTTGCCAAGGAAGCTGTTACGGCTGGTTATACAACAGCAGATGATTTCAATACACATTACAATTCTAACGTCGCGGAGAATGAGATTGTTTTTTATGATAATAAAAATTCTGCTGACTTTAACTTGCCTAACTCTTTGCAGCGCGGGTTAGCCATTTCAAGTACAGGTAGCTTAGACGATATGATTGTTGAAGCTTGGTATGATCCATCAAGTGTTGGCAGCCCAGATCGAATGATTAATGATATTCGGAATAGTGCAGTATTATTCCAGTATCCTGAATCCGGTAAATCAATGAAGCGCATCGAAACAAGACCATTTTCGAATCCTGGTAGCATTGATGAGGGGCAAGTTCCAGAAGTTGCTGGAAAAGATGTTGTTGCTCCAATGATTAAGCATGATCAACCGTTCTACCAAATGCAAGCAAGTACTGACAATAAAATAACGATAACAAGCTCTGAAAAGTTAGCAAAAGCTGAACTTGTTTATGGAACAGCTGAAAATCTGTTGACCGATTTTACCAATCGTTTTGAAATGAAGATTAAGGAACAAATAGATGGTCAATACGTGTATGAAGTGAATTTGAATATTAATGACTTGGGTGCTTATCGTTATATGGTCATTGCTGAAGATGAGAGCGGCAATGTAACGAATGTTCCTTATAATTCACGTGGAAACCAAATCACGGTCATTGAAGGAGAAATTGGAACGGAACTACCTGAGGTCGGTTTATCCTTAAAGGACGGCGATATGGTTAGCGGCAAGGTTGGTTTATACGCATATGGCGAAAACGCAAGTGATTCCATGATAATGTCCTTTAATGGTGAGGAACTTGCAACAACTCCTGCATTACCAGGTAAGGCGGAATTAGGTTTCCAAGCTGGAGGTATTGACTATATTTATCAGGCCTCTGCAAGTGCAAAAAATCCTGCTGGGGAACGAGAATACTTTACTAGAATTTTACCAAGTTATGTAGATGGGGCATGGTACAACTATGAGATGTCACCTGGATATTTTATTTCTGATAGCATTGTCTCGATTCATTCAGGTGGTGAAAATGTTCCTTATGATCTAGATACCCATGAAGAGCATTTTAATAAAACCAATTTTGATGATTTTGAAGTTATCAATGTTCATCTTGTTTTACCAGATGGAACTACGATAAAACCTGAAAAAGTTCGTAACTATTTAGGGAATTTACAGCAAACGGAAATCCCTTATCAAGAAAATGTATACTATGTGTTAGGAGACGGTAGTGCACCAACTAATACAAACTTTACGAAGCCAATGAAAAGTGATTTTATTTTTACGATTCCAGATGAGAAATTGACTGCTAAGTATGCTGAAATAGATACGATGGCTTTAGCAGATGGACCTTATGAACTCAAGCTGAATCAAGATGACGTTGAGGCAGATGTTGCTACGGTCACTGTTGATAATACTGATCCTGTGATTGAGGGGATTTCTTATTCGAATGGGACAATGGTAACTGACGGAGCACAATTGAAAGGCGACTTCACCTTTGATGTAGAAGCAAACGATAATATGACGGGTCTAGATAAAATTGAAGCAACACTTGATGGTGATACTATTACATTTCCGTATGAAACATCTTCTGCACAATTGGCAGTGGGGGAGCATGAATTACATGTGAATGTTTATGATGGTGCTGGGAATTCATCATCGTATTCGGTGGATTTTTCAATTGGTACTGAAATACCTAATCAGCCATCTGGAGTTTCTCCATCAGACTTTGGTGAAGTTGTTTCTGAGAAAGTAACTCTTGAAGCGAGTGTTACCGATCCAAGTGAAGATAAACTGAATGTCCATTTCTACGAAGGAAGCAAGTATGACTTTGCAGGTGGGGAAGGAATAGATGGATTTAGCAATGTTGCTGACAGAGAACCTCCGTTAACAGTAGTATCTGAAGGTGAAACGTTGATTTCTGAGGCTGATCAAGCCAAACTTGCTTATGAAGATGGACAATACCTAGTAAATGATTCGACGATGGGCTTCCCATATCAACGGTTTGAAGTCACTGTTGAAGAAGAATTAACCGAAGGAGATACCGTTGAACTTTATTGGAAAGGGAAAACCTTCCCAAATCGTAAGGTTACACTATATGCGTGGGACAATAGGGAAGAAAAATGGATGGCTTTAAAATCTGAAACAGGCGATTCTGCTGAAAGCGAAATCGTTCTTACAGCTGAGGTAGATAAGGCTAAATATATTAAAGATGGTAAAATTCAAGCAATGGTTCAGGATGAAGTGAAAAATGCAAATGATCCATTTAAGATACTCTGGTTTACTGATACTCAGTATTATGCGGAATCGTATCAGTATATTTGGGATGGTTTAGGTGATTGGATCGTCGACGAATACAATAACGGAGAGTTTGAGTATGCCATTCACTCCGGGGACCTTGTTAATGTTGCGAATAGTGATGAGCAATGGGCTGTCACGGATCGTAATTTACAAAAGCTAGATAACGCTGGGGTACCATACGGTGTGCTTGCTGGGAATCATGATGCGATAATTGATGGAATCGATTATTCTTATTACCATAAATGGGTTGGAGAAGATCGTTATGAAACGAATCCATGGTATGGTGGATCCATGGATAATAACAGAAACCATTATGATCTAGTATCATTTGGAGGCCATGATTTCATTGTTCTCTACCTTGGTTTTGGTCTGGAGGATACACCAGAATCAATTGCCTGGGCAAATGAAGCCTTACAAAAACATTCGGACCGTAACGCGATTTTAGTCATGCACGCGTATTTAGAATACAGTGCAACCTTATCGAAAATGTCGCAAAATGTGTACGATCAAATCATTGTGCCAAATGAGAATGTAAAAATGGTCATGGGTGGTCATTACCATGGTGTCGCAACACGCGTTTCTGAAATTCCAAATAAAGATGGATCGACTCGGAAAGTGCTTGAAATGCTTGCGGATTACCAAGGCGGACCGAACGGTGGAGATGGATATGTACGTTACTTAACCTTTAATCCAGTCGATGAAAGTGTAAGTATTGAAACTTATTCGCCAATTTTAGATGACTATAATTTCTTTGATGAAGAAGGCGTGGATAGCTTCACAGCTGACTATCAATTAATGGATATCAATAAGCGTGTAGCTACTGATTACTTCAGTGTGAATGTATATTCTGATCAGTTAATTGGTGTTGACGAAGCGGTGGTATCAGGTGATATCGCTACTACCGAGTGGACAGGCTTACAGCCAAATGACACGTACTTTTGGTATATGGACATTACCGATGAAATTGGAGCTACGAGAACATCTAATATCTTCCGTTTTCATACAGGTGATTTCGAGTCCTCCGAAGGTGAAATTCCGGGAAAAGACGAAGATGAGGAACAGGAAGAACCTGATGAAGACAACGGAAATGGACATGGAAACAATAACGGAAACAACAACAATGGCAATAACAACAGTAATAACAATAGCAATGGTAAAAATAATAGTAAAGACAACGGTACGAACAAAAGTAACAAGAATGGTACCAACCAAATCAATAATAATACCAACAATAAAAATGTAGAGAATGAAGATGATGAGGATAACACTTATCTTGTAGATTCGAACAACAAGTTTCTACCAGATACTGCAACCAACTTGTTCAATTGGTTTGTTGTTGGGGTCATGTTAATCTTAACAGGGATTGTCATCCATTTAGAAAGAAAATCAAGGCAAAGTACTGTTATTACTATGAGACTATTAGATTAGTTAGGTCGGGATTATACTCTTTTGAACTTTATAACAGAGAAAGGTAAAGTCTATTCGCTTTATAGCGGAAAGGTTTTACCTTTTCTGTTTGAACTAGGCTGAATTGTTCTTTGATGGGAAGGATTTATTAGGACGATTTGTTTAATAATCAAGTTACAAATCTACATAGAATAGATTCTGGATTCATGGTACATTAGTACTTTGGGTGGAAAATAACATTCTCTGCAAAAACACCATTTAAGAAAAAAGAGAAAAAGAACGATAAAATATATGGAGATGAATTCGACAGGAATTTCTAAAAATAACGAGTAAATAAACACAAGGGATAAGGGCATTAAGGGTCCTACAGGTGATAACATGATACATACCTACTCAGGTAAGACAATTCGTTTTGACATAAAGTACAAAAATAGAACTTCCATAGGGATTTCGATAGATAGCAATGGGAATGTTGAAGTCCAGGCTCCGAAAGGGACAGCTGATGAAAGAGTACTTCAGTTAATAGAGGAAAAGTGGGACCTCATTCAGGAAAAAGCAGCAGAAATGAATGATAGATTGAAGGGACCACAAGAAAAGATTTATGAGCAAGGCGGAAACTTTCTATATTTAGGAAACGCCTATCCGATAAAGATTTTCCAAGATGTAAGTGTAACGCAAGACCATGTTGTATTTGAAGGAGAAATACTACACGTCCATGTAAAGCAGCTTAATGATGAAAAAATAAAACAAGCATTAAAACGTTTTTATTACCAGCAGTGTAAAACAGTCGTAGAGAAAAGTATCTCTTCATATCAACATAACTTCAAAACAAAACCACGATCAATCCGTATTTCTGACAGTAAAAGGACATGGGGAACCTGTGATTCAAAACAACAATTAACATTTAATTGGAGGTTGTCCATGGCACCACGTGAGATCATTGACTATGTAGTTGTTCACGAAATGTGTCACATGGTCCATATGAATCACGATCGATCCTTTTGGCGCCTTGTTGGACATATTATGCCTGACTACAAAGAAAAAGAAAACTGGTTGGCATTATCAAGTTGGAAAATGACTGTATAAACTTCGTTGGTGCCTGTCACTTTTGCACGTAGGCAAAAGTGACAGGCACCTCTTTTAAGTTTATAATATTAATATAATGATGGCCAAATTGGGTAGTAGGATCTATACCAGAGAATGAAGAGAATGTAAGTAGGTGGGTACAATCGATATCATTGAAACAAGGGTGAGAGGTTTTATTGGAGATATTCAACACCCTAAACAAAAAAAGAAAATAAATAGTAACGATTTAGAACATCAGTTACGCAAGCTTTTGGATGATTATTATGAAATGGACGGTTATTCGTTGTTTTATCATGCAATTGAAAGATTGCAAGCTGAAGGACAACTGATCCCTATTCAAAATAATCAATACAATGGAAAAACACCAGCGCTTGCCTTATATTACTGGGTGAATATAAAAGTTCAGGAAGCAAAATGGGATCGTCTCGAGATGATGAAATTAAGTGATCAGTTTGATTTTTCCTTTTATGAACGTCATCCACAATGGCAAACGAAAGAGGAATGGACGCGAATCCAAAATGTATATACGTTTCTTCATTCAGATGAGGAACGGGAAATCGTATCTGTCGAGGAAAGAAGCCTGGAGCTCTTTGGACAAGAAAAGTTCTTACTAGACAGTGATCTCTTTCCTGAAGGAAAAGGTTTTTTAGCTAGAGTTAAGATACCAGAAGAGCAACTTAAAATGGTCAACTATGGGGAGCCTTTTGTGTTTTGGATGAAACAGGGCAAAGAAATAAACGATATTCAGCGGGTACTGATCGTTGAAAATCTATCTTTCTTCCATACTTCTATTAAATTATTGGAAGCAGGACTACTTGATTATGAACCTGAACTGATTATATATGGTGAAGGGACTAAAATTGAACGGAGCTTTTCCTTTTTCTTCGGAATGTTTCCGCCAAAATCCTATCTTTTCTATTACGCAGGAGATCTTGATGCCGCAGGATATGGGATTGTCATTCGCCTTATTGAAAAATACCCGGATTGCTGTATTCAGCCTGCTTTAAAAATATACCGCAAAATGCTTGAGTGTATGGAACAAAAGAATAACCAGAAAATCGGTCAAACACAAAACATAAAATACTTAGATATATTCTGTCAATGGTTTACTGAAGATGAGCAAGTATTATTACGGCAATTGTGGCAGGAAAATAAGCGGATCCCACAAGAAGTCTTAACAATCGAAACTTGGAGGAGATGGATGTGAACGAATCATGGGAAGGATTCGCCCAGCGAATGCAACGATTAAATCCACTGTTTGAGCTTGGGAGGGGAATGGAAGTCGGTGAGCTGAAACCTCATATCCAAACCATTCTCATGCAAGTGCTCCTCACTATTTTTTACAGAGAATTAAATGATGATGATCATAGACGCAAATCCGATATCAACCATATGGTGCAGGATTCCATTAAACAAATGAAACTTTTAGCAGACGATAAGCAAATTGAACGGATTACGAGTGGGCTTTTATATCAAGGAAAAGAAGAGTTTAGTAAACCGTTTGAAGCTTTATACTACGATGAAATCAGACAATCTTGGGAGATTCAGGTCTTCCGATATGTCACAATGGATGAATTATATACGAATTTAGAGATGGGCGGATCTATAATTTATAAACTCACAGATGTT
This sequence comes from Metabacillus sp. GQ13, assembly GCF_059758525.1. Taxonomy (NCBI): domain Bacteria; kingdom Bacillati; phylum Bacillota; class Bacilli; order Caryophanales; family Bacillaceae; genus Metabacillus; species Metabacillus sp. GQ13. Next base: position 79,249 of record NZ_JCAXET010000004.1, read on the forward strand.
GCTCAGGAAATGATTTTTATGAGCAGGGAAATGGCTGAGGAATTCTCGATCACGATTGAACAACTCTATAGTTTGCAGTTAATTAAAAATGGTAATTTTAGAAAAGCTATACGAAACCTCGATCACCTCATTTCACGAGTAAACCGCTTAATGGCAAATGAATTCACCTTTCAAAAGGAAATGATTAATAATCCCAAAATCTTATTGGTTGAAGAGGAAATGCAAAGGGCAGACAATCGTGTAGAAATTGAAACGCAATTTGAAGAAGAAAAAAATCACTTTCGTACAATCACTAGTATGATAGATAAAACGAAACGAAGAAATGAAGAAGATGATTATATTCAGAAAGAATTGATGCTTCTCCAAGAAAAAATTGGCCATACAAGGCAATTACATGATCGGTTTGCTAAGCTAGTCATTCAGAATATTTCATATGAGATGAAATTAAAAGCGGAAAACCCTTCATTGTTTTGGGAAAACAGTCTAGTTTCATTTCGAGAGCATTTTTATGAAAATTGGTTTATGAAGCAAGGAGTTCATCGTATGACGGAACTAGAAAGAGTCCTATCTCCATTATTTTCACCGAAGAATGAATTTATTTTACCACTTGATTGGATTTGGGGAGAGCAAGAATTCGATGAAAATCATGAGATGAATCCGGTAATTGAAGAAGAGGTAGAAGAAGGCATTACGATGCAGCGGGTGACGAATTGGGATTCTGTTATTAAGGCATGGAGTTATGTTTTTCAATATTTACAAACATACAAACAGTTTTCGTTAGCGGATTTAGCGGATCTGTCATTAGAGGTGCAGGATCTATGGTTTGAGGAATCTGAATCGATTGATTTATGGATGATGTTTGATAAAAAGCCACTGAAGATTCAAGTCTTACATCGGAAGGAAGAAACATTTAGTGATGAGAGGGAAATTCTCCTTTATAAATTAATGATGGAATATCCGCAATTTCAAGTGTTTGAAGGCATGAAGATTTTTACCGATTTTGATCATCGAGCAGAGCCTATTCTATGGCAACGAATGAAAATGACCCCTTTTAAACTATGTGTAGAGGAGGATTAAGGATGAATGCAGAAACGATCAAAAAAGCATCAGCTATCTATTTTTCGTTAGTTAAGGATAAAGTGATCGACGAAAATAGTGAGCATTTCCAGACGTATTTTGATCCGGAAGTGAGACAGACGGTTCTTTTATTAGCAGACGAATCAGGTACATACATCATTGAATCACCTAAACGCATTCAATTAGTTGTCCAGCCAACAGGCTCCGTCTTTGCTACGAATTTTACCCACATGAAAGAAAAGCATAAGCAAATCGAAAATAAAAAACATTTTCATCTTATTAGTGTAGTTATTATGTCTTTTTTAGCATCAATAGACCGTAATCAGGCTGCGAAGGTCCGTACGAAACGGGAAGGAATTAGCTATTATGCATTAGAACGGCATATTAACGACCTCATTGTGAATTGGGAAAGCATACTTAAAGCGAAACCTAGCTTCGGAGAAGAAGAAAGAATTGATATGACGGATGTTGTGACAACATGGAAGTACATGGAGGTTGATACTGAAGATTATGGGATGAAAAAAGGTAATAGACGAACGAGAATTGGTTTAATTGCAAGTGCAATGCGTTTATTAGAGACGGAGGGTTTGATCGTTATTCTTGATCGCGACGATATTCCCAAGGTGATTCCAAAACAAGAGCTTTTTGAGCGAATTGAATACCTGTATCACGACTATGACCGGTATGAAATGTTTAAGAAAATGATGACAACAGAGGAGGATGAGCATGCCGAAAATCCATCGAATTAGAATTGTTGGCCTGAAATATGATGGCATGCAAAAGCAATATAAAGATACAACATTTCATTTCCATAACGAAGAGACATCAACAAATGGCCTCATTGCGATGATGAATGGCGGAGGTAAAGGTGTATTCCTTCAAACGATCTTCCAAATACTCAAACCAGGAACCGCGTGGGGAAAACAAAACAATCGTTATTACCAACAGTTCTTTTTTAATAATAAAGAGCAATTTATTCCATATACCTTTCATGTTGTCATTCAATGGGAATTGGACGGTGCTGACCGTAGGCATCTGATAACTGGAGGGATGTTCTCAGCCGAACAGCGGATTTCGATGAGTGAAGAAAGTGGAAATGACAGCAAAACACTAGAACAAGAAGCAAAGATCCTTCCTAATATTAGCTTTTATACAAGAGAATATGAAAGGAATGAAGAAGCAGCGCTTGAACATATTCCACTCTATGAAAATGATGAAGTGGCTGAAACGGAAAGCTTGAAGGATTATTTAAAATGGAATGGATATGACGTTTACCGAGATACGAAAAAACATTATCGCATCCTTGATACATATGGAATTAACCGTAAAGACTGGGATATTATGAAGGACATCAATAAAGATGAAGGCGGGGTTGGGAAATACTTTGAGGGAGCAGAAGATGATCATTCTCTGTTCCAAAAACGAATCATCCCCACTGTTAGTCAAGTCTTGCATCGAACCGAACATCAAAAGAATGATTTGGTGGAGATTTTTAAGAGCCAGGCAAGTATTGCCAAGGACCTACCTGTACTTTTAAAAAGAGAGCAAGCACATAAAGAGTTTTTAGAAGACATTGTTCCATTTGAAGAGCACTTAGCAAAAGGAGTCGAGCATAAGGAAATTGTCGAAGAAAGTACAAAGCTAGGAAGACAATTTCTTGGAGCATTAGAGCATTTAAAGCAATCGGAAGCAGAAACGATCCTGATGTTAGAAAAGGATATTGAGAAATTAACGCTAAAGCAAGCTGATTTACGCTATCAAAAAGACAACTTAGAATATGCAAAAGCGCATAGAGAGGTTTTGGATTGGGAAAAGAAATTAGATGAAGAAAAGAAAAAGCATACATCTTTAGAAGAGTTCGTTCAAGGGAAACAGGAACGAAAAGAAGAGCTTTCTTTTCAGCTATTATTGAAAGAGTGGAGTGAAAACGAACAAACCATTCGCTCTCTTTCACAGCAGATTATCACGCTGGAACAAAATAGTGGCTTAGAGCAAGTGAATCAAAGAATGGACGAAATCAAAAAGGAAGCAGCAACTGAATGGGAGCATTCCTTTCAATCGATACAAGAAGCTGTTAAGCAGTATGCGGGGTATCAAAAGTTCTTAAAGAAAAAAGCAACTGAGCTGTCCAGACAAGATAAACAAAAGACAAAAGACATTGCTCAGCTTAGTACGGAAATTGACTTTTTATATACACAAATGCATAGCTTTGAATCAAAGGAAGCAACGCTTATTAAAAAGTTTGGTGACCGCTTAACCTATGATTTAAAGGGGTTTATCGAGAGTCTCTCTAAACAAATTGAAGACAAAAAGGCTAAATTAGTAGAACTGCAAGAAAAAGAGAAACAATCTAGTGAACGGCAAAATCAACTGGCGAATTCACGTGGTACACTCGGCCAATCGATTCAGTTTTCAGAAGAAAAGTGTGAAGAACTAAAGGCAGCCAATGAAGAGAAAAAGCAACGAGAGGCAAAACTTGCAGATAAGCTTCATGGTTTATTAGATGATGTATCAGAGCCATTTACTCACTCACTCTTATCGAAATATGCCATACAGATAGAAGAAATAGTGGGTCTAAATCTGCAACAAGGTGAACAACTTAAAAAAGAACTTTGGGAAACACAACTAGACCACTCTTTAAATGACGAGCATTTCTGGATTCCGAATAAAGATGTGAAAGAATTAAAGGAATCGATCGATGAGAAGACTGGTATTGATGTGTTTTACGGAACTCAATTTCTTCAATCATTAAGCATGGAAGAGATGGCGAATTACCTTGTCACATATCCGCTTTTACCATACGGATTAGTCGTAAGTCAGCATCAATGGCAAAAAATTAATCAACAGGTTTTAGCAGGGAGAATGTTTAAAAGTCCTGTTCCGATTTTCTTGCGTGAGGATATGAACAAGGAAAATAAGCAACCATCCTTAGTGATGATTCATGGCACGGAGAAAGAGCTAGTAACGGAGAAAAATCAATTCACCAACTGGAAAATACAAATTGCTAAACAAATAGAAGAAAAGAAAGATACTCTGATTGAAATTGAAAAAACAGAAACCTCTTTACGACGTATGTTAAAAGAAATCGATCGATTTTTAGCTGGTGAGCTTTCTAGTGATATTGAAAAGGCGATTAATCAGGAACAGAATGTCCTTAATACGAAGAAAACTCAATTACAGGACATGATCACACAAGAGGAAAAAGAAAAAGAATTACTGCTTCAGCTAAAAGAAGAGTTAGAGAATACGAAGCAAGAGGTCGAAAAGCTTTCAAAAGATGTTGAAACGTTAGTGGATCTTGAGCGAGAAAGAACGCTTCATCAAGAAAATAAACGGGTGAAACTAGAAAAAGAGAAACATAAAGAAGCATTGAGCATAGAGCAGCAAGAAATAAACATCGAGCACCAAACGAACGTTGACCTGCAAAACAAATGGAATCAAACGTATTTCGAATGGAAACTTACAATCGAACAACATATAAAGGAAATTGCCTTTTTTATAGAAGAAGCGACCTTTCCTCCTGATGAAAAAGCAGATCTGTATGAAGAGGTTCCGCGTTTATCCCTACAAATAGTAGAAGAGCTAAATGGAAGCATTGATGAGCTAAAACAGCTGCAAAAATCAAAAGAAGAACAATCCAGAGAATTACTCGTGATTCAGGCGAAAAAAGAAAGCGAACAAAAACAGCAAAAGAAATTAGAGAAAAAACTCAATACTCATAATAAGGATTGGAATCAAGCACAAGAACCCGATGAACCTATTAGTATATTAGAAAATATGTTGCAAACAGCACAGAAAGAAATGAAAACTGCGGAAAAAGAAGAACGGGAACAAGGAACGGCTGTAACCGTAGCTGAAACGTCCTTCAAGCACGCGACCGAACAGCGTGAAAAGTTAGCAAAGAAAGTGGTCAAGCATGAAAAGCAACCTGAAGAATGGGAGACACTCGATCTAGAAGTAAAGGCCGTAGAAATAAAAGACGTAACGAAAATAACAAAAGAGGAAAGTAAGAATACTGAGAAGCACTTAAAAGAAACAGAAACGAATATAACTGGTTATGAAGGCGATTTGTTAACCTTGTCTGTTATCCTAAAGGAGGAAGCTGCAGCATTTACTGAGCAGGATATCGAAAAAATAAAGAGTCAAGGGAAAGCCTGTATTCTCTCCTGGTGTGAAAAACATCAAGCTATTCAGGAAGAAGGACAAGAGAAACACGCGAAAATCGAACAATCTCTGCGTAATGTAAAGCTCACAATTGAAGGGAAAGATTGGGAGATTCGTTTTAAAAATGAAGTATTAACAACGCTAGACCATATGGACACAAGACATTATACACATATTCAAAGTGTTGTGAAAAATATGAAACGTTTTTCACAAAGTGGTTTGGAACAATTAGAACGCGATAAAGAAAGAGCAGAAAAGGCACAAAACTTCTGGGCAAGCCGTGCTAGCATGAAAGTGATGAGCATTTCAGAGGCGATTCGTTCAATGATTGCGAAAATGAAAGTGAAAAATGAACGAGGATCCTTTCCGTTGGTCCAGCTAAAAGAGGATATCTTACCGAAAAAGGCTGAAGATATTGAGCCACTTCTAAAGCAGCATTTTGTAACGGCCATTAACAAAATCACCAAACAATTTGATTTGATTGATGATCAAAATCGAGCCTTAGACCAAGAAATAAACCAACTGATAAGTGATGAGCAAATTTTATTTGTATCACTTCGTAACCGATATCCTGAGCTACTCGTTTATAATATGCGAACAGATAATGCCTTCATGTACGGGAAACCGCAAAGAGAGCATTATTCAACCTGGCAGACAATTAATCAAGGCTCTAAAACAAAATCCGATGGTAGTGGAGGACAAAAGCTATCAGCGCGAATGGTCATGATGATGATGCTATTATCGGTCAAAAGCGAAACAGATCATAGTTGGGTTCCATTAGTCTGTGATAATCCGTTCGGACAAGCAGCATCAGCTCATGTCCTTGACCCGATCTTCGCAGTAGCCGAAAAGCTGAAGTTCCAATTCATTGTCGTCACTCCTCCCGAACTTGTGAAAACGGAAATCAGCCAAAGGTTTGAGTCCTATTATAAATTGGACTTCATTCGTGAAAATGGCAAAGAAATTGTTTCGGACACTATTGTTCCAGCCTTTCGGATTTACCAAGGAGAGGAAGTTGTTCAATAAGGGATTATACTGATAAAGTAAAGACATAAAAAAGGAAATCTCACTTCTATATAGAAGTGAGATTTCCTTTAGTTAGGATAATTATTTTATAGACTATGTTCTCCTGAAAATTTTTCATCCACTACTGTAACGAAGAAAGCCCCTTATTTGCAAAGTTATTGATCATTGCTGCCATTTCTTTAGGTGATTTATCCATACCATTATTCAGCCAACTTTGGATAACGTGAATGCTACCACTTATCACTAATAAACTGATATACTCTGACATGGTTTCGTCAGTGGTATTATCGACCATCCAATTTTTCATTGTATATTGTTGGGTGATCATCATGACACGCTTTTGAAAGTATGTATCACCGTTCTCACTTAAGAGAGTTTGACATACTTCGCGGTTTGTAGCTAAATACTCTAATACGTTTTCGGTCATTTGTAGTGCTTCTTCTTTTTCGGAAAGATTGTATGCACTAAGGGTTTTATTCATATCCTCAATCATTTCTTCTTCAATTTTATTGAGTAAATCATATTGATCTGAGTAATGGGAATAGAAGGTTGAACGGTTTATATCAGCTTGCTCACATATTTCCTTTACTGTAACCGAAGAGATCTTCTTTTCCTTTAATAGCTTTATTAAACTATCCTTTAAAACCATATGTGTATATTTTTTGCGCCTGTCAAGTTTAGAAGTCATTATGTGCCACCTTTATTTTTTACGTAATCCAACATATTTGCAATAAATGTTGTCAACTGGACGAATTGAGGAGAACTGTTTGTTGAATAACCAACACGATGTCGTTATAATAATAAAGTAAAAATGATAGGAACTCAAGGAAAGGGTGAATGATTATTGGCATTGCAGCACGAATTTTAAAACATAAAAAAATGATTGTAATTGCTTTTGTGCTCATTGCGGTACTCTCATCAGTGGCACAATTCTTTGTGTCAGTTAATTATAATATGGTAGATTACTTACCTGATGATGCTCAATCAACAAAAGCGCTCGATATTATGGAAAAGGAATTTACCGGTGCGGTCCCGAATTCTAGGGTCATGGTCAATGACGTGACGGTGCAAGAGGCACTGGAATACAAAGAAAAACTAACCGCTATTGATGGTGTTTCTGATGTGTTATGGTTAGATGATATGATCGATTTGAAAACTCCATTAGAAATGGCAGACACTGAGATTGTAGATGATTATTATAAGGATGGCAAAGCACTGTTTTCTTTAAGTATTCAGAGTGGAGAAGAGGTTGCCATTACCGATGAAATATATGAATTAATTGGAGAGGAAGGTGCAGTTGCCGGTGAAGCGTTAAATACAGCAACTTCACAAAAAATGGCTGGTAACGAATCTCTCTATGCAGCCATGTTATTGGTACCAATTATTATCCTTATTCTCGTTTTATCAACGACTTCTTGGGTAGAGCCAGTGTTTTTCCTGACAGCCATTGGTGTTTCAGTCCTGATTAATTTAGGGACAAACATCTTTTTAGGAGAAGTCTCCTTTATCACACAATCCGTTGCTCCGATTTTGCAACTGGCCGTTTCACTCGATTACGCGATCTTTCTACTACATAGTTTTTCAGACTATTTGAAGAAAACAAATAATCCAGAAGAAGCGATGCAGCTTGCAATGAAAAAATCGTTTTCAGCGATTACAGCAAGTGCAGCAACAACATTCTTTGGCTTTACTGCACTAATGCTTATGAACTTCCAAATCGGTGCGGACCTAGGCTTGAATTTAGTTAAAGGGATTGTCCTAAGTTTTATTAGTGTCATGGTATTCTTACCAGCTCTGACTCTGCTCTTTTATAAATGGATGGATAAAACCAAGCATAAGAACTTTGTTCCAAGTTTCAAAGGGATCGGAAATAAACTGATCAAAATAAGAATACCAAGTTTAATACTTGCCTTTGTTATTCTTATTCCGGCCTTTTTAGCTCAAAGTAACACGGACTTTATTTATGGTCTTGGCGAGCAACCAGAAAACACTCGTGCTGGAAGTGATTTAATTGAAATAAAAGAAGTCTTTGGTGAGTCTACACCACTTGTTTTATTAGTGCCTAAGGGTGATGTAGCAAAAGAGACGGAGCTCGTACAAGAATTAGAAGAGATTAATCATGTGACAAACGTGATTTCTTATGTAACGACAGTTGGCTCTGTGATCCCCTCGGATTATTTAGATGAGTCGATTACAAATGAATTCTTTTCAGAGAACTATAGTCGGATTATTCTTTATACAAATGCAAGTGCAGAAGGAGATATACCGTTTTCGATTGTAGAAACGGTACAAGAGACAGCAGCTAGTTATTATGGCGATAAGGCGTTTAGTGTAGGTGAAAGTGTCACATTGTATGATATTAAAAATACGGTGTTAAAAGATAATACACTCGTAAATTTATTAACAATCATTACGATTGCAATAGTACTATTGATCACGTTTAAATCTATTTCGATTCCTTTAATCTTACTGGTAACGATTCAATGTGCTGTATGGGTCAATTTATCTGTTCCATATTTTAGTAGTTCCTCCTTATCTTTTGTAGGGTACCTGATTATCAGTACGGTACAGCTTGCAGCAACGGTGGATTATGCGATTTTACTGATGGAAGATTATAAAGAGAATCGAAAAGAAATGTCGGCTATGAAGGCTATAAAGAAATCACTGGATGAAAAGTTATTTTCTATTTCAATCTCCGCTTCGATTCTATCGAGCGTAGGATTTATTCTATGGATTACCTCTTCGAACCCAATGGTTTCATCAATCGGATTATTACTTGGAAGAGGGGCATTACTTGCTTTCATTATGGTGATCTGCTTCCTACCAGCCATGCTTGTCATTTTCGATAAGTTTATTAAAAAGACAACGTTAAAAGCTAACTATTATGAGGAGAAATGATGATGAGAAAAAAACGATTATTACTACTTACTCTAGCAATTTCTTTGATCTTGCCTTCATTTCTTGTTGATGCAGCGTCAACTAAAAGTTCAAAAACAACAAGTAATGGGGAGCTAACCTCCAAGGATGAAGTGGTGTATGCAACTTTACATGCTAGTGGAGAATTAGAGGAAATTTATGTAGTTAACAACCTAGATGTGAAAAAAGAAGGAACGATTGTTGATTACGGTCCATACAAAAGCATTAAAAATTTAACCGACCTCTCGGAAATTGAACAAGAGGATAACGCTGTTCGAATCGATGCTCCTAAAGGGAAGTTTTATTATCAAGGAGACATGAAGGAAGAAAGCGAACTACCATGGAATATCTCAATCTCCTATCTATTAAATGGGAAAGAGATCGCTCCGGGAGAACTAGCAGGAAAAGATGGAGATTTTCAACTGAAAATCAATACATCTCCGAATGAAAATGTAGATAAAATCTTTTTTGAAAACTATTTGCTACAAATCTCACTAACGCTAAACCCTGATATTTTCACAAATATCGAAGTTCCTGATGGAATGGTTGCTAATGCTGGTAAAGATAAGCAAATTACGTTTACTGTCATGCCTGAGAAAGAGGGGGAGCTTAGTCTTGAGGCTGATGTTGTCGATTTCGAGCTACAAGGAATTGATATTGCAGCCGTCCCATCATCAATGGCAATCGATGCACCCGATATGGACGAAATGACCGGGGAAATGACAACTTTAACAAATGCCATCAGTGATGTAAACAAAGGTGTAGGAGAGTTGGAAAAGGGAGTTACCGAATTAAATGATGGTGTAGCTAGTTTACGTAACGGGTCTGAACAATACAAAAACGGAGCAGCCGAAATTAGCAATGCATCCTCAGAACTTGTTACTGCTTCAAAATCAATTGACCAAGCACTGACGACAATAAGTAAAGGTCTTGAGAGTTCAGATGAAGTAGATATGACTGAGTTACAGAACCTTCCAAAAGGACTTTCGCAAATTGCTAATGGACTAAACGAAACGGGTAAGGGACTAAATGCCCTTAAAGAAAATTATTCCATTGCCTTAAACAATTTAGATAAAGCAATGAAAGCAATTCCTGAGCATAATATCACAGAAGAACAAATGAAAAGCTTATATGAGAGTGATGCTGATCAAGCGGTACTTAATCAATTAACTGAGACCTATAAAGCTGCACGAACTGCTAAAGGGACGTATACTGCAGTGAAAGAAGGATTTGATGCAGTCAATTCAACGCTAGAAACGATTAGTGGTTCGATTAAAGAAATGGAGACCACATTGACGACTGTTGCCAATGGATTGACATCCTCTTTAGAAGGCATGGATATGACAGATTCTCTTACGAAATTACAAGAAGGGATTGCTTCATTGTCCGCTAATTACGGAGAATTCCATACCGGATTAGTAAGCTATACAAAAGGTGTGAACCAATTATCTAGCTCGTACAGCAAGCTTCATTCTGGTATAGATGAATTGTCTGGTGGCACTAATGAGTTAGAAAAAGGAGTAAGCGAACTTCACAACGGGACAGATGAATTATCTGAAAAAACAAGCGACATACCTAATCAAATGCAGGAAGAGATCGACAGTATGATCGCTGAATTTGATAAATCTGATTTTGAAGCAAAATCCTTTGTTTCACCAGAGAACGAAAAGATCAACTCTGTACAATTTGTCATAAAAACGGAGACGATTAAAATAGAAGAAAAAGAAACAAAAGAAATAAAGGTAGAGGAAAAAAAGGGATTCTGGACACAATTATTAGATTTATTTTCATAAAAGAAAGAAGGGATTTTAGTTTTTAACTGAAGTTCCATTTTTAAAAGAAATATGTGCTTCATTCAAAAAGCATAGTAAACGGGATCTTCTATTTGATCTGAACCCAAAAAGTTAGACACGAAATTTAAGCAACTTCCTGGGCATGAATTCGGTATTGAGCCGGACTCATGCCATTTAATTTTCCCTTAATTCTTTTGTGATTGTAATAGTGAATATACTTTATTAATTCTTGTTTGAAATGTTCCATACTTCTAAAATCTTTAAGATAAAGTAACTCATTCTTTAATAACCCAAAGAAACTCTCCATGGCTGCGTTATCTAAACAATAGCCTTTTCGGTACATGCTTAGTGTAATCTCTTGTTCTCTCAATGCCTTCTGAAGTTGCTTCATCTGATAGTGCCAGCCCTGATCTTAATGAAGGATAGGGGAATCTCCTTCTTTTAAAGTAAAGCCTCTTCCAACATCTTAGAAACTAGTGGGTAAACTGGACGTTGTTCAACGTTATATGCAATAATTTCTCCGTTATATAAATCGAGGATTGGTGATGAAAATAGCTTTTCACCGTGGAAGGAATGTTAAATACTAAAGTGGTTTCTTCGATGGAAGCTCCAATCTCGTTTATATAATTAAGTACGTCCATTTTAAACTCAACCGAGTAACTTTTCAGGAATTGGTTAATTATGATATTTATCTCGATGCTTTTACATGGACTACACGATCTATTACTTGTTAGCAGATTATACAGTAAAAGATTTATCGAAGATATATCCGATAATAAAAAGGAGAAGTCTATTATTAGTTAAACTAATGGGGATAGTTTTTTAAAATACATATCTATCATTGAAGTTTGATTAAAACAAGAGGGTCTAGACGCAGTGAATTGACAGTTAGTTCCTGAAAGTTTGGTCCTTTCCTTTCGCTTACCGTTGACATACGAATTATATAGATCGCAATAGAAGGACGAGTATACTACTCGTCCTTCTATTAAATGATTTTTTGGTTAATAAACGTATTTATCTTTTAGGGGTGAGTTCAAACCGACTCCTTTTTTTCTTTTTTCCAATTGATGAAGGTAATCAGTATTAAAAGTAAATATATTCCTATAAAGCCCATTACAGCTGATATATGAATAGTTTCAGGTTCAAAATCTGGGTTAAATATCAATAAACGAACACTAAAAAACAGAACGATAGGAAATATTGCTAACACTCTGATAAATATCTGTTTACGGTTCAATTTCCAAACTGGTTTCATCCAATTAGGTGATTCATTATTACTCATTTTCTCTAACTCCCTTATTTACTCTAAGTTTATTTCACGATTTATATCGTGTTCTAACTCTTCTATTCCTATAAATCCATTTAGGTATTAATTTAATGGGAAGGTTTATTTAATATTACCTAAAATTTTCAAAAATTCCAAGTTTTTCTACAAATATTTCTATTAATGGAACTTATTGTTTCTAAAAAGTTAAGAGTTCTAGTTGTTGTTATTCTTAAATTAATAGCAGCTATTTCTTTGTCAAGTATAGGTAACTTGAGTTGAAATATAATTAAATTTTATTCCATATACGGAGGATAGGAAGTAATTTCCAAAGCTAAGTCTATGATAAAATAGGTTTAAGGATAGTATAGATAAGGGAAGGAAATTTGTGGTTCAATATATTTTCTTATTGCTATCTCGATTTTTGGTGGGATCTAAATACATAGAGATCTTATTGCAAAATTAATATAAATTAGGAGTTTTCACCTTGTGAAAAAAGTTATTTTTTGGATAATTGGAATTTTAATAGGAATCATCATCTATAATCTAGTAAAAAAATTTATTTAATAACTTCAAAAATTTGCTAAAACCTTCTTAATTTTAGTTATATGGGAAAAGGTAGCATCCGACGATTTTGCTGTCATTTCCCCCTTTAATTGAGGGCTGTAGGTTACTTGTTTAATGATTTAATAAATATTAAAGAATAAGAGCTTATTGAGCTAAAGGATCTTAACTACAACAAGGAGTAAGGACTTTTTCAACAAGTGGCAGAATGATTTAATAAGCCTATTGTATTTTTATGGTAAACTGTAGCTAATAGTTTGGTAGTGGGGGATGGATATGTCTAAGATGCTTGATACTTTTAAAAGTATGTTTTTAGATTTATTTTCAATGGGGAAAGGATTTGCTTACGGATTTGTAATGGTTGGATTATTTATTGTGATTTGCAGTGCTATAATATATGGCTTTCTGTTTCTGAAAAATTTAATTTTTTAACAGTTGCAGATAATAAATTATTTTGTACAACGATCGAGTGCAAGAGTTGAAGATTTGGGTGAATATTTACCTCTATAAGTAGGTATTGAAGTAACTAATATTATTGGGGGAATTATATTGAAACGTCTTCTCTTAGGTATATTGGTGATAATAATTATACTTATTGGAATGTATTTTTTGAGAACGAATGGTACTTAATTGATTTACTGTCTTTTCAAGAATTACAAGGTGAAGTAGAGCAATTAAAAAAAGATAAAGATATTTTTATATGAGGATATTAAAAATGTAAATAAAAAAATCTGGAATCTGGAATTACTTCTATTACATGACATAAAAATAGAAATAATGATTGCTGAAAAAATTTCATCTCATTACTTATTTAACTAAAGGATGATTTAGCTTAACAAGGAGTTGTTTCAGCAACTTCTTTTTTATTGAATTAACATGGCAGGTTATTTGATTTTGTTTCTAATAATGACCTTTCTTGGATTAAGGTATCAAGCTAATTTATATTCACTAAGTCAAACGAATTATGATTTCTTTCCCTATGCCCTATTTAAAGCAATTTTCCCACTAATTATAGGGTTAATTTTTATCACTTCCTCATTTTATTAAATGCTTGACAATAAAAGGGAAATGGAAAGTTGACTGTATTTGGTTTACCGTTCTTATATTTATCTGTTGTTCCAATTTTGTATTACTCCGGAGTTTTAAATTTTAACGTACCATTCTCATCATATGTTATGGGGGATATTTTGGTGTAGGAGCCTCAACTACATTCCAAACAATAAATGGCATTATCGCAGGTTTTATTGTCTCCACAAGCATAATTAAGATTAGGTAAGGGGGTATGCTGATCGATGAAAGTCACAAGTGTACCTATCTCATGGTAATGCCTTTTATGGGTTTGTTTTAGAAGTAAAACAGTTATTGTTAAAACTAACTGGTGAGATTGTTTAACAATAACTAGTTTTACAAGCCCTATCATTGAACAACATATAGAGACAACTAAGTTAAAGTTAAAGGAGATTGTGAAAGTTTGTACGTATAGTATAGGGTCTTTTTAGTTCGACAAGAATGATAATGAAATATGAGAATACATTACGTTAGTTGTAAAGGGATTACTATTTACAAAAAGGTGAATACCGATTATAGTTATTAAAGAGTCATTATGACTATAATTAAAGGAGATAGATAAATAATGGAATTTTGGGAATCTAGTTTTATAGAAAAACAAACGATGTGGGGATTTGAACCGTCAGACTCTGCAATCTTAACAAAGGATTTTTTTCTTGAAAGAAATGTTAAGGACATACTGGTACCAGGTATTGGATATGGCAGAAATGCAAAGCTTTTTATTGAAAATGGATTAAATGTAACAGGTATTGAGATTTCAAAAACTGCGATGGGTTTGGCAAGGCAAAACGGGCTTGATGGTAGTATTTTTCATGGTTCAGTAACTGATATGCCTTTTGATAACAGACTCTATGACGGTATATTTTGCTATGCACTTATTCACTTATTGAGTAAACGTGAGAGAGATAAGTTTATTAAAGATTGCTATAATCAGTTAAAGCCAAATGGATATATGATTTTTACAACTGTTTCAAAAAAAGCTCCAATGTTTGGAAAGGGCAAACAATTAGATAAAGACTATTTCGAGATAATGGAAGACGTAAAAATGTTTTTTTATGATTCTGACTCCATAAAACAAGAATTTGGAAAATATGGACTGGTGGAGTTTTCAGAAATTGACGAGCCAAATAAGAACATGAAAGATAAACCTCCAATAAAATTTATAATGGTAAAATGTAAGAAAGAACGATAAAGATAGCCATACAAAAAACAAACTAGTGAATTATTAGGGGATAGGATGTGTATATATACACAATCTATCGCCAAGACATGCTATGGGTAAAAAGTTTATATGAAATACAATATGTATAGAAGGAATAGATGAAATATATATCTAAGTGTATTAGTTCGGAATCTTCTTAAATAACTTAGGTAGAAAAGATCAAACTTTATTTCTAAGCTACAAGAGCTTGAGTTATTTGGGATTTACTCTGTTCCTCAATATGACAAGACCGATCTCTTTCGTTTAAAAAATTGAGTGAGTCGCAATTAATGGTACTATGGATTGGATTGACTGGAGTAGGAATCAGAATGGAAAGTTCCACATAGATTCTCTGTGAAGTAGCTATGATATTTCTGCTACATGGATGGCTAAAGGGTGTCTTACTTCAAGAATGGGTCATACACTTTCATATTGAAAGAGGCAGATTCAATAAGATACTTGTTAAAAATAAAAAACATACAAAGTGCGTATAAATCTAATTAGTGTGTTGCTCCAAGGAGGATTAATGCACTTTTTTGATGAAATACAGTTTAAATTTCTATAATAGTTCAAACGACAATTATGTGACTTTAACTTGTTAATAGTGCATGATCCGGTTCCTATGTTACGCAACCGTACAGTTGCTTACGTTTGACAAGCAACCATAGAGTTGCTTATACTCGATATATGAATTGGGACAAAGACGCTATATTCAAAGCACTTGGTGATTCGACTCGGCGGCTTATATTAGACGAACTATCCGAACGCAACGAACTGACGTTGTATGAACTTACGGCACGTCTCATTATGAAGCACGAGCTTTCCATTTCGCGACAAGCGATCGCTAAACATCTCACTACAATGGAAGCTGCTGGGCTCGTAATCTCAAAAAAAAAGGGGAAATATCGAGTAGTTACATTCAACAACGAACCACTTAAAAATTTGCTGAAAGGATGGATAGAGTAATTTAATAAAATCCACAGTGTTGATTGTTTTGTTTGCATCCAGATTATTAGCACAGCACTATCCGTAACAAATAGCAAAGGAGGAAAAAACAGTATGAAAATCATTGTAACCAGTATATTCGTACAAGATCAAGACAAGGCACTGAAGTTTTATTCTGAAAAGCTGGGGTTTGTAAAAAAGGAGGACGTTCCCATGGGGAAATTTAGGTGGATAACGCTTGTTTCTCCCGATGATAAAGATGGTACCGAGCTTTTACTCGAACCGAATGAACATCCAGCTGCAAAGGAGTATCAAAAGAAGATTGTTGCAGAAGGAATTCCAGCAACAATGTTTGGCGTTGCTGATATTCGTAAAGAGTACGAACGATTATTGGAAAACGACGTGAAGTTTACTATGGAGCCGACAAAAATGGGCGAAGTCACAATAGCTGTCTTCGACGATACATGTGGCAACCTTATTCAGATAATACAGAAGTAACCTAGTACTAAACAACTTATTGGTAAGTATTAAGTAATCCATTATTTAAGTTTTAGTAAAAGCTGTGTTAATCGATGGAATATCAATAGTCAATTAGCTATAATTATTGTAAGGATGTAAACATCATAACAAGAATTTATTTCGCATAAACAGCCTAATTTTTTTAATTACTTCCGTGAAAACTACTTCAAGTGATAACAGTCGATTGGAGCTTTAATGACATATTGGTTAGTACTGACTATATAATATTTTCTAGGAATGGACAAAAGGATCTTCGAAGGATCCTTTTTTTTATGCCCACAAGACCTTTATGTTAACCTAGCCTTGAATAATTAGGACAATCACTAGGAACACTTGATAAAGACAAACTTACAAAGAAAGAAGAATTAAATAATTAAAGTCTTACTTTGTATTTTTATTCTAATTCAACTCTTAAGAAGGAGTAAGGCTTTTCTTGTGTAGTTAAGCTTACACATGAGATATCCTAGGGATCTTCTCAAACTAAAAAACCACCTAAATGGTGGTTTTTTAGTATAGGAAATATAGGTGAAAGTTTCTTGACTGGACTAGCTGGATTCGAACCAACGATCACGGAGTCAAAGTCTGTTGCCTTACCACTTGGCTATAGTCCAACAAAATCCCCTTTTAAGGGGATAGATATTATTGGTAACGGTTTTGGTGGGTTTTTTATTGACCTGAATTTTGTTGTACCTGAGCAGTAGCTTGGGCTTGCTGAACTTGTTGTTGAGCCTGTTGAATCTGCTGTTTTGCTTGTTGTAATTGTTGCTGTGCTTGTTGTTGTGCTTGTTGCAATTGTTGAGCATTAGCTTGAGCCCCTGCTTGGTTTTGCACTTGTTGAAGTTGTTGTTGAACTTGATCAAGCTGTTGCTGTGCTTGTTGCAATTGTTGTGGATTTGCACTAGCTTGAGCAGATTGAATAGCCTGTTGAGCAGCAGTGATAGCTTGCTGAAGTTGTTGTTGATTCTGATTATTTTGTTCCATTTTTTTAAAAACCTCCTGATTACACCATTTTTTTCTAAAGGCTAAACCCTTAACCCTGTTTATTATGTATAAAACCTTTAAGATTATTCATGTAGGTAAATCCTTTTTTCATTTGCCCATAATTGGCATGGGGGATGGGAAAAGAATAACGAATAGTAAATATTATTTATCTCGACAATATCATAAAGCTTTTAAATTTAATGGTAAATATCATTTTTGTTATCGATATATATAAATCCATCTTTGTGTAAGACTCTTTTCCAAAGACCCTTTTAAGGTATAAAGTCAATTCGTGAATAAATTACACCTTTTCTTATCAACTTAAGAAATATATAAATAAGAAGAAGGTGTATTATGGCGAAAAATTGTTATTGGTCATTCACCATCATTGCTTTATCCATGGCATTATTACTAAACTCATCCTGTAGTCAGTTACAAAGAAAAGAGGAAGACTATAAGAATAAAACTCCTCGTGAAGTTTTAGGTTTTTACACTGAAAAGGAAGGAACGTATCCAGGGTCTCAACCTACAGTTAACTCACATTTCGACAGTCTAAGCATCATTGCACCCTTTTGGTATAAACTTGATGATAAACGTCCAGGCAGTCTGATAGATTCCGTTACAGCAGATCATAAGAGAAAGGTTATTCAGAGTGCTCATAAAAAACACCTGAAGGTATATATGGTTGTACATAATCTTTTTTATGAAACCGTCGAGAAGGGCAAGCAGGTAGCAAGTAATGTACTTGATAATGATAGCAATCGCGATGTTTTCATTCAGAATTTACGTAATGAAATGAATCAGTATAAATATGACGGTATTAATATTGACATGGAAAATTTGTATTTGACTGACCGAGATTCCTTTAGTCAACTGATAAAAAAATTGTCTGATGCTCTCCATCATGATGGAAAAGTAATTACGGTTTCAGTCCCGGCAAATACAGGTGATTCCCGTGCTAATCCCTGGTCACCGTGGTTTGATTACGAAAAGCTCAGTCTATATTCTGATGGGTTAATGATTATGACATACGATGAACACAATACAAGAACAAAACCCGGGTCAACAGCATCAGTCAATTGGACAGAAGCAACGATTCGTTATGCTTTGAAACACGAAGTACCGCCCTCAAAAATATTACTCGGTATTGCTGGTTATGGATGGGACTGGGATACAACAGAAGGCAAAGCCAAGTATAGCTCCTATGAAGAAATAATGGGTCAGAAAACAAAATATAAAGCTAAAGTTCTATGGGACTCCCGTTCGCAAACACCTCATTTCAATTATGTAGATGAAGAACATCATAGCCACCAGGTTTGGTTTGGAAATAGCGATAGTCTGCGGTTTAAGCTAAACCTTGTAGAAAAATATAACTTACGAGGAATCGGGATTTGGCGGCTCGGTTTGGAAGACCCAATGTACTGGACGACTATACCCGAGAAAATGAAAGTAAATAAGTAATGGATCCTCCTCCATATCCTGTTGGGATGGCCACGGCTATCTCCTTTTTCAGTACCGTTTGCATTTCGTTATTTTAACTAGTTTTGTATAAGCTTTCATCTGATACTAAGGATTTTTTTTAACAAAAGACAGGTTAGTTAGAACACTATGTATGGTAATATTAGGATATTGATACTGGATTTTTTAAAACTAGTAGGAGGAATGAAATTCAAGTAAGCTATATGATTTTTTGTCTCTTAAAATTTCTGAAGATGAAGAGATGCTCGAATTATGTTTTAACGCTAGGGAATGGAAACCAGTTCCTAACTCATTTTTGAGACCTGTTCATATTCAATACTAAAAGGTAAAAAACACGTTTTACAAGAATATTACCTAAACCTAGTTGAAAATCCAGGAGAAATAGAAGAATCGTTTGTTCATTTCAAGGACTTTTGTAATCTTTACAGAGATGAAATTACTTCGATTCTAAAAAGTAAATTGGTCCAGACTAATGAAGTACGGCTTTGCGCACCTATATCCAAGCTTTTGCTTTATTTAGGATTAGAAAACAATGAAATCTATGGAGATAGAAACTCAAATGTCTCTATAACATCTCAAACAAATAAAAGGAAACAACGATCCTCTATTTCTACAAGATAGTCCCCGGTTGCTTCAAAGGTTGGATTAGACTTACATATTAGTAACTTAAGTAATTCAGAAGACTATTTATAGTTAAAGTCCCTTATTTGGTCTGAACTTCAAGAAAGATTAGACCACTTTGAAAATGCTACTAAACCGTTTAATGAAAATCCAGTACAACTAATTGAAGGAGATGGAATAGCTTTCCTAACCGATGTTGCAGAGACAATCTCTCGAGGAGTAGAAGCTTCGAAGAATGAACTCATAGAAAACATAAAAAGAATTAGTAGAAAAAGAGATGTTTACCACCTATACATCAATTAGTGGAATAGAAAACCATCTTAAATACTTTATAAATGATATCAGAACCGATTAAACGATTGGGAAAACAGATGGTCACGGAAAATGGTGTTTAATAAACAAGAATTAAATGGTTGATAATTGTTTTGGAGGATGATTAACTTGCAAAACGTTCCAAGGTTTAAACCAGAGTATATTACCATCTCGTTAATGGTATTAGTAAGCATCATTTTACTATTAACACTTTTTACTAGGCTAACATCAATAAAAGAATCAATTACATATATTTTTATTATTGTATTACTCTCTTTTTTAACAGCAGATATTAAGAATAATGCAAATAAGAAGAAATCATCAATGACCGCTTATAAGTATATCGTATTTATATTTCTGTTCTCTTATTTAACCTTATTTTAAATAGCACAATAAACCGGAGCTTTAATTGAACGAGGGAACTCCAGAATAATGGAACTTTTGTACTGCAGGGAAGCTTTAGCTGTTGTGGTAACTCTCTCTTTTAATCTTACCAACGTAAAATATCCAAATAATGTATAATTATTAAAGGGAAGGGGTTCAGATTATTTGAAAAGAATAAAAATAATCCTATATTGCATATTCATTCTACTTTTAACAACTTCCTGTCAAAAGGAAAATGACGGAGAATTTGTTGAATGGGGAGCTGGTGATAGTAGTAATGCAACTGAGTTATTGGAGTTGAATGAAATACCATATGAAATTAAAGGTGGAATTATTTATATTCCTGAAGATGCTGTTGACAAGTCAATATGGTGCTGTTCTTAGAATGGTTATTGTATAGGATGTCCTTTTTATTTTGCTATTTTCATCTACTATTCTTGTAATTACAGTCAGGGTAGTCAAAGATCGTATTAAAGCTATTTTTGAACATTGCAGTTTATGTCGATGATTTTGGTTCTGATCCAGTGGCTATATATGGTGGAGACTTTTGGCTATATATGGCATGGTTACGTTTACCACTTCTTGCTATTATTACTTTTATCTCCGGAATTAAACTATTTAGTAAATAAGTTAAAGGAAAGCAAGACTTCCATCGTGGTGCAAGTGCAAAAGTTTCCTCTCCAAACTCTTGTTTAGACAAATCATCTTTCCTGTTCATATTTCTCTCTATTCGACCACTTATATCGTTTTGAAGGAGGTATTTCTCCAAAACGATATAAGGAATTTTCACTTGGAGGAATGTTAAAGTATTGGTATGATTTTCTAAGAGGGGGCTTTTAAAGTGGAAAATAATAAAAAACTCTTAACGGTAATGTTTACCTTAGTATTAGTCGTATTGGCTGGTTGTGGAAACTCGTCTGATGAGTTTAGTGCAAAATCGAACAACCAGTCATCGACTAACAACTCAACTCGGAGTACATATGACGATTCATCAAATAAAGACTTAACAGAAAAAGATACAACAGAAAACTCTTCAGCAGGTGCTGACAACACCAAATTAAACGACCAAGAAGATGCTTCTGATAATACATCTACAGAATCAGTTGATAGAGAGCCGTTGAAGTTCAGTAATAGTGACAGTGAAATTACTGAAAGCAAAAAGGAAGAATATCTCAAGAAACTTAATGATATGGAAGAATCAGATAGAAACTCAGAAGCTGGAACAACAATGTTAGAGTTGGAGGAACAAGAGGCTAAGAGGTATAAAAAGTGGGATGTGGAGTTAAACGAAATTTACGGAGTGTTGAAAGAACAGCTTAGTACAGAACAGATGGATAAATTAATAGAAGAACAACGGAACTGGATAAAACACAGAGATGAAGTTGCTAAAGAAGCATCACTAAAGTATAAAGGTGGTTCGACGGAAGCATTAGAATATGTGGCTACGCAAGCCAGTCTTACAAGAGAAAGATGTTATGAGTTAGTTGCAAATTATATGAAGTGATTTCTCAACAATGACCGGTAATTGGTTCTTCATTTGAAACCATTGACCCAACTACTTGATTCAATGTGCAGATTATGATTTTCTGATACAGAATCAACAGATTACTTTCAAGTAGGTATTTAAGATGCTTGGGAATTATTGTACTTAAACAAGGAGCAAGAGTTGAATAGTAATATTGGTTGCTACGGCAGCCTTTTTTTCTTTATCTTTCTTCAACTAAATGGGAGGGGTAGTGGAATAAGAAAAAAGTAAAATGTTTAAACTTTTAAATGATACAATGAAATTATTATCTTAAAATGGGGTTAGAAAATGAATAAACATCTATTGTCTTTTTCTATTATTTTGTTGGGAATATGCTTACTTTTAGGGGCTTGGTTAATTTCAGAGTCTTTAAAATCCGAACACATTAATACAACGCAGGAAGTACAATTTAGGTATGAGATAATCTCACCGAATGATAGTAATATCATAATATTTGATAAGCAAAGTGGAGAGTATTGGCGGAAGTTTATTGAACCTAATGAGGGTCCTGCAGATTGGGAGAAACAAAAATCTCCGATTTCTACATCATCATCAAAATAATTCTATCGTTGTGCTAACGGATAGCTTTGTTTTAATAAGAAATGATCAAACTTTCGTGGCTTTGAAAGAAAGTCGTACCGTTTATAAAAAGTTACACCGTTTTACCCCTTTGGATTTGGTAATCTAAAGGAATTGTTAAGTAACATTAAAATTTTAATTTAAAATCAGGTTGTTTAGAAAATGTCAGTCATGAAAAATCGGCCATATTCTGGGGTAAATGATTGTTCAATATATCAAAAAAATTATCCTTGTCAAATTTTTGACAAGGATAATTTTTTACCATCAAATACCTCTTTCAAAAAGGTTAATGAAAATTGGCTTAATTTTTCTTTTGCATTTTTAATCTATATGAAAATTTAATAAATTGAAACGTTTTACATATTTCGATTGTCTAACAGTTAGAGAAAGGGAGGGACAGGAATTTGTCGGATTTAAAGAAAGTACAGCGTGCGAAAAAAGGTAATAATAAAGCATTTCAGGAGTTAATAGTGAAAGAAAAGGTGAAACTTTATAAAATTGCCTATGTTTATATGAAAAATGAAGAGGATGCTCTTGAGGTTTTTCAAGAAACGGTATATAAAGCTTTTATTTCGATTAAAAACCTAAAGGATGAACGGTATTTTTCGACATGGTTGACTCGTATTCTTATCAACACAGCTATTGATCTTTTAAATAGGAAAAAAAGAATTATTCCAATGGAAAGAGAAATGTTAGAAAGTAAGATAAATCCCTATCTACCAAGTGAAAAAGACTCCGATTTACTTCAGGCGGTCATAGGGTTAGATGAAAAGTATAAAACCGTTTTAATCTTACGATTTTACAGAGATTACACAGTTAAACAAATTGCTGAATTATTAGATTGTCCCGAAGGAACCGTGAAAACAAATATACATCGTGGAGTTAATCTGTTAAGAGAATTATTAAAGGAGGATTGTGTATATGAATAGTCAATGGCCGGATTTCAAAAAAGAAATGGACAAAATATCTGTTCCAATAGATAAGCTTGATTCTATTATTAAAGGTACGATAAATGAAAGTCGTGTCAAAAAATCGAAGAAAAAAATAGCTCTCTATTCGCTTAGCGTAGCCGTGATAGGATTTGGATTGTTTATAGGTTCAGCAAGTATTTCTCCAGCCATGGCAAAAGTTGCATCTCATATTCCTATTATAGGGACCTTTTTCAATGACGTGAGTGATGAAGGTTTAAGAATAGTAGGGAGAAGTGGCCTAACTCAAATTATCGATCAAACTTCCAAGGACAATGGGATTACTTTGACAATGAATGAAATTTTTTATGATGGAACACGCCTAACATTTGGCTACACTCAAGAATCATTGTTTGCCATTGGTGAGCTTGAACGACCGACCATTGAAGTGAATGGAGAGGAAATTAACTTTAGTTCTGGCTCTTCAGGAGATTTTATCACACCGCAGAAATATAAAGGTGTGTTAGATATTAATCCAACAGTGGAACTCCCAGATGAGTTTGATATCAAAATAAAAATTGAAGCTGTTGGTCTTATTCCAGGAAAGTGGGAGTTCGAATTTCCGGTAAAGCAATCAAATGAAGTGACAGTTATTCGCCCACAGGAAGTTAAAAAAATAGAACAAGCAGAGGTTCAAATTACTTCTTTGAAGCTTGGGCCAGCTGGAACTGATCTTGCAGTAAACATAACGATGGATGAAGAAAATAATAAGCTTGATCCATATATGCTAGATTTTTACATGATCGATGAGAAAGGGAATTTCTTAGACATTGTAAGTAAAAGTGGCGAAGGAGAAACAGAAAATGGGAAAGTAGTGGCTGATCTGGATATACTTTATTCGCCTTTAAAAGAGGGAACAAAAAAGGTTAGGATTATTCCTTATATAATTCCAATGACAGACGGAAGGGCAGAAGAGGTTTCTATACAAGTAGATGATCAAAGTGTACCGTTTGTATTGGATCAAGGTGATTTTGGAAAGATTCTTATAACAGATATAACCTATCTAGAAGATAGGACAATTGTGCATTTTGACATTCAAAGTGATACCATTGTCGACAATAGACTTTCAAGAAATCCGATATGGCTAGAAGATGCTAACGGTAAAAACTTAATGCTAGAAGATAAACCATTTGCAGAAAGAATAAAAGGAAATAGTTTTAAGCAAGGATTTTCAACCGGTGAGCAGGACGGTTTACAGCTTAAAACCTATAAGTCACCAAAACCAACTATGTTTGAAGAATTTGAAATTGAAATCCCGTAATTTATTTTGTTCTTTTCCAACTTTGGAAACCGACTTTTTTAGTTATTCAATAACAGTCACCTTATGAAGTAACTATAGCCTAATTTCTCGGTATCTTTAATCAGAAATTAGGCTTTTTTATTTGTTTTCTCTTAACGTTGTAAATCCTCATTTTTCTGACGATACCCCCATAAAAAAAATAAGTTCTATTAATTTCAAATAAAAGGTGCGTTACTTTAACAAGCAGCAGCAAAAAGGATCTTCAAATGAAGATTCAGATTTATTATTTCTCTGAGGCAAATTCTTTTTTATACTTTTTGATCGACATTTCTGTAATTTCCTTAATTTGTTCGTCATCGCCTTTAAATTCTAAAGTACCTTTACTTGCTTCTAAAGGTACTTTTCCATAGATAGCACCTACAGGAATAAAAGTACCTGGATCGGAATTACTTTCATCCATGAATAAAACGTAATGTTTTCCCTTTTTCATTAGTTCATATCCCTCTTGAAAATAAGAAATCTTTCTTCCTAATAAATCGGTTTTGGTTGCTGCATTTTCTAATACCGGAATAACGTCTTTCTTTTCAAATTCTAGCTCTGAGGTATTTTTTAATACTTTTTTCACTTCAAAATCAGAAATTGTATATCCTGCCATAACTCCACCAACACCTTCATCAAGAAAAGTAGGGTCTTCTTTTGATAATTTCTTGCCTATTACGATTAGAGTGGACTCTTTTTCCATTTCTTCAATCGTTGAAAAATTTAAATGTTTTCCATGCCCTTCAATCATTTTTGCAGGTTGTAAAAAATGATAAGGATAAGTGCACCCGTATAATGCTATTAAAGATAATGTTCCAATTATAATTCATCTTTTAATCTTCATATCAATACCCCCATAATAGTATCTAGCTCTTAATCCAGCCCAATGATCAATTTGTGGAGAAGCTTTATCTATGAAATCAGGACCACTTAGTATAATTGCTGTACCAAAAGCTTTATCATCTGTATGTTTTAAACCAAAAGCATGACCCACTTCATGAACAGATGTTTCTTTTTCTCTAGTATCACGAATGGACCAAAGTCTCTAAAAAAGGTGATATTTGTATATTTACTAGTTGTACAATAACAATCATGAGAAGCAATAGTGAAATTTCCCTTATCAACACTTTAACTCTCAAATCTCAACGCTGCGCATGATTTTGTACCTGTTTCTCCAAGAATAGTAATGGGAAGTCAAAATTACGATTATGGAAGATGGGTTATATCTGATGGCAATATAGATAACGAAACGGAAGATTTAAACCAATAACTGGTTGGAAATCTTTTGGAAGATATGCACTTATGGATATGAGACATGGGGGTTATTGTAAAACTTCAAGAGAACATAAATTAGAATTAGTAGGAGATTACCATGATGAATGAACAGCAGAAAAAAAATCTAGAATGGGAAAAATTTATTCTATTAGCTAGTATAACAGTTTGTCTTCTATATATATCATTTCATTTACCACAATTGATAGAAATTTTTAGTGGTATTGAAAGAGGTTTATATAATAATTAATATTTCCTATTCATTTTTCTTAACATGATTTCATTTGCTATAATTTCCTCAGATAACACTTTTGTATTAACACTAAATAAGGATCTTCAACTGAAGATCCTTTTCCATTACCTATAACTTCGATTATATCAACTATTTTTTAAAAAAAGTTATTCAATAGTATTAAGATTAAAACCAAATAAATTCAAGGCCTTTGAATTGCTCCAGGCGGCTTTTCCATCCAACCTCTGTCGATCATTATATTAAATCCGTCTTCTGCATATGCCATCACTTCAGTTAGAAGTTTGGAATAATTAGCAGTTAAATCTCTTCTCATTGAAACAGACAAAGCATGTCCAAAATACGTAAAACTCGCCGCATTTAATGTAGTAATCAAAAACATGATCAATTTTTCAGAAAATGGAGATATCTTTGAGTCTGTTACTTCCATTTCAACTGGAACCGTCCCCAACAAATCTTCCTCTTTCAAAAGGTTGTTCCAATATTTAACTTGTTTATTAGCTAAATCTCTTCCTCTCTTTAAGTACTGATTGATTTCTTTATCGTCCACGACTTGGATAAACCCATATAATAGAAGTATTCCAAAATAGTTTCTTTCAATGTTAAAAAAAACCTCTGTGAGCTCCACCGAATTTATTGGTCTTTGTTCACCAAACCACCCAGTTAAGAATGATTGTTTTTCTATAAACTCTACCTTATGAGGATAAGGGATTATTGGAGGACGGTCATAAATACCTTTTGATAGCATACAGCGTACTGACCTCTTGTATAGCTCATTTGATGAAGCAAGAATTTGGGAGAAAAGTTCAAGTACATCATCCCGTGCTATATTTGACGTGAGAATTCCATAGTTTAACATTCCGATTCTACTCATGCCATATACAAAACTTAACGCATATAAATCACCAAATAACGCAGGGGCCGATAAGTTAACATCGATGTCCGAAAACCCCTGAGGGATTGGAAACTTTTCTTCCTTAAATATATTTTCGATTTTTTTCATTTGCGATTGAGAAAAATTTAAAGCTTCATTTACTATTGAAATGATATCCTCGTCTTGGAGATGTTGCAAAAAGTGCTTAAAAAAACAGATAGATGCACTATCATAAGTATATGTACTCCATAAGCTCGCAATTTCTGTAGATGATAACTTGATGTTCTGGTTGTCCACTAGCCAATATCACCCTTTCAAAAAGAATACTTTTTTATAGGGTTAGTTATTTTGGTTAAATCTATTCTTGCGGATACACCTTAAAATAGGTTTAGTTGAATTTGCAGGCCAAAAAAGACCTTTAACAGATAGAGGGTCTTTTTTATTGACTATTAGAAGCTTTATGTCAACTAGTTTTGTATACATTATTCATTTGATACTGAGAGATCTTATTCAAATTAACATTACTTTATGGGATTTTCTTCTGGAAAAGTTTTGGTTTTTTGTAAGGGGGACATGTATTGAAAATATTTTTAGTATCTTTTTTAATTTTTTCACTCATTCTGGGAATTGTACAACCTTGATGAACATCAAGAAAATAAAGATAAATAATTTATAATTATCTTAAAATGGGGGGATTATTTTGAAAGAAATCCTGGGTTACTTTTTAATTGCACAAGCAATGATTCGTCGGTAACCATAACGACCTTGATGCTCTTCAAAGATCTGTCGGATGACTTCTTTACCTTCACTATATTTGTCAGGTGGATTCGTTTGTTTTACCCAGTAATAATGTACTACCTGAAATGTCAGCGATCTTAATTAATTCTCTGATTTTACATTCATGCTTTAATTCATAGATTATTTGCGTCTTGTCTTTTTCTGAGACTTTTTCTTTTCTTGAATGAAGGCTTGTAACTTTTTTAACGGGAAGTAATGTTCAAAAAATGTTTGTAATAATATCTAACATTGTTGTTGTGAGAAAACCGTTCTTCCTGTTAAATTGAGGTAATAGTTACTAAAATGGGGTGATTTTGTTGGTTAGTGATGTAAAAATCAAACAATTAAAATCAAGTGGAGAACATAGTGATGAGCTTGGTTCTAGATACAAGAGAAAAAGACCCTTCTAATCACCTTTATACTTCAATGGGTTACATTCAGGCTGGAAGAATTCCTAATTATGCGTTATCTGCGACTGGTAAATTAGATGCAACTATTTTCTATTATAAAAGCCTCTGTTAACAAATGGATTTTTAATGTTCAATAACTGTATCTCTTTTTAATTATCTGAATAATTCGAGAATACGGCTCTTTTCTGGAGTAACGAAAAAAGTCTAATTTCTTAATTTTGTTATTTCCTTACGTTATAAATTAGATATGTTGGCGGTACCTCTTGAAATATAGTTATTAAAAACAATGTCGAGTATTGTCTAAAAGTAATCCTTTATTGAATCCGTTTTAATGTGTTAAATTGAATTTATCCAAAATATTGAAAATTTCGATTTTAGATTAAATTATTAATAGGGTAAAAAAACAAGAATAAGAAGGATTTTTGACATTTCGTAGTTTTTGTATAGAGGTAGTTAGCCTCAAAATGTTGAAAAGCTTGCTTCATGAAAAAAATATTAAAAACCTGTTCCAAACTTCTAAGTGTTTTACACCTTCTATCAGGAATCCCATGAGTACCCGTATGAAGCTTATTCATTATAAGGAGAACCTGCCATTGTGAGAAATAAAGTATGAACAACTACACCTACGAACTCTATCAATTGAAGGCTGGGTCTCCTATCCTACCAAACTACATGTATATCATTGTGGACACTGTTACCCGTAAAACGGCAATCGTTGATCCAGGATGGGATTTGGATTTGATTACATCTCGATTTGAGGAAATAGGGGTTAAACCCTCTCTTATTTTGCTGACACACTCCCACTTTGACCATGTGAATATGGTAGAGCCTTTGGTTGAAAGGTATGGATCATCAGTGTATATGTCAGGTATAGAATGCAATTACTATCAATTTCATGCCCCAAAATTAATCTGCTTTGATGATATGGAAATTCTATTTTTGGGGAATACCCGTATCCAATGCTTAGTCACTCCTGGGCATACTGCGGGTGGGAGTTGCTTTCTCCTCTCAGATGCTCTCTTTACAGGCGATACTGTTTTCACTGAAGGATGTGGAATGTGCAATAAAGATGGGGGATCTCCAGGACAGATGTATGAGAGTTTTCAACGTATAAAAAGGACTGTAGCTCCGCATGTACGAATTTATCCAGGTCATTCGTACGGAAAAACACCAGGATGCCTTTTTGGTGAATTAGAGAAATACAATATTTATATTCTATTAAATTCAAAAGAACATTTTGTGAATTTAAGAATGCGTAAAAATCAAAAGCATTCTCCATTTTAAAAACTTGATAAAAGACGGCTCTTAATCAATTCAATCATTTTCTTACTTTTAAATCAGTCAGTTTATACGCAATTAGCAACATAATTTAAACTGGATAGTGATTATGTTTGCCTCCGCAGTATTTCGTTACTGAGCACTAAACAAGGATATGTAAATTGCATTGGGAAATTAAAAAATAATTTTGCAAAGTAGAGGATGAAATATGAGGGATAAGATATCCAATTTCCATCTTAATAACACTAAAGCTGATTTTAACACTGGAATTAAAATTACCGAACAGTTTGAGTTAAATGTCGCTAAGTCTCCAACGTCATTGGCAATTATGGGAGATGGAAACGATATTACATATCAAGAATTTAATTCGAAAGCAAATCAATTAGCACGAACACTTAAATCAAAAGGAGTTGGACCTGGAAGTCTCGTTGCAATTATGGCCGAACGTTCATTAGAGATGATGATTGGTATTTGTGCGATCTTAAAGGCTGGAGGTGCTTATGTACCAATAGACTCGACTTATCCCAAGACTCGTGTTAATTACATACTTAATGACAGTCAAGCAAAGATTGCACTAGTGCAAAGTAAATTTTTAACCTCCTTCGATAATCAATACCTTACGATTGATTTAAATGATGAAGCTTCATATGATTCGAATGACGAAAATCTAGGACCTATTGGCTCTTCTTCCGACTTAGCTTATGTTATTTATACCTCCGGTTCCACAGGGAATCCTAAGGGGGTTATGGTGGAACATCGTTCAATGATTAACGGTCTTAACTGGCTGCAGAAAGTCTATCCAATCAGTCAAGAAGATGTAGTAATGCAAAAAACATCCATATCTTTTGATGTCTCTGTATGGGAGTTGTTTTGGTGGATGTTTGCAGGGGCAACACTGTGTTTACTTAAACCAGGAGGAGAAAAAGATCCAGAAGCGATTATTAAGGCAATTGAAAAACATAAGGTCACGACCATGTACTTCGTACCTTCGCTTTTAAATCTTTTTTTAGATTATGCCAATGACTCTGATAAAGATAAAAAATTATCTAGCCTAAAGCGAGTCTTTGCAATTGGAGAAGCTCTAGAAAAGGATTATGTAGACACGTTCGATGAGCGTATTAAAGCTCATTATAGTACTCAATTAATTAATTTATACGGACCGACAGAAGCTACTGTTCATGTGACCTTCTACGATTGTTTTAGTAAAGAGATGGACGGTATAGTGCCAATTGGTAAGCCTATTGATAATACTCGAATATATGTAGTAGATGAAAAGATGCGTCCTCAGCCAATTGAACAAATAGGCGAGTTGTGTATTGCTGGAGAAGCGTTGGCACGAGGCTATTTAAATAGAGAAGAACTAACACTTGAAAAGTTTGTTGAACATCCGTTTGAGGGTGAAAATCGTCTTTATCGTACAGGAGATTTAGCTCGTTTGCTTCCTGATGGAAATATTGAATATATCGGACGGGTTGACCATCAAGTAAAAATTCGAGGATTTCGGATTGAAGTGGGGGAGATAGAGCATCAACTGCGTGAGCACAAGAAAGTTAAAAATGCAGTAGTCATTGCTCGTCAAGATAAGAAGCACCAACAGTATCTATGTGGCTATGTTGTTCCTAAAAAGGTAGTCACAGAGCAGGAATTAAAAGAGAGCCTAATGGATATTTTACCGGGATTTATGATTCCTGATCGTTTGGTGATAATGGAAAGTTTTCCATTATCACCAAACGGTAAACTAGATCGTAAACAATTACCAGAACCGGAGCAAATTGAAAACAATCTGGAGTATGTTGCACCTCGGAATGAAATTGAGCAGACATTAGCTGAATTGTGGAAAGAGGAACTTGGAATAGAGCAAATTGGCATCCATGATAATTTCTTTAATTTAGGTGGACATTCACTAAAGGCAATACGTTTGAAATTGAATATTCAAAAGGCGCTGCAAGTAAATGTTCCGCTACATATCATTTTTGGAAATCCGACGATAAGGCTTCTAGAGGATTACATAATGGGTAAAGAAGGCAATGAGGATTATAAGCCGATTCCTAAAGTAAGTAAAATGTCTAATTATCCCCTGTCTTCTGCCCAAAATAGAATGTATATGCTTCATCAACTTGATCCGGCATCAATTAATTATAACATTACTAATGTGTTTGAAATTAAAGGTGCACTAGATTTCGTCAATCTAGAAAAAGCTTTACAAACACTCATTCAACGCCATGAAAGCTTACGAACAAGCTTTATGGTAAAAGATAATAAAGCAGTTCAAATCATACATGACGAGGTACCATTTAGCTTAGATTATGAGGAGGTAGAAGAAAAGGAGGTTGACGTATCAATACGTCAATTTGTAAAACCTTTTAACTTATCACAAGCTCCTTTAATTAGAGCTAAATTTGTAAAGATAAATGACTATCAATCTATTTTTATTCTGGATTATCACCATATTATTGCTGATGGTGTTTCTACTAATCTCATAATCGATGAGTTATCTCAATTGTACGCGGGAGAAGCTTTGCAACCTATCCCTATCCAATACAAAGACTATACTCAATGGTATCAAGAACAGTTAGAAGGCAATACATTTACTGATCAGGAAAAATACTGGTTGGAGAGTTACTCAGATGAAATCCCAATACTGAATCTTCCAACGGATTTTAAGCGCCCTGACGTACAGAAGTTTGAGGGAGCAAAAGTTTCATTTGAAATTGACGGGGAGTTAACAGGTCAATTACACAAGGTGGCGAGGGATAGTCAAGCAACTCTTTATATGACGCTGTTAACGACTTTTAAAATGTTGTTGAGTCGGTATACGGGTCAAGAAACAATTATTGTGGGGAGTCCAATTGAAAATAGGCAACACCCAGATTTAGCTGATACTGTAGGAATGTTTGCCAATACACTTGCCATAAAATCAAGAATTGATCCAGAAAAGAACTTTGCGGAGCAATTAAGTCTTGTTAAAGAGGAATCTTTGCGTATATACGAAAATCAAAATTATCCACTTGAAGAGCTAATTAAGCAGATTAATCTGCAGAAAGACGTTAGTCGAAATCCGTTATTTGATGTCATGTTTGTGTTGCAAAACATGACAGACAGTCAATTATCATTAGGAGAGGCACAGGTAAGGCCATACAATTTTGATTTTAAGACATCTAAAGTGGATCTCACCCTAATTGCTATAGAAAAAGGTAATGGTATTTCGTTTGACCTAGAATACAGTACGTATCTGTTTAAAGTAGAAACAATTGAACGTATGGTGCAGCACTTTGTCAAATTGTTAAGTGAGGTAGCTAGAAATACTTATAAGCTTTTTAAAGAGATCGACATTTTATCCCAAAATGAGAAACATCAAATATTAGTTGAATTTAACAATAATAGAACGAATTATCCTAAAAATAGGACAATTCAAGCGTTATATGAAGAGCAAGTGATGAAGTTCCCTGACCAGATAGCTGTTTCTTTTAATGATGAGAACTTGACCTATGCTGAACTGAATCAGCGAGCCAATAACCTTGCACAGCTATTACGTAAACAGGGGATTCACCCTAATCAATTAGTTGGTTTAATGTTAGAACGTTCACTTGAAATGGTAATTAGTATGCTTGCAGTGTTAAAGGCAGGTGGCGCCTATCTTCCAATAGACATGGAATACCCAAGTGATCGAATTGCCTTCTTGTTGGAGGATAGTCAAACTAAGCTTTTGCTGACAACTTCTCATTTGGCCAAGACTAACGTATTTGCTGGGGAAATTATCTGTATTGACCAATTGTTTTTGACTCGCGAGAGCGTCCCTAATCCTGAAGTAAAGAACCAGCCTGGAGATTTATCCTATGTAATGTATACATCAGGTACAACTGGTATGCCTAAAGGGGTGTGTATTAGTCATCGTAACGTTATTCGATTGGTCAAAAATACCAACTATATTCCTTTTTCTCAGGACATACGAATTTTACAAACTGGCGCGTTTGGATTTGATGCGACTACGTTTGAGGTCTGGGGAAGTTTGTTAAATGGGGGGACTCTATACTTGGTCGACAAGGAAGGGATCTTGGATACTACTCTATTGAAACAAACGATTGCAACAACCTCTGTTAATACAATGTGGCTTACTTCACCACTTTTTAATCAATTAGTTGAAAAAGATGTTTCTCTCTTTGCCTCAATGAAGTATTTGATTGTAGGTGGTGATGCGTTATCGCCAAAGTATATCAACCGTGTAGGAGAAGAGTGTCCACAACTAAAGGTCATTAATGGTTATGGGCCTACAGAGAATACGACTTTCTCAACGAGCTATGTGATAGAGAGACATTTTGAAGGCAGTATTCCCATTGGAAAACCAATTTCAAACACACAAGCTTATATTTTAAATAAGGACAATCAGGTACAACCGATTGGAGTGGTAGGTGAATTGTGCTTTGGTGGTGATGGTTTAGCAAGTGGCTATTTTAACAGACCAGAACTAACAAAGCAAAAATTTATAACTAACCCTTTTAATACAACTGAAAAAATATATAAAACTGGTGATATGGCAAGGTGGCATTCTGACGGGAACATAGAGTTCTTGGGAAGAGCTGACCATCAAGTGAAGATTAGAGGATTTAGAATTGAGCTGAGTGAAGTGGAGAGTAAATTGTTGAGCCATTATGCAGTTAGAGAGGCAATTGTCTTGGCAAAAGAGAAACCAAAGAGTGGAGAAAAATATCTCTGTGCCTTTTACACGACTTCAGCAGAAGTTGAGGTTGATCATCAAGATATAAGAGAGTATCTTCGTCAGTCTTTACCAGCTTATATGGTGCCGGGACATTTTCTACAGTTAGAAGAATTTCCGCTCAATGCAAACGGCAAAGTTGATCGAAAAGCATTGCCAGAACCTTCCCAACATGAAGCAGTTAATGTTGAATATACAGCACCAAGGAATGAAACAGAAAAGAAATTAGTCCAATTGTGGGAACAAACTTTAAGTTTGGATAAGGTTAGTGTATTCGATTACTTTTATGACTTAGGAGGCAACTCTTTATCAGCTACACTCTTGCATGCTTATATTCAGAAGGAATTCGGAATCCGCCTTTCTTTAACAAGTATCCTTCAGAATCCAACAATTGAAATTATGGCCAAACAGATTGGAAATGATATTCATCAGGAAGTGTTCACGATTCCAGTTGCACAGACAAAAGAGTATTACCCAATGTCTCCGCAACAAGGACGAATATATACACAGCAAGAGATGAATTCTGAACTTACTAACTACAATGTATTAATTACTGTGATGCTTGAACAAGGATTAGATATTGTAAGATTCAAAACTGCATTGCAACAAATGATTGAGCGGCACGAGTCATTGAGAACTTCGTTTGTATATGTGAGTGAACAAGTAAACCAAAAGGTTTGGGAGCATGTTGTGTTGGATGTGGAATACTACGAGTCCGAAGAAGCTCTTCGTGAAGTCTCATATATGCGGCCATTTGACTTATCTCAAGCCCCGTTATTAAGAGTGGGATTGGTCAATATGGAGGACAAAACCCACAAACTTTTCATTGAAATGCACCACATTATTACTGATGGATTCTCATTAACCATCTTTTTTAAAGAACTGCAAGCATTGTATGAAGGGAAAATACTCCCTGAGCTCCCTATTCAGTACAAAGACTACTCAGAATGGATGAATCAAGAGCGGAGACAAGAAATCGAAAAAACACAAGCAAGATTTTGGCTAGATGTCTTCAAAGAACCGGCACCAACTTTAGAGCTACCCACTGATCAAAAACGGCAGGATAAGCTTGATTTATCTGGTGAGATTTTGTCTTTTGAAATGAATGCACAACAAACTGTAGCCCTGCGCAGCTTCTCATTGAAGCAAGAAGCCACTCTGTTTCAAGTACTTGTCTCAATTTATAATGTGTTCCTTATGAAGATTACAGGACAAGAAGATATTGTAGTAGGAACACCAGTATCAGGAAGAAATTATCCAGACCTAGAAAATGCTATGGGGATGTTTGTAAACACGTTATGCCTTAGAAATTACCCTCAACCAAATTTATCTTTTAGTGCCTTTGTGCGTGATGTTAAACAAAAAAGCATGGATGTATTTGAACATCAAGAGTACCCATTTGAAAAGTTGGTAAATGAAGTGGTAGAGGATCGTCAATATAATCGTAATCCACTCTTTAACACCATGATCGCTTTACAAAATACTGACTTATACCAAATGAAATTCCTTGGTGGAAATGTTCGCTTGTCTACAGAGCATGAGCACTTTGTCATGTTTGATCTAAACATGCAAATCTATGAATTAGAAGACAAGTTAATAATTGATTGGGAATATGTTACACAGTTATTTACAGCAGAAACGATGGATAACTTCCAAAAATATTTTATGGAAATCATTGATGTAGTTATCCAAAATCCTGATGTGAAGCTAGAAGATATTCAACTGTCCGCACTTCCAAAAATAATGCATGCGGAAGTGCCAAACTTTGATTTTTCTTTTTGAAAAGAGGAGTACTAGAGTTGGTATGGAGCTGAGAGGAGTGACTGAAATGACTGGTACGAAATTTATAAAGAGTTATCGAAAGGTTATTGCGAACCAGCAGGTAAAAGAAGGTGCGTATTGGAGAGGAAAATTGGCTGGGCACAGGAAAGTAGCCTGTTTTCCATCTGACTCTTATCAATCTAAGTCTCAAGAAAGTGTTTCTTCGTCTAATTATCAATTTTCAGACGATCTATTGGGCCAAGTGAAAAAAGTCAGTAATAATAATGATCATGCTTTACATGTGGTGCTTACAGCTGCCGTTACGGTACTACTTTATAAATACACCGGAATGGAAGACATTGTTATTGTACAGCCAGTTCTTGAGCCTGTTTCAGAGAATATGATGAATGAACGTCTCGTCGTTAAAAGTAGTTTAGAGGCAGATATGACATTTAAGAGTCTCTTAATCCAGATGAAACAAACGGTTTTAGAAGCGATCGAGCACCAAAATTACCCGATGGACGTTCTAGCAGAAGAGCTAGAGTTAAAAATGTCTTCAGGGGAGAACCCTTTCTATGAAACTGCGGTACAACTAGAAAATATTCATGCATCAACATTTAATGAAGATCGCCCTAACATTCTCTTTTCGTTCAAAAAGAGAGAGAGCGGCATAGATCTTAGCATCAGATACAATACGCTTTCCTTTCAACTAGCGACGATTGATAGAATTGTGAGTCATTATTTTAAAGTGCTAGAACAGGTGTTGAATAATTTAGAGATTAAGTTGCTAGATGTTGACCTTTTGACATTAAGTGATGGCAAATGGGTTGATGCTTATAATGAAACACAATTTGATTTTGACTCGAGCCTTAAATTTATGGATATATTTGAAGCTCAAGTTGCTCAAAGGCCAACAGCACCAGCGATTGTAGGCGACGGTATCTTCCTTACTTATCAAGAATTGAATACGAGGGCAAACCGGTTGGCAAGAACACTTAGAGACAAAGGGGTTCAACCGAATGTCTTGGTCGCAATTATGGCAGAGCGCTCAGTAGAGATGCTTGTCGGAATTTTTGCCATTCTTAAGGCAGGAGGTGCTTACACCCCCATTGATCCCAAATATCCTCGGGCACGGGTGAAGTATCTTCTCGAAGATAGTCGCGCAAAAGTGGTGCTCACGCAAGCAAAGTTCATGGATAGACTGGAAGATGACGACCAAAAGATAAATCTAGACGATGATGCCTCTTATGCTGATGAGGAAAGCGATTTAGTATCTGTGAACAAAGCTACTGATCTAGCATATGTCATTTATACGTCAGGTTCCACAGGAAAACCAAAGGGAGTTA
This sequence comes from Metabacillus sp. GQ13, assembly GCF_059758525.1. Taxonomy (NCBI): domain Bacteria; kingdom Bacillati; phylum Bacillota; class Bacilli; order Caryophanales; family Bacillaceae; genus Metabacillus; species Metabacillus sp. GQ13. The sequence continues at coordinate 116,596 of NZ_JCAXET010000004.1, forward strand.
TGATTGAACATCGTAATATGATGCATATCTTGACAGCGTTAGAAGAGAGATATCCATTTGGAGCCGATGATGCCTATTTACTAAAAACACCGTTTACTTTTGATGTATCTGTAAGTGAGTTGTTTGGTTGGGTTCGTTGCGGTGGTCATCTAGTCATACTCGAACCAGAAGCGGAAAAAGATCCTGAGAAACTGTTTGAGGTATTGCGTGAATCAAATGTGACACATGTGAATTTTGTACCATCATTATTAAATGTCTTTGTTCAGCTGCTTAAAGATCGTAACGATAGGAGCTTACCAGCTTTAAAGTACGTGTTGGTGGCAGGAGAAGCTCTTCCAAAGAAAGTGGCTTACAATTTCAGGGATATGCTCTGTGATGTGCGCCTGGAAAACCTATACGGACCAACCGAAATTACTATCTATGCAACAAACTATTCTGTTGTGGATGACTCTAAGCTCGGAAGTATCCCAATTGGTAAGCCATTACCTAATGTACAGGCTTATATCGTGAACGAACAGTTAAGTCTTCAGCCAATTGGGGTAGCTGGGGAATTGTGTATTGCTGGTAGTGGAGTTGCCCGCGGTTACTTAAATCGTCATGAGCTGAGTGAAGAGAAGTTTGTTCCTTGTCCTTGGGAACCTGGAATGAGGATGTACCGAACTGGTGATTTAGTACGTTGGCTAGCTAATGGAGACATTGAATATTTAGGACGTATTGACCACCAGGTTAAAATTCGTGGTTATCGAATTGAATTGGAAGAGATCGAAAGGGTTCTCATGGAGCATCCTTCAGTACGAGAAGCATTGACAGTGGTCCGTGAAGATATAAATGGTGACAAGAATCTCATGATGTATGTAGTCCTAGAGGCTGGAAAAAAAATGCATTCGAATGAGATGAAAGATTACTTACAAGGGATACTTCCAGAATATATGGTGCCTTCAGCTTATGTGTTCCTAGAGGCGTTTCCGTTGAATCACAATGGAAAGGTGGATCGACGAGCTTTACCTATTCCAGATGAATCTAGCTTTGATCAGGCGGAGTATGTTGCACCACGTAATTCTGTAGAGCAAGTAATTGCAGAGGTGTGGAGTGAAGTCCTAGGCAATGAAAAAGTCGGAGTTCATGACAATTTTTTTACTCTTGGTGGACATTCATTGTTAGCAATGCTGATGGTTTACCGTCTTCGTTCTGCTCTAAATACAGAGCTCTCTATGCAGTCTCTGTTTGACCACCCGACCGTCTCTAAATTGGCGGTAATAATTGAAGGTAATAAGAAGGTCTCTAATAAGGATGGAAGGCAACGAATTACTAAGCTTTCCCGTGAAAAACATCGTTTGAACTAGAAAAATCTTTTTAATTGGTATCTGGGTTAATAAGGAGAGAAACTAATGAAGAACTTATCTCAGCATTCAACAGAGGAAGTTTTGGTGAAAGAACAAACAGATGAGGTTTATTCTTTTGATGCTTCATTTGCTCAAAAAAGACTATGGTTAATTGATCAACTACTTGATGATAAGTCTGTCTATAATATCCCTACTTCCATACGGGTACAGGGCATTATTCAGCTAGAAGTACTGGAGCGGGCATTCTACCACATAATTAATCGCCATGATACACTACGTACTACGTTTCGTGAGATAGATGGAGAAATTGTTCAAATCGTTCGTGAAAGACTTCAATGGGGGCTCCTAATTGATGATTTAATTCCTTTGGCGGAGAGTGTGCGTTGGGAACATGCAAACAATTTGGCTGAAAAAGAGGCAGAAACACCTTTTGACCTACAGGAAGGACCTCTATTTCGTATTCGTTTAATTCGTCTCAGTGAAAGGGATCATCTTTTATTAGTTAATTTACATCATATTATTTCAGATGGTTGGTCGACAGATGTATTGATGAGAGAATTGTCTCAACTTTATAAAGCATTTGTTCATCAGGAAAAAATCGAGCTTGAGGAGCTGCCGATCCAATATGCCGATTTTGCCCATTTCCAGAAAGAGTGGTTACAGGGAGAAGCATATGAATTGCAACTGAACTATTGGAAGGAACGACTTTCTGGTGAACTCCCTGTATTGCAATTGTCCACTGCTGCTCCGCATTCTCAAAAACGGGGGAACAGAGGTAAAACCTATGAATTTACCGTGAGTCCTACTGTCAGTCGAGCAATCAAACAATTTAGTCAGAGAGAGGAAACGACCAATTTCATGACATTGTTTGCTGTATATAATGTGTGGCTGTTCCGATATGCGAATCAGACTGACCTGCTTGTGGGGATCCCAGTAGCAGGCCGTGAATGGGAAGAGGTAGAAGAGTTAATTGGCTTTTTTATCAATAATTTAGTCATTCGTAGTCAGATTGATAAAAAAGTATCGTTCCGCAATTTTCTACAGAGCGTTAAACAGAACGTTATAGAAGCTTATTCTAATCAAGATGTTCCATTTGAAAAAGTGGTGGAGGTTGTCCAACCAGATCGTGATATTCAAGTTTCTCCAATTTTTCAAAACATGTTCTCTCTTCGTATACAGGACACTACTTTTACATTGGAAGGGCTCGAAACAGAGGTTATTCAGGTTGAACGTCATTCTGCAAAATTTGATTTACTGATGGAGATGATGGAATCAGAGGACGGCTTCACAGGAACGTTAGAATATAGTACGGATTTGTTCGATGAGGAAAGCATCAAGAAAATGGTAAATCATTTCTTGAATCTATTAGAGGGAATAACCAACAATGCAGAAGAAAGTGTAGCCCGTTTACCGATGCTAACTGAAGAGGAAGTACAACAACAGGTACAGCAATGGAACGAGACGGATGTAGCTTATCCTTCCATAAGTGTACAAGAAGGCTTTGAGGCGTGGGCTTCCCAAAAACCAGAGAAAATTGCTCTTGTATATGGTGAAGAAACTGTATCGTATGGAGAACTAAATCGTAAAGCCAATCAATTAGCTCATCGATTACAGTCGCTTGGTGTTGGAGTAGACACATTGGTTGGTATTTGTCTGAATTCTAGCCCCGAGATGGTCGTAAGTATGCTTGCTGTACAAAAGGCAGGAGGTGCCTACGTCCCACTCGATCCTTCATTGCCGCTTGATAGACGCCGTTATATGGTGGAGCGTGCTGGGTTGAAGGGGTTGGTGACCAAACAATTCTGGGCAGAGGAGTTGTCTTTGGAGGACGAGGTAGCAATCGTCTGCCTAGATAGCGAGGCAGGACTACTGGCAGCTGAACCAGAAAACAATTTGCAGAATGAAGCAAGCTCAACGAACCGCATGTACGTAATTTTTACCTCAGGCTCTACAGGAGTACCTAAGGGTGTAAACGTTTTTCGAAGAGGTTTTGAGAATTTAATGCAATGGTATATTGGTGAATTCCAGATGTCAGAAACCGATAGCATGTTGTTAATCACTTCACCAAGCTTTGATATGACTCAGAAAAGTATCTACGCCCCACTGATGACTGGCGGACAACTAGTGTTGTTAAAAACAGGACTCTATGATGCAGCTGAGATTACTTATGAGATTGAAAAGAACAATATTACACTGCTAAGTTGCACACCAAGTGCTTTTTACCCGTTATTGGATGAAACAGTTACAACCGAATATGCCCCTTTAAGCACGTTGCGCCATGTTTTCCTAGGGGGAGAACCTATATTGGCCAATCGATTGGTGTCATGGACTACATCAAGTGCATGTCATGCTGAGGTTGTAAATACATACGGTCCTACTGAATGTACTGATATTACTGTATTTAAACGTTTGCCTGATATGGAGCTTTTACTTGATAAGCCTATGCCAATTGGGCGACCTGTCCCTAACAATAAAACCTACATTTTGAACAGTGAATTAGGACTTGTACCAGAAGGAACACCAGGTGAATTGTGCATTACAGGTGTGCAGGTAGGTGGAGGCTACATTGGCGAGGAAAAGATGACTGCTGATAAGTTTCTCGTCAACCCATATGGAGATGAGCGAACTCCGTATTTGTACAGAACAGGAGATTATGCAAAGTATTTGCCAGATGGAACAATTGAGTATTTAGGTCGAATAGATCATCAAGTGAAAATTCGAGGATTTCGGATTGAACTAAGAGAAATTGAAGTGGTGCTAAGAATGTGCGATGGCGTCAAGGAAACAGTCGTCTTGGCAACAGAAACTCGACCGGGGGATAAGCGCTTAGTTGCTTATGTTGTTCCAGTAGGCAAAAGGTGGACAGGAGAAGATTTTTCCACTCGGTTACGGAATGAACTTCTAGACAAGTTACCAAACTACATGATCCCGTCAGTATTTGTTGTGTTGGAGGATCTGCCGTTATCTCCGAATGGAAAGGTTGATCGCAAGGCGTTACCTGATCCAAAGATGACTGGTGGACAGGAGCGTTTATACACAGCACCTCGCTCAGTACTTGAGAGGAAAATGACAGATATTTGGATGAGTGTATTGCATGTTAAGAAAATAGGTATTTACGATAACTTTTTCGAATGCGGTGGTCATTCACTGTTAGCGACACAGCTCATTTCTCGTTTACGCTCTGCTTTAGATACAGAAATCTCTCTTCGGGCTTTGTTTGATAACCCAACAATTGCTGGGCTGGCGTCTGAAGTCACATTTTCTGATAGAACAGATAAGAGTGAATTAGAATCAGGATTGAAGCATAGTAACGATACAATTCTATCGTTGTCTCGTGAGGATAAAATACCACTTTCGTTTTCGCAGAAGCGCTTGTGGTTCTTGGATCGACTAGAACCTGAAAGTGTAGCCTATAACATCTTCTCGGCTATTAGAATAGGTGGAACGCTGAATAAACAAGCTTTTCAAATTTGTCTAAATCAACTTGTTGAACGACATGAGTCGCTAAGGACAACTTTTAAGGATGACGATGGCCCAGTACAAATGATCTCTCAGACTCTTCACATTCCATTATCATTAATAGATTTTCGGGAGATTGAAGAAAAAAAGAAAGATAGAGAAGTAGAGAGATTTATTTTAGAGGAAACTAAGCGTCCATTCGATTTGGAAAGAGGTCCTCTGTTACATGTAAGCTTGCTATGGCTAGATGAAACAGAATATGTCCTATTAGTTTCGATGCATCACATTATTTCTGATGGATGGTCTATTGAGTTGCTAATACAAGAATTAGGTGAGTTGTACTCAGCTCATCTCCAGGGGAAACCAGCAAATTTGCCAGAGTTGACTGTTCAGTATGCAGATTATGCGGAATGGCAGAACAATAAAGTAAGCGGAGAAAATCTTGAACGTCTTACTACGTATTGGTCTGAGCAATTGGGTGGGGAATTACCAATATTGGAGCTTCCATCTGATAACCCACGACCTAAACGACAAACATTCCGGGGAAGTCGTAAGACGGTGCAAATTCAAAATGACACCGTTCAAAAGCTAAAAGAGCTTAGTCGTTGCGAAGAGGTAACATTGTTTATGGTGTTCCTCTCAGCATTTAGTGTATTGCTTAATCGATTAAGTAGACAAGAAGACTTGATTATTGGGACACCGATTGCAGGACGAACCCGCACAGAAACAGAACCATTGATTGGATGCTTCGTCAATACTTTGGCACTACGCATTAACCTTTCAGAAAAACCAACATTTGTAGATTTACTTAAGCGAATGCGGAAGGTTTGTTTAGACGCTTATGCTCATCAAGATATGCCATTCGAGAAGTTAGTCGAAATTATACAGCCAGAACGTAGTTTGAGTCGTAACCCCATCTTTGATGTGATGATTAATTTAGTCAATACACCTACTAAAAATGCACAATGGCAGGGTGTTACTCTATCTCAGATGGATGTAGGAGATCCTCAATCCAAGTTTGCGCTCACATTGTATATCCAAGACAAGCAAGATGGTATGGAGTTGGAGTTTGTTTATCAGAAGGATCTTTACAGTGAAAAAAGGATTGAAGAACTTTCCAGTCAATATACATCATTACTAAAACAGATAGTGAATCATAGTGGAATGGCGATTGATTCTTATTCTCTGACAACAGATGGAAGTAAGAAAATTCTACCTAATCCAAAAGCAAAACTAGACAAACCGTTCTACCCATCGGTTCCTGAAATGTTCCGTAGGGTTACTCTTCAAAATCCAAAGCAGGAAGCCATTAACCATCGGGGTGAGAAAAAAACTTATGGAGAGTTAGCTGAAGCTGTCCATAGTATTGCAAGCAGTCTACATGCTGGTGGACTGAATCAAGGTGAGGTTGTAGCCATCTTTGGACGACGCAGTATCGGTCTAATTGCTAGTATGTTGGGGGTGTTAACCGCAGGTGGGGTAGTGTTAACAATAGATAAAAACATGCAAGTAGAGAGAAGGAAAACGATACTGCGTTCCTCAGGTGTTGATAGATTGATTTTTGTAGGAAGTCGTCAAACTGAAGACGGGTCCTTGTTTACAAACACTGAATGGAAAAAGATTCATTTCATTAACGAGATGAAAGGTGAACCTCTAACAAATCTGAAGGATTCAAAAAATAAAGAGGTAACTACTTTCCCACTATTACAAACAGATGATCCAGCCTATATTTTCTTTACTTCCGGAACTACAGGCGTTCCTAAAGGTGTTGTTGGAAAGCACAGTGGACTAGCTCATTTCCTTGTATGGCAACGGGAAAGGTTTGGGATTGGACCAGGAGATCGGGCCGCCCAGTTAACAGGTCTATCTTTTGATGTTGTACTACGGGATATCTTGCTTCCTTTGACAAGTGGGGCGACGATTTGTTTACCGGATGTAGAAGAGGATCTATCTGCTTCGCAGATTTTACCGTGGATGGAAAGAGAGAAGGTTACTTATTTTCATACTGTACCTAGCTTAGCACAGTCATGGTTTGAAATTGGAAATGTGAAGCTTAATCATCTGCGTTACGTTTTTTTTGCTGGAGAACCTCTTTCAGCGGACTTAGTCAAATCATGGCGCTCAACTTTTGGCGATCATACCACAATAATTAACTTGTATGGTCCAACTGAGACTACTTTGGCAAAATGTTACTTCGAAGTTCCGAGGGAGGATAAGTTACCATTCGTCCAACCAGTTGGACAACCGCTTCCTGAAACTCAAGTATTAGTAATAAATACAGATTTTCAGCTTTGTGGTATTGGTGAACCAGGGGAAATTGTCATTCGAACACCTTTTAGAACCCTTGGGTATTTACAAGATTTTGAAAAAGACAAGTCTCCTTTTATACCTAACCCATTCACAGATGACCCAGAGGACATCTTATATCGAACAGGAGATATGGGTATGTATCGTCCAGACGGATTACTGGATATTGCAGGAAGGCTCGATGATCAAATCAAAATTCGGGGAATTCGTGTAGAGTTAGGAGAAATTCAATCTATTATATCTAGTCATCCTCTTGTTAAAGAAGTAGTGGTCATTACTGCTTTGACAGCTAACGGTGACAAAAGATTAGCAGCTTATTTCGTTCCTCAAAACGAGAAGTTGGAAGTTGTCGAATTGCGCGCATATGTTAAGGGAAAATTGCCTTCGTTTATGATTCCAGGAGCATTTGTAAAGCTTGAAGCAATTCCGCTTAATGCAAACGGAAAAGTGGATCGTCGAAAGCTTCCTGACCCAACAATTTCATTTAATGAGTTGCTCTCTGAGTTTTCTGTATCATCTATCTCTCCAACAACAGAGTTAGAAGAGGAGATAGGAGAAGTATGGAAAGAATTACTGGGAGTAAGGCAAGTAAGCATTCATGACAATTTCTTTGACATTGGAGGGCATTCATTGCTAATTCTACAAGCTAAAACTAAGCTAGCCAAACTGCTACAACGGGATATTCCTTTAGTTGCCTTTTTTCAATACCCTACGGTGTCTTCCTTAGCAACGCACCTTAGCGAAGATGGGGAAGAGTCATCACGGTTTGAGAAATCAAAGGATCGTGGAAGTAACCGACGAAATGCTTTGCAACAACGTCGTCGTCAGAAACAGTCAAAGAAATAATAATGGACAAAAGGGAAGGGGATGTACGCTATGACCATGTCTTCAGAGAATGGATCAGAGATTGCTATTGTAGGTATGAATGGTAGATTTCCAGGAGCGCCCAACTTGGAAACTTATTGGAAGAATCTATCAGAAGGTAAGGAAAGTATTCGTTTTTTTAGTGATGAGGAACTCAAGAAAGAGGGTATTGACCGATCTCAGTATGAAAATCCAAATTATGTGAAGGCTGGCATAGAAATTGATGATATTGATAAGTTTGACGCCTCATTCTTTGGTTTTACCCCACGTGAAGCTGAAATCATGGACCCGCAGCAACGATTGTTTTTAGAGTGTTGTTGGGAAGTGTTGGAGGTTTCTGGACATGATCCAGAAAAATATCCTGGACGTATTGGCGTATATGCTGGAGTATTTTCTAGTACGTATCTGTTTAATTTATACAGCAACCCAGGGCTTTATAATTCAGTAGGGGAATTAAATATTCGTCATGGGAATGAAAAGGATTATTTGGCTACTCGAGTGTCATATAAATTGAACCTTAAAGGACCAAGTGTAAGTGTACAGACTTCCTGCTCTACATCTCTTGTTGCTGTTCATTTTGCCGTCCAAAACTTACTAAGTGGCGAATGTGACATGGCGATTGCTGGTGGAGTATCAATCGTAACCCCCCAAAAGACGGGATACATGTATCAAGAAGGTGGGATTCTATCACCTGATGGACATTGTCGTCCTTTTGATGCGAAAGCAAAGGGTACGGTCTTCGGCAACGGAGTAGGAGTCGTTGTACTGAAGCGACTAGAGGATGCTCGCAATGAGGGTGATACCATTTATGCTGTTATTAAAGGAAGTGCAATTAATAACGACGGAGCAGACAAAGTTGGATTCACCGCACCGAGTGTTAATGGCCAAGCCGATGTAATCGCTGATGCAATGGAGATGGCGGAAGTCGACCCACTCACGGTAGGGATGGTTGAGGCACATGGCACAGGAACTCCACTGGGTGATCCGATTGAGATCTCTGCACTGACACAGGTGTATCGTGAGCAAACGGCTGAGAGGAATTATTGTGCCATTGGGTCGGTAAAGTCTAATATTGGTCACCTTGGAGTGGCATCAGGTGTTGCTGGTCTGATTAAAACAGCGATGTCCCTTTACCATAAAAAGATTCCACCGACTTTACATTTTGAAGCAGAGAATCCAAATATTGATTTTGCTAATAGCCCGTTTTATGTAAATACAGAGCTTCGGGATTGGGAAGAAAAGAAGGGAATCCCACGCCGAGCGGCTGTAAGTAATTTTGGAATGGGAGGGACCAATGCGCATATTGTTCTAGAAGAAGCTTTATCTTCTAGAATACAGCCCGAAAGATCAACACAGAATGAACAGCTTCTTGTCCTATCTGCTCAATCAGATACTGCGTTGAACAGTGCGGTTGAGCGTATGAAGGATTATTTTCAACATAATCTTGATGTGAATTTAACGGATGTTGCCTATACGTTGCAGGAAGGCCGCCGCGAATTTTCACATCGTGCTATGTTAGTTGCGCAAACGAGGGACGACGCACTAGAAATTCTGAAAAATCAGAAAAGTATTAAACTGGTTAGAGGATCAAGCCAGAAAAAGCGTAAGGTTGCCTTCGTGTTTTCTGGACAAGGATCACAGTATGTCGGAATGGCTCACGGGCTTTACATGAAAGAGCCTGTATTCCGTAAAACGTTTGACCACTGTTGTGATACGCTTCTTCCATTGATTAAAACAGATATTCGTAAGCTTTTATATCAGTCAGAAAGCGAAGTATTTGCATCTGAGGAGCTACAGCAGACTTCACTTGCACAACCAGCTCTTTTTACGATTGAATATTCACTTGCTAAGTTGTTAGAATCTTGGGGCATAAAACCTGCCCTAATGCTGGGTCATAGTATTGGTGAGTATGTGGCAGCCTGCTTAGCAGGTGTATTCTCTCTAGAAGATGCCCTCCGAATCGTGGCTATCCGCGGTCGCTTAATGCAGCAAATGCCAACAGGAAAAATGCTGTCGGTTTCACTTTCGGAATCGCAGGTACAAGAACACCTTGAAGGCAAATTGTCTATTGCAGCGGTCAATACTCCTAACTTGTGTGTGATTGCAGGAAAAGAGGAAGAAATTGAGACGTTGCACAAAAAGCTACAGGTCCAGGGCGTGGAAACACGTATGTTAATTACATCCCATGCTTTCCATTCTGCAATGATGGATCCAATATTAGATGAATTTGTTGATGAAATATCCAACGTTCAAATGAATACACCTGCTATTCCATATCTCTCTAACCTAACTGGTACGTGGATTAAGTCTGAGGAAGCAACCGACCCAAGGTATTGGTCGAGGCATCTGAGAGGTGTTGTCCGTTTCACAGAAGGTGTGGAAGCCTTGTTAGAAGAAGATATTATCATAGTAGAAGTAGGGCCTGGGCAATCACTTACTGGACTCATAAAGGGACATGAGTGTGAGGATCGGAAACCTATTGTTTTCCCTCTTCTTCGTCATCCAAAGGATCGTCAAACTGATCATACTGTTTTATTATCCGCAATTGGACGTTTATGGTTGGCGGGAGGCTCTGTGGACTGGGAAGGACTCCATACTTCTCAAAAAGTACAACGTATCCCGCTACCAACTTATCCATTCGAAAGGAAACGTTTCTGGATTGATCGAATGTCGTCTAATTTAGTTCCAGTACAGGAAACAGAACAGAATGAGCATGTTTATACAAAAGTGACAGAAGAAGAGTCAATCCTCGTTAAAACGGAGGATCCAGCGGCAGTGACTAAAGAGAATACAGGTCCGTTAGGAGTTGAACAGAAAGTTGGTGCCATTTGGGAAGAATTGTTTGGTATAGAATCAATTGATGTTAATGATGACTTCTTTGAGATTGGTGGACATTCGTTGCTTGCTATTCAGCTTTTTAATCGCATTCAAGAAGAGTTTGACGTTGAATTGCAAATTGAAGATATGTTTGATGATCCTACGATATCAGGTCTTGCAAAGCAGGTAGATAAATCTTTAGAAAGTATGCGAGAAGTAGGAAATGCAATGGAGGAAGCTTCCGATGAAGACATTGAAGAGATACTTAAAGAGCTTGAGGGTGAGTCTCTAGATCTAGAAAAGTTTTTCTCAACTAAAGTGTAAAGGAGGAAGCAATTTGGTCGAACAATTGCAAATAACAGAAGTTACATCAATTGATGCGAAAATGCTAGATGATTTGACTGATTTATTAATTGATGTTGTTGACGAAGGAGCCTCAATGGGCTTTTTACCACCGTTGAGTAGGGAAAAGGCAAAAGAATACTGGGAGAGTGTGTTGGTTCCTGGTGTAATTTTGTGGACTGCTAAATTAGAGAATAAGTTGTGTGGAGCAGTTCAATTACACCTTTCGCAAAAGGCAAATGGAACTCATAGAGCTGAGGTGGCGAAGCTAATGGTCCATTCTCACCAACGTAGAAAAGGGATTGGAAGAGCGCTAATGACTATCTTACAAAGTCGGGATAAGTTAGAAAATATAAACCTTTTAGTCCTGGATACCAGACTAGGTGATCCGTCCAACTCATTATATCAGTCTCTTGGATATGTTGAAGTTGGAAAGATCCCGAATTACGCTAAATCTGCTAATGGGAAATTAGAAGCCACTGTATTTTACTATAAAGAAATTTAAAAATTATCTACGCAGTCCTCCTGATCTCATAGAGATTGGGAGTCTGCTATCAATTCTGACAGTTGATTGTAAATAGCTCTTGGATAGAAGAGCCTCTGCCATGATCAATCATACAGTAATAGGATATGCAGAATGCGAAAGAAAGGGTGGAAGGTATGAACCAGACTGTACCGTTGGAACGAATAACTCGAACACAATCTCTTCCTCTTACTGCGGAACAATACCGGCTTTGGTTTCTCAGTCAGCTGGAACCCGATAGTATTCATTTCAATATTAATTTAGCTTTTAGAATAAAAGGAGTATTACAAAGTGAGATTTTAGAAAAGAGCTTAAATGAAATTGTTAATCGGCATGATACACTACGCACGGTTTTTCAAAATAGGGGAAATGAGCCAGAGCAGATTGTTCTAGATAAACTATGTATTCCTATTCAGAAAGTAAACTTAAGGAGGACTCAGGTAGAAGTCCGTGAGTCTCAAGCCATTACTCTTATGGAAGAAGAAATAGAAAAGCCATTTTCATTGGAGACAGGCCCACTCTTAAGTTTATCGATGTATCAACTAGAGGATGAAGATCAGCTTATGTTATTTAAGATTCACCATATTATTGCCGATTTTGTATCATTAGAGAAGCTGATCCAAGAACTTGGATTTTTTTATAATGCCTATGTCCAAGGAGAAATTGGTACACTTCCTCCACTCCCTATTCAATTTGTTGATTATGCACATTGGCAACAGCAGAACATGAAAGGAAACGTGTACCAGAAACAATTGAAATACTGGAAGGAAAAACTAGGCTTTGAACTTCCAGTTTTGAGAATGCCATTGGATCGTCCTAGACCTGTTGCAATGACACACAATGGAGAGCGCATACGCATGACAATTCCTGCTGATATTACGACATCTTTAAAGGGATTTAGTCGTAAGAGTGGCGTGACGATGTTCATTACGATGTTGGCAGCATATCAAACATTACTTTACCGATACACCGGTCAGGAGGATATATGTGTAGCGACTTCAATTTCTAGCCGCAATCGTCCTGAGCTGCAGAACTTAATTGGCCTTTTGGCTAATACCCTCGTATTGAGGAACAACTTAGAGGGAGATCCAACGTTTGCAGAGGTGCTGAAAAGCACTCGTAAAGTTGCTTTTGGTGCATTTGCACATAAAGATATTCCTTACGAAAAATTGATTGAAGAGCTACAAACAGAGCGGAACATGAGCCACAATCCCTTCTTCCAGACTATGTTAACCTATCTCACGGCCCAAGATGAAGAAGATCAGCCTTTTGAGGGTGTAGCAATGAAGACACATGATCTTCAAAAGAAGGCAAGCGCTCTTGAATTGAGCTTCACCATAACTGAACAGAATGACGAATTGGTATGTTCTATGGATTTTAATACTGATCTATTCAATACTGACACCATTCATCGTATGTTAAAGCAATTCTTAAATTTATTACAGGCTTGCGTAGATAATCCACAACAACCGATTTCAGAAATTCGGCTGTTATCCGAAACAGAGGAGCAACAAATTATTGAAAAGTGGAGTGGTAGAAACAAGGTTAAACAGTTACCAGAGGCAAGTGTTCATGAACTGTTTTCGCAAAAAGCTACTAGCACTCCTGATGCGATCGCCTTAAGGTTTCAAGATCAACAGTATACCTATCGAGAGTTGGATGAACGTTCTAATCAACTTGCCAATTACTTAATTAATAAGGGACTTGGTCCCCATAAGTTAGTCGGAATTTGCATGGAACGTTCACTAGAAATGGTGGTGGGGCTTTTAGGGGTATTAAAAGCAGGTAATGCTTATGTGCCAATTGACCAGTCTTACCCTCAGGAACGCAAGGCATTTATGGTGAATAACTCTGGAGTTGAACTTCTACTTACTATAGATTCAAAAGCAAAGAGTATAAGTAGTGAACAGTGTAAGGTTATTTCTATCAATGAGGAGTGGGAATTGATCTCACAGGAATCACGTGAAGCAAGCAAATTAAAGGTAAAATCAGAAGATTTAATTTACGTTATTTATACTTCTGGTTCCACGGGCAAACCTAAAGGAGTTATGGTATCACACAAAGGAGTGGTTAACCATTGCTTTAACATTATTGACCGATTTAAACTTAACCATCAAGATCGTGTGCTACAGTTCACTTCGATTAGTTTTGATGTTGCTGTTCAAGAAATATTCCCTACTTTACTAACGGGTGCTACTTTGGTTCTTTGGAAAGATAAATATATCTCCGAAGGTAGAGAGTTTTTAAAGTGGATTGGGCAAGAAAAAATCTCAGTATTAAATATGACCACTGCCTACTGGAGTAGTCTTGTAGCAGATCTGAAATATGAACGTGCTCATTTACCTTCTAGTCTAAAATTGGTCATCGTTGGTGGAGAAAAGGTCTCACCTGAAACATATGTGACATGGAAGAGCGTTACAGATGGTAAAGTGAGATGGATCAATGACTATGGACTGACGGAAACAACAATAACTGCTACCATGTTTGAACCAGATGCTGAATGGTATCCAAATAAAGTGGTTCCTATAGGGACTCCACTAGATAACGTAGAAATATATATTCTAGATAATAATCAAAGAGCTGTACCTATTGGTGTTTACGGAGAGTTATATATTGGTGGTATAGGCGTAGCTAAAGGATATTGGGGACGTCCGGAGCTGACGAAGGAGCGATTTGTAGTAAATCCTTTCTCTGAATATTCAGATGCTAAGTTGTATAAAACAGGGGACCAAGCCCGCTTTCTTTCCGATGGGACCATAGAGTTTTTGGGACGCTTGGACGATCAGGTTAAGATTCGTGGATATCGGATAGAAATTGGTGAAATCGAGGCTGCAATAGAGCAGTACGGCAAGATATCTCAATCGATTGTTGTTCCGTTTAAACTAGCAAATGGAAGCACACAACTTGCGGGGTATGTTGTATTAAGCGATTCTACAGTTAAAATTGATGAACTTAGAAGCTTCTTAAAGAGCAGATTACCAGATTACATGGTTCCTTCACATTATGTTGTGATGGATCAGATTCCATTGACCGTAAATGGAAAGGTGGATGAAGCAGCACTTCCGAAACCGGAGTTGCACGCCATTAAATCCAAAGAATACCTTGCACCACGAACGCCTACTGAACAAATCGCTGTCTCAATTTGGACGAGTTTGCTAGATTATCCTGACATTGGAGTGATGGATAACTTCTTTGAAGTAGGAGGTAACTCGTTGTTGGCGACTCAAGTTGTATTACAGGCAGCAACTAAGTTTGAGTGCAATGTACCTCTAAGAATTTTGTTTGAATATCCAGTTTTAGCGGATTGGGTAGCAGAAATTGAACGCATGAAGTTACTTGAGGCAACGAAAGGTAGTAAGTTGGATTCTAAAAAATGTATCGTGAAAATTCAACAAAAAGGGGAACAAACCCCACTTTTCTTCATCCACCCTGTGGGAGGAACGGTAAGTTGTTATTTCACGCTTGCACGTCAGCTTGGAGAAAACCAACCATTCTATGCTTTTCAAGGTCATGGGTTTGTTGATGAGAATTCCACATTAGACTCAGTAGAGAAAATGGCAGATCATTACCTTAAAGAAATTCTTGAAGTACAACCTGAGGGTCCATATCGTTTAGGTGGGTGGTCTATGGGTGGCTTCATTGCCTATGAAATAGCCAGCAAGCTCAAAGAAGATGGTCATGAGGTTATTCAGTTGGTTATTATTGATAGTTATTTGTCTAAGAATAAAGATGCAACCGATGATTCAATTCTCTACAACTTCATTAGACAATTAGCTGCACTTCCAGGAAAAACAATTTCTGATTCAGTAATCTCGTCTTGGCAGGAGTTGAATCTTGATCATGCGTTGTTGTGCAAGAAACTTAAAGAATTTGGATTAGTTCCACTTGGAACGTCTAATGAGTATATACGTCGTTTGATTGATATTTATAAGATCACAGCACGTGCATTTCACAAATACACTCCTGCACGACTACCTAAATTGGAAATTGCAAATGTGCAATTGTTCCGTGCAGGAGATTCTCCTGAAGAAGAAGGAATCTGGACAGAATTGGTGACTAACCTATCCTTGCATCAAATGATTGCTGATCATTTCTCGATCGTGCATCACCCTGAACTTGGGGATATTATAAATACTCATTACTCAGATGTAGTCAAAAATTAGTAGGTCTTTGCTTATTTTTTGTATCGATCTAATTAAAGGAAGTGTTAATATGATTTTTGTTTTAAAACTTATTGTGTACTTTCTATTGTGGACGCTATGGTCTTATACCATGCATGTGATTGCTCACATCCCGCATAAAAAAAACTTCTTGAATAAAATTCATTTAGCCCACCATCGGTATGAGTATGGCGAATCAAAATGGCCACCTTGGCATGATTTTTTCTTCTGGTTTGGAGGCTGGAAAGAGACTCTAGACGTTTGGATTACATTCACGATACCGATTATTGTGTTAATTTTTTTCGATCCGGTTTATGGAATCATTCTGTTGGTGTTACATTATTTCTATGAAATCTTCTTGTCACGAAATGTTCTAGATCACAATCCAAATATTACATCTAAGATCACAAATATCATTCCTATAGGGGTATTTCATATGAAACATCACAAATATTATCAGTGTAATTATTCGTTTTTTATTACATTGTGGGATTTTTTATTCCGAACAAATGATGAGCGTATGATGGAAAGAAGAAATCAAAAACGATTAGAGCGTACGCGTATTTCTAAGGGGAGGAATGTACAATGAGTGAATTAGAAAAAAAGTTGGCTGCTCTAAATCCTGAACAACGTAGAATACTAGAACAGCGGCTAAAGCAAAGAGCAAAAGATACCAAAGATAATGTGGCAAATTTAGATAAACCAAACATTTCGGAAAGCCTTAGAAAGAAGGGGATGGATTTCTCTTTAATCTTCTTCTCTGGTGACGGTTCCTCAAACAAACCAGATAAGTATAGTTTGATATTAGAAAGCTCTAAGTTTGCAGATCAACATGGATTTAAAGCCGTATGGACACCAGAGCG
This sequence comes from Metabacillus sp. GQ13, assembly GCF_059758525.1. Taxonomy (NCBI): domain Bacteria; kingdom Bacillati; phylum Bacillota; class Bacilli; order Caryophanales; family Bacillaceae; genus Metabacillus; species Metabacillus sp. GQ13. The sequence continues at coordinate 133,274 of NZ_JCAXET010000004.1, forward strand.
ACATTTTCAGGCAATTGGAGGACTTTATCCGAACCCGTCGTTACTAGGAGCTGCCCTTTCAACAGTGACTAAAAACATTCAACTGCGAGCAGGGAGCGTTGTATTACCATTACACAATCCTTTGCGAGTGGCTGAGGAATGGTCAGTAGTTGATAACCTTTCAGGTGGACGTGTTGCAATTTCTGTTGCTACTGGTTGGCATCCAGCCGATTTCGTTTTAAACCCTGGGGTGTATGACAACCGAAAAGAAATAATGTTTAAAAATCTAGAACAAATTCGCCAACTGTGGCGTGGAGAAGCAGTAAAATACCCAGACATAACTGGAAAAGAGATTGATATTCGTATGTTGCCTAGACCAGTCCAACCTGAGCTACCTCTTTTCCTTACAGCTTCTGGTAATCCGGCCACTTGGGAAAAGGCCGGAGAGATGGGATTCAACATTTTATGCTCTCTTTCTAATCATCCAGCTAATGGATTAAAAGAACGTATTAAGCTCTATCGTGAAAAACGTGAAGAAAATGGGCATGACCCTGAAGAGGGCACAGTAGCTGTAATGTTACACACTTACGTAGGAGAACGGGATGATGAGGTTAAAGAGCTAGTCCGGGAACCATTGCGAGATTACTTGGATACGTTCTTAGATCAATACGATACGATGAACCCGAATAGAGACGAAAATGTAGGGGGCATGTTGCACAATAGTCGAGATTCCCTCATTAAGTTCGCATTCGAGAAATACTTTCAAATGAGTTCATTAATGGGATCTAAGAAAAAGTGCGCAGCAATGGTTGAACGTCTACATCAGTATGGGGTAGACGAAATTGCTTGTCTTCTAGATTATGGTCTTGAAAACGACCAAATCATGGAGGGGTTGGAGGGCTTAAAGGAATTAAATGAGTGGTTTACTCCGGTACAGCAGAAACAGTTTGTTTAGAAAGAAAGTTACTTTGTAGACATTCCATAATCCATGGTCAAATTGTGACTTTGTATCAGGTATAAATGTTAGAAAATGGGTACTGCTTTACCTATAGCTATAAGGAATTGAGATATATATTACTACTTAGAAGGTGATCTTATTAAACCGATTGAAGTGCAACATGCACAGGAACAAGTGGAGCAGAAGAAAGGATTATGGAGAAACAGTAATTTCATGAAATTCTGGATTGGGCAGACCCTATCCTCATTTGGTTCGCAGATTACATTAATGGCATTACCGTTAATTGCTGCGCTTTCATTAAATGCCACCCCATTTGAGATGGGGGTATTGCGTGCTGTTGAGTATGCCCCTTTCCTTTTGTTTGGCTTGTTTGCTGGAGTGTGGGTTGATTATTTGCCGAAACGATTACTTCTGATTACCATGGATTTTTGTCGTGCAGCCATTCTGCTCATTATTCCGCTCCTTTTCGTTTTGGGATCATTAAATATGCTTTCTTTATGGATTGTGGCATTTCTCACGGGAGTCTGTACCACGTTTTATGCTATTTGTTATCAATCTTTCGTCCCTTATATGTTGGAAAAGGATCAATTGACCGACGGAAATTCTAAATTGGAATTAAGTCGATCCATTTCTGAAACGTCAGGTCCTGGATTAGCAGGGATGTTGGTGCAGTTGCTCTCGGGGGCGTTTGCGATCATCCTAAATGCAGTTTCATCTGTTATTTCAGGTATGATGCTACTCTTTTTAAAAGTAGATGAGCCAAAACGAAACAAAAATGCAAAATCAAATTCTAGTGTTTGGAGAGACATAGGAGAAGGCCTACGTTTTGTATTCAGGAACCGTTACCTTTCTGCTATCGCAGGCTGTTCCGCGACGACAAACTTTTTTCTGAACATTCTTTTTGCTATCCTTATTTTATATGCTACGCGAGAAATTGGTCTTAGCGCAGCACTTGTCGGACTGTTAATGACTCTAAGTTCTATTGGATCGTTAATCAGTGCAGTTATAAGTAACCGAGTTGTCGCACGATTTGGATTTGGTGCAGCCATAGTAGGTTCTGCTTTTTTTCAAGGACTCGGAGGATTATTCTTTTTAGGCGCAGTTGGAAGCAAACACTTTGCGTTCGTAATGATATGCATAGCCTTGTTTATCGTAACTTTTTCTATGACTATTTATAATGTTGCCCAAGTTAGTTTTCGTCAAATGATTACTGAGAAACATGTACTAGGGCGTATGAATGCCACAATGCGCACGATTGTTTGGGGAAGTATTCCACTTGGAGCGTTTACAGGTGGACTGCTAGGTACTTGGATTGGATTATATCCGACAATTATTGTTGCCGTATGCGGTGGGATGTTTTCTTTCTTGTGGGTTTTGCTATCTCCAGTAAGAAGCGTTACTGACGGCAATATGGTAGTTGTAGAAAAATAATAAGTGCAATACTAATTTATAATTTCTTTAACACCGCTGTATCAGGATTAATGATAAATTTTTTCGACAAATCTTCTTCAAAATATTACTGTAGGAATTATTGGTTTTGGACTATTAGGTCAACTCCACTTAAACATGATAACTTCACTTTTAGGAGATAGGATATCTGAAATTATTCGATACATATTTCGGGAATAAAACCTAATGTAAATTCCATGCGAACTTCAAGATCGCATCGTTATTGCTGTATCATGGGAGGAAGTGTATCTAATGCTGATCTTTTTATTACATGTACTGTCTCCTCAAGTAGATATATTAATAGATAAAGAGCCAAAGTAAAACTCTCTTTTACTGAATCTATCTCTAATTGATGTAGTTTGTAACATTAAGATAAAGAAGTTACCTTTAAAAGAGGCTATTATGTTTAACTCACTGGGAATGGCTATTCTTGATATTGCAGTGCAACTTTTTAATAGTATGAAGCTATGTCTAATGGTGTAGGAATTCTACTTGAGGAAGAGAGCCTTAGCCTTAAACGATAGTTACTTCGATTTTAATTTAAACAAGAATGTTAAGAGATATAATCTTAACAGTTGAATAAATGTATCAGATATAGATATAAAGGAGAATTTTTCATAAAATGGTTGAATCATTAAAAATGCTTAAAGCTAGTCATGGAACTAGAAAATTAATTTGTTTTCCGTTTGCCGGAGGGTATTCTACTTCTTATCGCCCACTTTTCCAAGCTTACGAATCTAATTGGGGTATTTTGTCAATCGATCCTCCTGGACATGGTACTAATCGTTCTCCATTAATTAATAATATTATTAAACAAGTTGAGTTATACGAAGACCTTTTATTAGAGCATTTCAGCAACCAACCTTTTGCATTGTTCGGTCACAGCATGGGAGGAATAATAGTTTACGAGCTAACTCAAAGGTTAGAGAAGAGGGGGATCTCCCCCGAAGTCATATTTATTTCAGGTCTAATGCCTCCACATTATAAAAAAAGAAAGGTTTCACACTTAGATGATGACGACTTGCTAGAGTTCATCGTATCACTTGGTGGTATTAGTCAAGAGATACTACAAGAAAAAGAACTATTAGAATATTATTTACCAGTTTTTCGTAATGATTTTTTTGCAGTCGAGAATCATTTATATGATTGCTCTAGAATTATTGAAACAACTGTGCATATTTTTAGTGGAAAAGAAGATCCATTTGCTACACCTGAGATTATGGGGGAGTGGAAAAAATATTTTAAAAATTCAACTTTCTATGATTTTGACGGGGGACATATGTTTCCTCTTACCAATACGACTGAGGTAGCGAGTATTCTAAACAAGTGTCTAATTGATTAATTCTGGTGATAAAGTATGGAAATGAATAAAATATATTGGCTCTCAATACCCCAAAGTCTAAGGCTAGAAGATCTTAGCTCTTGTCTAAAATTGTTAGATATAGAAGAGCAGACAACCTATGAACATTACAAAGTAGATTTCAAAAAAAAGGAATTTCTTGTTGGCCGTCTTTTGTTAAAACATGTTATCAGTAAACATACAAGTTTAGATTTGTCAGATGTAGAATTTCAAAAAAACCAATATGGAAAGCTACATTTAAAAAAAGAAGGAGAAGAGGTAATTAACAACTTAGATTTTAATTTAACACATTCAGACGGGATAGTTGCTTGTGCTATAGCTGATCAAGCAGTTGGAATAGACGTAGAGTATATGAAAGAGATAAATCCTGACATTATAAAACAAGTACTTAGTAGAGATGAAATGTTTTTTTTGCAAGCAAACTCAAATGAAATAAGAAAAAAGCTATTTTATCAAATTTGGACGAGGAAAGAAGCATATCTGAAAGCTATTGGGACTGGTTTTATTATAGAACCAAATATGATCGATATTCCAATTAACACAGGATGGGAATATTTCACAACCATAATAAGAGATAATTATCTTTTATCTGTTGTAATAGCTGAGAATCATAAATTGTACTCTACTCCAGAAGTCCAAGAATTAAATATTTATGACTTGCTAACAAGTATAGAGCATTAAATTAGATGCTTTCCTACAAAAATATAGACAGAAATTTTATACGAAGAATCCAACTGAAATAGACTGACATAGTCATTTAAGACAGAAATAAAATACCCTTTCTAAGGCTGCCATATCACTAAATTCTATTGGTATGTGGTAGCCTAACTTTTCTTGGATACGCTCTTCATTATAATCCTTCATAAATTCATCTACACGCTCTCTAACTTCTTCGTCTAAAGATAATGAGTTGAATTTAACACACTGGTATTCCTCTGACTTTAGGTTAGAGCGAAAAGACTCTGTACGTTGTCTAATAACCTGCTTAATTTTTCGTAATTTAACTTGCAGTAGTATCCATTACTGTCCTGAACATAGCTAGTTTCCATATTACAAAGACTTCCTCCATCATTAGTGTTATTTTCTGTTTTGATTTTAACTTTCTAGTATTTTTAGGGGTTTCTTCAGGTGGGAAGTTATAACAAAAATTAAATGATGAGGTCATTATACTCGACAAATCAACAAATCTTCTGGGAAAGCAATAATATCAACTTCCTGTCATGTTTGATTATTATTTAACAGTAGTCTACCTATTTTCCTTATCTATTTACATACATACTGAATGTATGTTAAAATTACCCAAACTAAAACAAGGAGATGGTTGTGTTGGTTAATGGTTTTTATCCAGTTATTTTAACAGAAAAATTTGAAGGAACTGTCAATTTTTATGAAATGAATTTTGGATTTAAGCCTGTTTTCAAATCAGATTGGTATGTGAGTTTAAAAATGAATGAAAATCCTGTCCCTTACGAATTAGCAATAATTGACAGATCTCATGAAACGATTCCTGCAAATTATCGAAAAGTAGTGCAGGGATTGATTCTGAATTTTGAGGTTGATAATGTCGATGACAAGTATGAAAGATTAATTCATAGTGAAAAATTGCCCATCATCCAGGATATTAAAGATGAAGATTTTGGTCAAAGACATTTCATCACAAGTGACCCGAATGGCATTTTAATTGATGTAATTCAACTCATACCACCTGATGAGACTTATCTTTCTCAATTCAATGAGAAAATATGGTCTGAAAAATAATTTCTGATTCCAACACACCTAGTATGAAAACAGCTTACAATTTAGGAAGGGATAATATTATGAGAAAAAATAGAACGGAAACCGATGCAACTGTTAAAAAGTTACTTTCAACTGCAAGAAAACATTTCGCAGAAAAAGGATATGCTAACACAACTTTAGAAGATATCGTTGCAGAGACAAATTTGACCAGAGGTGCTCTCTATCATCATTTTAAACATAAAAAGGGACTATTTTTAGACATTTTTGAACTCGTACAAAAGGAAGTTGGAGAGCGGGTTGAAAAAGAGGCTTTAAAAAGTGAAGATCCATGGCAGCAATTACTACTTGGCTGTCAAGCCTTTTTATCTGCTGCAGTTGAAGAACAGAACCTAAAAATCCTTTTAATTGACGGTCCTGCTGTCTTAGGATGGGATGTCTTTAGATTAATGGATGAACAAAACTCAATGAGACATTTACGCGAGCAATTACAATATATGAAAAATCAAGGATGTTTAAAACCATTTTCTGTGGATGCTATAACTCACTGTCTGTCGGGAGCAATGAATGAAGCAGCCCTTTGGATAGCAGATAATCCAGATGATGAAAACTCCTTAGAAGAAACAATTGCTACGATCACGATACTATTGGAAGGGCTAAAAAAATAAGCAAAATAGTAACAATTCTAGTTCATTTTTGCTTTATACATTCATTTGGATTCAAATCACATTTTCAGAAGCCATTGCTGAAGCAACAGTAAAAGATAGCTAGAAATGGACTTTACTTTGCAAGAAATCCAATTATAGATAAAGTAAATACTGCTGTTTGAGTACCTTGGAGACAATGAAAACGGAGGAATTAAATCATAGATAGATTTCTATTAATTTTCGCTGTAATTATCTTCATATCTAACTTTTTTATACTTCCAGTTTCTAATATTAACTCAAATGACACAGGAACTTTTGTTGGTTTAATAATGTTACCAACCATTATTGGACATCTTTTGGGGAAAAATAGGTTATCGGTGCTAAAAACTAGTATTTTTCTTATTTCACCTGCCGATTAACAGAGAAAACTACTAAAACTTACAGTTAGCTAGAAAGATCACTTTTTTTAAAGGAGTGTTCTTTTTTTATTTAGGAGCCGACAAATATGATTTTTGAAGATCCCTTTTTAATGCCGATAACAAGCTTTAGTCAACTAGTTTTAGGATTAGACAACTAAATGGAACTTTTTCTAATCTCAAACGTTAACATTAATAGGAGGTGTCAAAAATGAAAAAATATATTATATTTGCTATTCGTTTTATATTACTATTTTCACTATTCCAGGTTTTATCTGGGTTGTTTCTTACACTTACTTACGCTCCAGATATAACAGATGCTTGGGATTCAAGTACTAATTTACCTCAAGAAGTTACTTTTGGAAATTTTTTTTCTTTACATACATTAATTTTTGCTGTTTTTTCTGCTACAATTGCCTATTTTATTCCAAAAAAATTCATAAAAAACAACAATAATTTTTAACGAGTGCTTAATTAAGTAAAAAGAATTTTCGATTAAAGATGCCTTTTTCATACCAATAACAACTATCTAATTATGTAAATTAGTTTTGTATAGAGAATGCTTACCATCCTTAGATGTTCTTCAATTAAAGGTCCAGGTTAGCACAATAAACTACCTGGTTTTTTGGTAGTATAAACAATAAATAGACGAGGAGGACTAGCATGGAAAGAATTCTAGTAAAAACTGCTATTTATTCATTCATTATTTCTTTCTTAGCATTGTTGGTATTAGTTAATAGAGAAGGGTTTTCAGAAGATGTTAATGGAATTGGTTCAAGTTGGGAAATTCCTTATCGAGACTTTTTCTTTATGATTTTAGAATACTCTATCACTATTTCATTCATAATGATCATAATTGTATTTTTTATTAAACGATTCAAAAAACATAAAGGATAGACTATTCGCATCTGGATTTGCTACAAAGATGTGAGGTGGTTTATTTGAAAAAAATGATTATTATCAAAATCTAATAAAAAGACTTTGTAAAGCTCACAATATTTCAATTCGAAAGCCTCGATTTGAAAATAAAGAAGATGTAGTAATTATTCATGAAAAAAATCATTTGAAAGAAGGAGTAGATTTAGATTGTTTTAAAATGTTAAATCTAATTCATTAAACAGTCATACCTTTAGGTATAAAATTCAATCAACAGCTATATTTATATCCAAATGGAGATAGATTTGACAGAGTAGCGATATCCTTTAATAAAAATGATTATGTACTTTTAAATAAAAACTAGAAGAAGGAGTATAAGTAATTAATAAAAATTGCTCCAACTTCAATCAATCGACAAAAGAATCTTCAAATGAAGATTCTTTGTCTGTGCCGAAAACGTCTCATTATCTAAACTAGATTTGTATAGAATAGACATCTGATTCTGTGGGATCTTGTTGAACTTAAATATGTTGTGTTTGGCTTACAGAAATAGGTGTCTTTGAGTTGAACCTTAAAAACAGTAGTATATGTAACGATCTTTAATTATGGCGGAAACGGATGGGATTTTATGTTAAAATAAGTGAAAAATGGCTATAGTGAGGTGCTAAATGGAGCTAAGGAAATCTCCCAATATGAATAATAGAGGTTCTGCAATTGTATCATTAGTGTTTCTTTTATTATTTATTGTAGTCTTTTTAAGATTTCTTTTTATTATGTTAACTGGGTCTGTAAATGGAGTTGACTTAGTTGAATAAGGGAAATGAGAATTACTAAAAATGGTATTTTAGAAGGGAAAAGGGGAGAAATACTTACTAGTGAAGGTCATAAAATCGCAGTCGTATCACAAGTATATACTATTATTGCAATCCTTAGTAAAGACAACCCAAATCATATTAAGGACGTGTCCTTAACAGCTGAAAAATTATCAAAGGTTCTTAGTGTTGAACCAAAAAAAATTGAAGATTTATTAACAGAAAATTCGGGTGATCCATATCAGGTGGAATTAGGGAAAATAGGTAACAATATAAAGTTTACTCAATTGCAAGAAATAAACAAATTAAAACTACCTGGTATTATCCTTGTTCCGGATCTAAAAAGACTATATCCTCTAGGAGATTTTGCTTCTCACATCGTTGGGATTACAGATTTTGAGGGTCAAGGTATATCTGGAATAGAAAAAGAATTTTCTGAAGAATTAGTAGGTACAGATGGTTACATTAAAGAGAAAGTTGATGGATTTATAGATTCTCATTTTAGGTTACCTACAGAGGAGATAATTTCTAAACCTCCTACTAACGGCAATAATATCTATACTACCTTAGATATGAATATACAAACCATTCTAGAAGATTCCATGAACCGGGTAATTGATGAATATAACCCTGAAAAGATTGTTGGAATTGTAATGGATCCTAAAACAGGAGAAATATTAGCATTAAGCAACCGACCTTCAATATACCCTAATAAAAAAAATGAAGTTAATTATATCAATTACGCAATATCTTATCCTTTTGAACCTGGTTCTACAATGAAAATATTTACTCTTGCGTCTGCTATAAATGAAGGTGTTTATACAGGAAGTGAAAAATATAAATCTGGATCTATTGAAGTAACAGGAGAAGTTATACATGACCACAATGATAAAGGGTGGGGAATGATTACATACGATGAAGGGGTACAGCTTTCTTCGAACGTTGCATTTACAATACTAGCAAAAGATAAATTAGGATTTGATAGATTTTATAACTACCTCCAAGAGTATGGATTTGATAAAAAGACTGGTATAGATATTAACGGTGAAGAAAAAGGGAAGATACTCTATAACTATCCGATTGAAAAGTCTACTACAGCTTTTGGACAAGGCTCTATATTTACTCCAATTCAATTAGTTACTGCTGCATCTTCGATAGCGAATAATGGTCAGATGATGCAACCATATGTTATCAAAAAGATCACTGATGAAAATGGAAAAATGATTAAAGAAATTGAACCGAAAGTTACAAATAGACCAATTACAGCTGATACTGCAAAAAAGACCAGAGAATTATTATCTACAGTTGTAAATGAAGGAACAGGAAAACCCTTTCAACTTAAGGACTATCAGGTTGCTGGAAAAACGGGAACTGCTCAAATACCTGATGGTAAAGGTTATTATCAAACCGGCAGAAACAACTATATTTTTTCTTTCCTAGGTATGGCTCCTGCTGAAGACCCACGATTAATTGTTTATGTGGCAGTTGAAAAACCAAAGTTAAACGGAGATCAAGTGGGATCAGATCCTGTGTCAGAAATATTTAATAGAGTGATGGATTATAGTCTTAAGAAGTTAGACGTTACTACCAAAAATAATGATGGAAAAAATAAAAACACTCAATTACCTCATATCACTCTAGAAGGATATAAAAATATGTCCGTCGGGAATTTGGTAAATACCCTAAAAGAAAAAGGTTTAGAACCTATCATTGTTGGTAAAGGAAATAAGGTTGTAGAGACAATCCCTTCGAAAGGGACAGAATTAATAAAAGGTTCTAAAGTTTTCATTAAGACATCTGGCAAATCCACAATGCCTAATGTAGTAGGTCTTAGTTTATCTGATGTTATGAAGTTTAGTAATTTAACAGGTTTAGAAGTTAAACATCAAGGAGAGGGATTTGTGAGTGTACAGAGTATTACACCAGGGAAAATAATTGATAATCAAATATTAACAATTACACTGACAAAAGATAAACAATGATAATAAATAACCGACAATAAGAAAATTGACTAAAAATGGATCTTCGAAAATTAAAGATCCATGTTCATTACCTATAACATCTTATTATGTAAAGGTGCCAAAGAATCGATATACAGATTCTATCTTTTAGTCCTTACAAGGAAGAAAACAAACCTATAATTACTGCTTCGTTTTCCATTACAACAAGTGAATCGCCAAACAAAGTCAATATAATTGAAATCATAGAAATGTACTCAGAAAATAAAAAATATTAGAAGATGTTTCAGGTTTCTTTTCTCTAAGAATTTACTAGGGAGAAATGGAAGCATTTTAAAGGAATATAAAGAAATAAAGATGATTAAAAATGCGGACAGTTGATTATTTTGATGTTAAATGGACAGACGATGATGGAAAAGACTATAAATCCGAATCTTTTAAAATTGATTTATCTAAAGTTTCTAATGTTGGTATAAGGAGAAATATTTTATGAAAAGGTTTGTAAATGTAATGATTATAACTTTTGCGATTGGAAGTATTTTGACGGCTTGTAGCGAGAAAAAGGAAGAAACAAAAGTTGAAACAAGTTCGGAAACGAACACAATGAATAAAGATAACGAACAAGGTCAAGTAGTAATATCTGACGACGAACAAGAACGTATTGAACGATTAGAAAAGGGAATTCTGCTTTATGGTGAAGGAGCTAAAGGTGGTTATTATGGCACAAAGGTAAATAGTGCTTATACTGAAAGAGTAAAACCAGAAGAAGAATCTACATCTAACAATCGTTATTCTGTCGTTGTTAGTTTTACTGTGAAAAATGTTCGTGATGACGAAAAGACAGTTGACCCTTCGGAACTACAGTTTGAATTACGTGAAGAACCAGGGGACAAGTCTTATGAAGGACAAGTTCTTCCTGACAAAGACCCATCAACCGTTCAAATCCAACCAAACGAATCTGTGACATTGGATGTTTCTTTTGTAGTTCCAAGTGTTGTCGATGAATACATGTTTTATGTTGTAAGTTCTATTGATCCTGTCGAAGCACATTGGAAAATTAATAATTTAACATCAACCACAAATTAATATAAAAGGTGATGTTAGTGAAAGAAACAGCTAAAAGGATCTTCCTGTCAAAGATCTTTTTCAATGCCGATAACATCTGATTATGTAAACTAGTTTTGTATACAGTATTCATTTGAAACGTTGAGCTTAGGTAGGGTAGTTTAATACAAAAGATTAGCACCCCTTAATTTAAGAGTAAATGTGTAAAGATAGAGAATTTAAATGAAATTATATTTTAAAAGGAAGGATTCAGGATTAAGAAAAACACTTTGTAGTGTGTGTCTACTTGTAATTTTACTTATTACTGGTTGTTCTCAGGACAACAAAGAAAATACTATCGTTAATCCAACAAAAGTCAGTTCAGTATTAGAAGATACTAAACAGTGGGATTTATCCCCTGAATTCGAAACATCAACTGGAGATAAGCTAGTTGGACAAAAAGATAAAGTAGGAATAATTGGAGCTGAATTTAAAGCTGCTGAAATAAATAAATGGCTGTGGCACTTTTGGGGAGATGAACAAATAATAAAAGGTTGTTTTCGCAAAGATTATTGTTTTTCGTAGGATTGGCACTTGAATAAGGAAGATTTAATTAAATCATGTAAAGCATCCTTATCGGTTAATAAAGTTCTTGAGAGACTTATTGAGATTCACCTCCTAAGGGAGGCACCGACTTTTTGAACAGAAGAATTGAGATACGGAAGATATGATAATATCAAAAATAATGATTAAATTGAATTAGTTTTGTTGGACGCCGTATGAGATGAAAGTCTTACGTTCGGTGTGAACAGGGGGAAAAGGGAGCAATAATGTCAAACCCTTACCTATCAGTATGAATAAGGGTTGTCCTGGGAGACTCCATTTCTGGCCAATTTAATGATGTGAATAAAGTAGAAGAAAATATTGATTTAAAGAAGAGAAGGGTTGAAAATTCGGAAAAGGAAACGGAAAATCTTAAAAATAAATAAATACTTAATCGTGATGTATCAAACCAGTAAATTGATATTTTGTTCTTCAACTAAAAGGTGCTTACTTCAAGATTAGGGTGATGAACTTCTTGCTGAACTAAAGGGCAGGATAGTTGTATAAATGTTAAAATTTTTTTATAAATGATTATAAGGTTGGGTAACTATGGAAATTGAAAAGAAGGTAAATTTATTACTGGAAAATTTTAAGGGATGGACCCAGCAACAAAACGATATAAAAGGTGTGGCAGTTGTGGGTTCATTTGCAAGAGGTGACTTTCATTCAAATTCAGATGTTGATTTAACTATTATTTCTACAGATAAAGACTTTACTTTAGAGAATATTAAAAACGATTTTAGTTTCGGTAATATTGAAAGTAGTACACTTGAAGAATGGGGGATTTTGACCTCTCTAAGAATCTTCTATGATAATGGCTTAGAGGTAGAATACGGAGTAGTAACAGACCAGTGGGTTAAAGAGCAACTTGATGAAGGAACGAAAAATGTGGTTAAAAATGGCTTTGAGGTCCTAACTGAGAAAGAAGATATATTCTATAGTGTAAGAATGTTTTTAAATAAATTGTAACCATATACTTCAACCAAAGGGTGAGATACTTCAGTAACAACGAAGCATCTCTTTTTCTATTGAACTACTATGAAAATAAACTTCTATAACTCCGACAAATGAAAAACCAAAGAAGCCGCAATTAATGGAACTATGGATTGGATTGACTGGATTAAGAATCAGTAAGGACAGTTCGACATATGTTTTTCTCTGTGGTGCAGCGACGAATTCTTCTGTATGGATGGCTATCAGGAGTTGAAGAAGGATATTTACGGTTTTTAGCGAATTAAAACAAACATATCAAGAACAAGAATACTGGATATTGCAAAATAAATGGAAATTAGGTGGTATGAGATATGAAGATCAATAGAATAGATCATGTAGGTATCTACCACCAGTTTCTTTTACACATAGCTTTGGGAGATTTACTAATTCAAATGGAGAAATAAATGATTCAATTGAAATTGAATACATAAATAAAGATTCTACAAATAATCATTATATGATTTGGATCAAACCATCAAAGTATAGATTAGAATTCAATGATAAGCATATTGATAATACCTTTAAATTAAAAGATGGATCTAAAGCAATTTATAGTACCAAAATTGCAGAAGGATTTAATCTTTTGGCATTTGAAAAAGATAATTGGCAGTATATATTAAATATTGACAAGAGCGTTTCAGATAAAGTCACTGCAAAAATCTTAGTAGAAATTGCAGATTCTGTGGGATCTAGTTGAACTATAGTGGCAGGTTTGTTTAAGAAGGAATTTGTTACCTTTTAGTAGAATATTGTTATTTATTAGCCGAGTTAAGATGAGAAGAGGAGGGCAGGGTTTAAAAAATAGACCACCCATAAAAAAATCAACCTAAATGAATAAGGTTGTTTAAATGAAGCTTAATATCTATATTCTCTTTTTGCGAATAAGTCTAAACACTTACATGAACCCCTTTAAATATCTTTGCCCAAAAATTATCATTGGCATTCCAGATCTCTCCATTAGGGAGTTCAATTGCAGAGACCTTCTGTAAAGGCCAATTAATTTCAGTCATGTTTTTGACATTTGTATGATTGACAACAAGTATATGAAAATCATTTTTAACCATTCTTAATAAAATGGATTCAAGTGCTTGGACCTCTTGAAAAGTACCTTCTGTTCTAATAAAGAGAATTCGTTTGCTGGTGTCCATTTTTTCTAAAAACCGCTGAACACGTCTGTCATATTTCTGCTTAACTTCAGGGTAAGCAGCTAAATGGGACACTGTATTTTGGTTTGTTTTAAAATCGTGGTTGAATACAATATTATAGGCTTCATCTTTTACGAGGAGATCCAATTCGGTTGCATGTCCAATCACTTTTAAATTGGACGGTTCCATAAAACCGGTAAATCGATTCTGTAAAAGCCTATTAACATTTGTTAAAGAGGGGGTTGCCACCCAATCCAAAACTCCTGAAAAGGGTCTTAAATTAAATTTTTGAAGCTGAAGGGCTGCCAGACAAAGATGCCCTAAACTGAAAGCGGCGTCATAAGAACCTTTTATCTTTTCTAAACTCATTTTCTCACCTCCTTAAAAGTTCTAGGATTCTTCCCAATCCTACTAGTATGCCATCTATATTTATTACTATAGTAAATGCAATAAATCTATTAAATGATAGGGCAGAATACATGCCTCTTAGAAAAAAGGCATATTTTTGCATAACTCTTTAGGTATAAAAAGTTGTAAGTTTGTTTTAAAGGGGGAAAAAACTCACAGACTATGGATCGTGAGTTTAATAAACTAGTTGAAAAGGGAATCCTATGATAACTCTTGGAAAGAATTATTTCATGCCACATTTAAGAAAGATTTAATTTAGAGTAAGCGCTTAAAAACTCTTGCTCAAGCAATAAAATCCGTTAATCATTATATAAGTAATTTCTATAACAAGAAGCTTAACACTCTACTATGGGATATTGTTCACCTAATCACTTTACGAGAAATCATCAACAATCAGATCTGAAAAATCTCATAAATTAGCCATTTGATACTAGAATGATCAATCTGTATTTTGAGTGATTATTTCTAGTGTCCCAGCAAACGAAGTGCGGTAGTGGTTTTATTAAGAAAGGTCTCAAATTTGAGTGTCCACATTCTTAACAGAAGACCAGAAAAGCATTCGTCTGCTTAATACATAGACTGAATAATTGGATTAGTTGAAACCCCGTATGCAATGAAGGTCGCACGTACGCTGTGAACAAGGGGAAAAGGGAGCGATAACTTAAAATCCTACTAATCTATTAACAAGGTATTTCAGTGTCAATCGTGAATTTACTAAAGAGGTAATGTCTGATTATGATGAGAGGTGAAATTTATGAAAGTACATTTGAAACGTGTTACGAGAGAAAATTGGGAAGAGGCAATAGCGCTAAAAGTTAAGAAACAGCAAAGGAACTTTGTACCGCCAGTATCCGTATCACTTGCCAAGGTTTATATTAAACCAGACGGGGATAACATCGTTTATTTGCCATTTGCCATCTATGACAAAGAGAGAATGGTTGGTTTTATCATGCATGCTTACGATGAAGATACGACGGATATGTATTGGATTAACGGATTCATAATTGATAAAAGTTATCAGGGTAAAGGATATGGTAGGGCCGCACTGTCTGAGATGGTTCATTGGATAGCAAATAGGTTTCCCAATTGTAAAGAAATCCGTCTAACCGTATTTAAAGATAACGAAAGTGCTTGTGAATTATATAAACGTTTTGGCTTTCTTCCCACAGGAGATGTATATGGAGATGAGGATGTTTGGTTTCTTCCTATAAACTAACTATGTCTTAGTAAACGGGTGATAGAGTTCGAGTAGGCGTTGCTATGGAAATTCCTATGCGGTGAATTGGCCCCTTGATTATCGTTTAGTAATAGTTTCCATTAGATTGTGCTGTTAATATCTCTTTTTGAAATACTATCTCAACGGAAGAAGGGTAAAGGTTCACGATGATATCCAGTTATGATTTCAATAATTTTCTTGGTGGAAAAACGGGCAGTATGGAGTTGTTACAAGCGACTCCTTTTGTTATTTATTGAACATGGCAGGATAGTTCAAAAAGGATTTTTGTACTACTTCATTGAATATAAAGTCTCATACAAGGATGTACAATAAAAAAATGTAATTTAGGAATTTCAATAATACTATAATATTAGTTTTTAGTGCAACAGGACTTGATTTCTCAGATGGAAAAATGATAGGTCGGTCCCGATATTTCATTTTTAAATTTTTTCATTACAACAGTAAACTTTGGAAGTGGTGAAAAGTCGTATTAAACTAAAAGCGGAGATTAATTTAAGGAAAAATTGTAAAAAAAGTAAAAATAAATGATAGGATAAAGATTAAGTTATGTGATGGAGGTGTTATTATGATTTGGTTATTTTTTCTGATACCTGTTGTTATTATTGGAGGTATTGCCATTTATTTCGAAAAGAAATCTGGGATGACTCCACCTGATGAAAATAATCAGGCTGAGAAGTTAGGTGAAGTTATTAATCAAAATAGTATTAATTCTAGTGGAACGGAAAATGTATGATAGTATGCTTAATTCCGTTGTTATTAGCGTACCTAATCGTAATTTAGGACCCTTCTACTCGACTAGTTTACGTACACTCCTTCACAAACAATAAATGCATAAATCCCCAAAGAGGGAGATTCATGCATTTATTGTTTTTTCATGAATCTTTCTTAAACGCTTAATATCTTCTCTTGATGGTAACCCAAACATGTGCGAATATTCACGACTAAATTGAGAAGGACTTTCATAGCCAACTCGAAAAGCTACATTGGATACCTGAAGACTCAGATGTTTTTGGTATTGTCGGACTCCTAGCAGGAACCTCTTTAAAGTGCTTGTTAGAGCAGCCACACTCATATTTGCTATTTCCACAAGCTCTTCAACCCTAATTGTGCTTTCAACGTTATTTATAATATGTTCGATAACATCTCTAATACGTAATGGACTACTCCCCAGTACTGCATTTTGTTGCAATGTAGCCCCCTTGTTCTCCGTTCAGCACCCTTTAAAAAAATTCATTCTTAAACAAAGGAGCAAGTATAGGAATATCAGTTATTTCTTCCATTTTTCGCATTTATCTTGCTTTTTCGATTGATGCTGTAAATCTCCTAGGTTTAATGGTGGGATTATGAACCAGATACAGATTGGGCGAAGCCACCATTTGATTAAGATATAAACAAGTAGGGGGAAAGAGAATAAGAATAGACCAAATCTTATGTGATTTGGTCTGCTAATTAATATGATATTTGTATGTTACTCCACAAAATGAACGACTTAATTAGAACTGAAGTTGCTTTTTCTAGTTATTTCGCTAAGCTTTCTGCCAATTGGTTTTCTTTCCACATGACTGTAATACCGAGGCCAACGACCATAATGACAGCGGCGAAAAGATAAGGGTAGTGGATGTTTACGTCAAATAATATCCCACCTACCGCTGGCCCACCGATATTACCTAAGCTTGTATAGGTTGAGTTCATTCCAGCGACAAATCCTTGCTCTTTCCCAGCAGCTTTTGATAGAAATGTAGTTAATGCTGGACGAAGCAAGTCAAATGCAAGGAAAATGAAGCAAGTTACAGCTAGAACTGCTAGAAAGCTAGAGACTATGGTGGACGCCACAGCAAATATACCACCTACAATTAAACATAATTGAATCAGTTTCTTTTCACCAAGTTTATCTACCAATTTTCCAAACACAAATACTTGAACAACAACGCCGAAGATCGAGCTTATCGTAATAATGGCAGCAATGTCCTTCGGAGAGAAGCCAAATTTATGATCAGAAAATAGGCTAAATATCGTTTCATATGCTGATAAACCAAAAGCAAGTACAAAAACAATGATAAATGCAATAAAGTAAACCGGATTAAGTGATTTTTTTAAGTCACTTATAAAGTTTGTTTGCTTTGTCTTAGCAGAAATTTCTGCAAGCTGTTCCTTAGTTAGTGGCTCTTTTAGAATAAATAATGATGATATACATGCTAAAAAGGCGATGCCTGCTGCAACGAAGAAGGGCAACCGCACACCATATTCTGCCAGAAAGCCACCGATACCTGGCCCTATTATAAAGCCAGTACTAATTGCTGCAGAAATATAGCCCATTGCTTTAGCCCGTTCCTCAACGAATGTTATATCAGCTACATATGCCGTAACACCTGGCATAATAAAGGCGGCACTAATTCCCCCTAGAATCCTTGATAAATAAAGCACCGACACATTCGTGCCTAAACCAAAGATAAGTTCTGAAATACCAAATAGCAACAAGCCGATTATGATAATTTTCTTTCTGCCATAACGGTCAACCCAACGTCCTGCAAATGGTGACATAATTAATTGTGCCACCGCAAATAAGGCGACAAGGTAGCCCATCGTTTTTCCTGATAAATCCATGATATTCATAATAGAAGGCATAACAGGGACGATGAGTCCAATTCCTAAGAATGCAATGAATAGATTGCTTAAAAGGATAATTAATACTGATTTTTGTTCTTTGATTGTTTTCTTCATATGCCAACATCTCTTTTCTGTAGACTCTTTTCTCAAACATTGTTGCTTTTCATTGGTTGAGCTATTCGCTGTTGCAAAATAATCTTATTCGCGAGAAAAGAGCTTGCAAACTTTATTTTAAGCTTAAATTACTTACTTCTGCGGTCACAACAATTCTTACGAAAATAGCCTTTCTATAAGAATCATTGCTGTGAAATACCTCTCCAAAATACAGTCCATGAAGCATCTAATTTATCCTTCAACCGATTCTCATCATTACCGTATACAAGCTCTAGCATAATGGAATCGACTACTCCTAAGAAGGCGTAGGTTGGAGTTTTTGCTACATCTTGGATGATTTGTTTCGTATCGATCCATTCCTGAAATTTATTTTCCAATATCACCTGTACTTTCTCCTCGATATCGATTACTTCCTTATCGATTGCTTTTCTAAGATGTGCAGGTGGAAAAAAGGACATACGTAGCCAAAACGTTAACTGCTCATTTTTTTGAAAAAGATCGATGACCAATTGTAGAAATCCGTATAAGTCTTTTTCGGGATTTTTTGCGCTAATTTTACTGAAATATTGAAGTTTTGATGATAGCTCAGTCTCTTTCGCATCACGTAAAACTTGCAGAAAAAGATCATCCTTTCCTTTAAAATGGGCGTAAATGGATTGTTTTTTCATGCCGACTTCTTCCGTAATTTGAGAAAGGGATGCTCCTTCATAACCATGAATGGTAAAATATTTTAGCGCTGCATTCTTAATTTCATCGATTTTCAATCATATCACCTCACATTAATTTAACGAACGTTCGTTAATTGTATAGTAGCAAATTAAATAAACATTAGCAACGGAAAATATCTAGATATACTTGAATTTATTTTAATGCTGTGTAAATACTGGGAAAGTGGTATACATTTATTAACCCCCATCTTAAAACCAGAACGGGGTAATGCATGTTAGAGAGTATTAAGATTAAATTATTTTATCGTAATTGCTAAGTCTACTATAGTAACAAACACGTAGAATAGGGTTCATTAAATATGCAACATAATCATGGGTTTTTCTAGATCTAATTGGAGTCTTACCGACAAAACTCGGAAAACATACGCTAAGTGGAATAAGGATTTGATTGTCCCGTATATGATTATATAAAAATAGATTCATTTCAGGAGGTATGGTGATGGATAATCTTCAGGTATAAGTTCTGTTTTGGTAAATGGAGATAAAGAAACAGTTTGGAATGCTATTTCAAATGAGGATAAGCTCTTACAATGATATACACCAGGTTCTCCTTGGAAAGTTCAGAACCTAAAAGTTCGGAAGAAAGTAACCTTTACGTTAATACCCAGTGCTCATAATAATCTGACAGAAGAATATCCAATGTCTTTAACGATTGAAAAGATAATCCCTTATTAGGAGTTTTCTTTATATTTAGTTGCTCAACAAATTCTTCTATCTTTTACTTTAGATGAAGTAGATTCCTTACGTTTAATAAGAGTTTCCAACTATTGGGTGCAAGAGTTAAACAAGTTGATGATCTTAAATTAACGAATGCATGGCTGGAACAACAGTAAGTTTCTTTGTATTCGTACATACGTTCTGTTTCGTGTTATAATTTTTAGGGAAAGCTAACATGTCATTGATAAAGGAGATTTTAAAATGAGTAAAGAACTAACTGTTCATAACAAAATTTTAATTAATGCACCAACTGCTAGTGTATGGGAGATTCTTGTTAATCCTACCTACGTAGCTCAGTGGGATGACCTCCCTGAAGATTACCCCCAAGAACGTATGACAACCGGAAGTAAAGTGGTATGGGATCTTCCTAATGGAGAACAGTCCATAACAAAACTGATTAAAGCTGATGAAGAGAATGAATTAGTAATCGCACTCTACGGTACTGGATGGGAAATTAAACCTAATGAAGGAGACGTTGCCTACCATTTCAATCTTCAAGCAAACGGTAACAAGACTTTACTAAAAATAATTATTGGCGATTTCTCCCTTATTAAAGATGGGCAAATGTATTACGATGCCTCTGTTGAATTTGCCAATACTGCAAAAACAACCATTAAAGAACTTGCAGAAAGTCTGTAACGATTCAAGAAACGGGCCAGATTGTGGAGTAACCGAAATTTATTTCTCTTTAGTAAAAGGGTAATTAATATTGGTAGAATATTTTATATTTAACTACATAGTTTACCATATCATGATAAGTTAAATGAAATTTTTCATGCTTAAGCTGATTCAACAAATACAAATGGTTCATATGATGGCTCAAAAAGAAAGGACAATGTCGGAATTAACAGAGCCTTTTGATCTTCTTGAGAATGAGTTATTGAAAGCAAAAAAGAAAGAACAATAAATTACATAAAGGAGTATTAAGATGAACAACTATTCAACAACCACTTTAAAAATGATAAGAAATTTTAATGTAGCACCTGAAAGAGTTTTTGATGCATGGTTGAACCCTGAGATGATGAGAAAATGGTTATTTACATTGGAAGGGACAAATAAGGTTGCACAAAATAATCCTCAAGTAGGAGGAAACTGGGAAATTGTTGATCATCGAGTTGGAAAAGATTATCGAGCAATCGGGGAATACATGGAAATCGATCCACACCAAAAAATAGTGTTTACTTTTGAAATGCCGCAGTTTAGCGATACAGTTGATACAATTACTGTTGAGTTAAAAGAACTTAAACAAGGCTGTGAAATGACTTTTACCCAAAACATCATTGTTCCTCATGAAGAAAATTGGACCAAAACCGATATCGGAAAAGCTCTTGAAGAGTATCACGATCAAACTGAACATGGTTGGAATTTAATGTTCATGGGCCTTAAGGAGTTAGTTGAGACAGGGGAAATTAGCTATAAAGGTTAAAAATTGTTTAAGTAAATAAAAGGTGTCTCAGCGAACTCGATTTTGGACAAACGGGTCATGTTTCTAAGCAAATTTTATTTTGATTGAAAAGAATGATTGAAAATAAGGAGTCGATTTATATGGAAAAGGTTACACCATTCTTAATGTTTCAAAATGACAACGCAGAAGAAGCAATGAACTATTATATATCAATTTTTGAGGATTCAGAAATTATAAGCATTAAACGCTACGGAGCAAATGAAACTGGAAAAGAAGGAACAGTAAATGAAGCGACTTTTTCAATAAAAGGGCAAGAATTTATGTGTTTTGACAGCCATGTTAAACATCAATTTACTTTTACACCTTCATTTTCATTTTTTATTACTTGTGATTCTGAAAATGAAATTGACAGCTTTTATGAAAAACTTATTTTTGATGGGCAGGCCCTTATGTCATTAGATAATTATGGCTTTAGTAAAAAATTCGGATGGATAAATGATAAATTTGGTATCTCATGGCAACTTAATCTTCCGCAATAAATTTATGCTTATTCAGTAATCGGGCACTTTAATGGAGTAACTAAATCCTAATTTCTCGGTGTTGAAAGCGAGAAATTAGGATTTTATATATATAGATTTCCTTACCGTTGTATATCGTATTTTCCTGATGTTACCCTCTTAGCGTAACGAAAATCGGCTTTTTTCATCTCAAAATTCTCTTAGCGTATGTTTTCCGCGTTTTTACAACGCTAAGCTCATTTCCAAAAAGATTCCCCCATTTTTAACAACGCTAAGAAAGCTTCAGTGGTCTTGAAGAATCTAATGAGACCACTTTCTCCGAATTAAAATGATATTCTCTTAGTAAATTGATATGTTCCCATCCTAAAGGTGACATATGATGCAAAACGTAATAATATTTTTTCGGAGGGGCTATTTACAATTTAGAAAAAAAATCGTACCATATTTCTATAGATTTAGAATTAAGGAATTATGCATAGAAAGCGAGGGGATTGTGCATGGAAGGCAGTCCGGAGACGCGCGAAGCCGTAAAAGTATATAAAGCGCTGGGGGAGCCGACACGGCTCAATATCGTCCAAATTCTTGCGAGCGAGTCGGACCAATGCTGTGTCTCGCTGGGGGAGAAGTTGAAAAACGTCGCCAACTCGACATTATCGCATCATTTGAAGCAGTTGTCGGAGTGCGGATTACTTCAATCGCGAAAAGAAGGAACATTTATCTATTACAGCCTGAACCGCGAAGTGGCTGAAAAATTTGCGCCCTATCTGTTAATGTAATTTTTTTGACTTATATTTCTATGTTTATAGAAATATAATAATTTATTCGAACAAGTGTAAAACAGGTGATTAATGTTTGGAAGGTTTACATTTTTGCTATGATCAGTTTTTTTGTTAAGAACGTCAGAGTAGATTATTCCGGTGATCTTGGACCAAATTGTCTGAACAGAAGGCCCTAATGAAAAACGAAGTTGATCTTTGAAAACTGAACAACGAGAGGTTGACTTTACAGAGTAAAGTCAAATAAATCAGTTTTAGATCTGTTATTCAATCATTGCTCAGTTTTGAGAGTTCATCTCTCAACTTTTACAGAAAGGTGGAAAACGACATGATAAAGTTCGTATATATGATCAATCGGATCGAGGGGATGAGTCTTGATAAGTTCGTAGAATATCATCGATTTAACCACGCTCCTCTATTTTCCTCGATCCCAGAGGCCAAGAAGTATGTCCGAAAATATGTGGTGTCTCACACGGTTGCTGCAGAGGGCTATCCGGAGCCAGTGTATGATGGGCTTACGGAAATCTGGTTCGAAAGTTGGGCCGACCATGATGCGTTCTTCTCATCGGACAACTACCTGCAAAAAGTTCAACCCGATGAAAAGAAGTTCATTGACTTCAACTCTGTCGGCGTCATGGTCACAGAAGAAAAAGAAGTGATCTGACTTTGTGAACCACCTATAGTATCACCGCCACCGACAGCGCTGAGGAGGATCAACTGTTCGATTTCGGGAGCATAGCGGAGAGTCGAAGTAGATAGGCCTGAGGTGGAATTGCAGCAATGGATGGGCTGACAGGTACTAATC
Organism: Metabacillus sp. GQ13; assembly: GCF_059758525.1. NCBI lineage: Bacteria > Bacillati > Bacillota > Bacilli > Caryophanales > Bacillaceae > Metabacillus > Metabacillus sp. GQ13. The sequence continues at coordinate 156,563 of NZ_JCAXET010000004.1, forward strand.
GGTACAGTGCTTATACCAGTCACCTCGAAGAACAAGTAGGGGATAAAATGTAGATTTGTTTCGTATCCACTTTTTCAAGGATGGCCCAACTTTGATCTAAATTCAAAGTGGGCTTTTTATATTGAAATTCCCTTAACGTTGTAAATCCGATTTGTTGGTATGACCCCAATTAAAAGGTAAAATACCAAGAAACACAGCTATTTCTTTTGTAAATACAAACATGTGCGTACATGATTTAACTTTATCTATTATGTTTGTAAAAAATATGAAAAGGAATCACGCACGCAAAGCGTTACCTTCTTTTTTTGTTTTTAAACGTTGATAAATAAAGGATATTAGTGAATATTCGAAAAAAAGTTAATTCTAATGGAAAATTAGCTAGTTTGCTATTATAATAGTTGTAAGTATATATTTTAATTTATTTCCACCTGATCCATATGAGTTGGTTAGTGGGAATGGGAAGTAGTACGTACAATATTGTTCTGGCAAAGGAGAGCTTTCATGAAACAAAACAGTAGAAACATTTCATTTGAAGACCGTATTATTGCTCACTTTTCTTTTGATAATCCCGACAATGTAGGAAAAGACAGCACAGGGAATGGCAATGATGCAATAACAGAAGGACTAACAAAACCTATCGTTGAATCAGTTGGCGGCAGAACAGCTGTTTCTCTTGCAGGAGGAAAAAACGGCACTTCATTTATGAAGCTACCTTCTGGTTTACTTAAAGATATCAATGATCATACAGGTATTACTGTAAGTACGTGGGTTTATTTGAAAAAAGGCACGAATGTATGGGAAAGAATTTTCGATTTCGGTAAAGGTTCCACAGGACCATATCTATTCTTGACGCGGAATTTACGTGGCACTTGTTTTGCAGGAGATGACCTCGTTGCAGATGCCGGAAGAACATTCTCTTCGGGAGAATGGATCCATGTCGCCATGTCGGTTAGCGGTACGGAAGGTGGTACCTTAAGTAGCGCAGGTCCTGTCGTATATGTGAATGGTGAAATTGCTGCAGATGGTTCGATTAGCCAGACTTCAAGTGGGACCTATGCGAAACTACGTCATTGGTTTGAAACGTTCTCAGATCAGTCCAATTATAGTCATAATTACATAGGAAAATCACAACATGAAGCGGACGAGGATTTTAACGGTTCGCTATCTGACTTCCGTGTCTACAAAGCAGGCTTAACGCAAGACGAAGTCATCGAGGTGATGTGTGAATCCCTTACAGATGTAGAAATTGTTCAACTTGCCAAAGATAAATATTTATCATTTCCGATAACAATCGTATCAAAGGATCTTTCATTGCCTTCTTCACTAATGGGCGGCAAGGTGACAGTAGCCTGGAAATCCAGTAATTTGGAAGCGTTATCGAATGATGGAGTAGTAGTAGATATCCACACACCAAAAGGCGTAACCTTAACTGCCTTCTTAAGTAGAGGAAATGATACGATCGAAAAAGATTTTACAGTTTCGGTTCTTCCGACTGGAATCCCATCCCATCTCTTAACGATTGACGGTAGCCAAGATGTTTTAGATATCAGTAAGACGTTATACGGCCTATTTTATGAAGACATCAACAACGCAGCGGACGGCGGGATTTATGCAGAGCTTGTGCAAAATCGTTCCTTTGAATCGTTCGTATTCGATACGTATTCACATGCTTCCGGTGAGTGCGGTTGTTCGACAGGTAGAAACCATGAACCACTGCACGCTTGGTTTGGGGATGTTGATAAAGTATCGATAAAAAATACGGGTGGATTGAACGACTATTTTGGCATTTCCGATAAAGATGTCAATTCTCACTATATTACAGCACCGAACGGCAGTACGATAGTAAATAAAGGCTTTACCGATTCGAATCATCACTGTGCGATGTTTATTAAACAAGGTGATCAATATGAATTGACAATATGGGCGAAAGCGGAAGCTGCCGGAAGCATCACATTGCAGCTGCAAGATCAGGACGGCGAATCGATTAGTGACACAGTTACCGTACAGGTTGAGAGTGGTAACACGTGGAAAAAGTATGGTGTTGATTCTAAGGTTGTCTTGACTGGTTCAAAAACATTACTAGGTCAGCTTGCTTTAACCTTTAATGGTGACATTTCGATCGACATGGTTTCTTTGATGCCACAAGATGTCTGGGGTGCCGGTAAAGAAGAGAGATCGAACACCGCTCATGTTAATTATCAAGGGAATACGAACTATCGTTTGCGAAAAGATTTGGTCAATGCACTAGTTGACTTGCATCCGACATTCCTGCGTTTCCCTGGCGGATGTATTTCAGAGGGCTCCTATATTTGGGATAACGTATACGAATGGAAAGACTCTGTGGGTGATATCGAGATACGGAAAGAAAACTTTAATGTTTGGGGTTATATGATGACCATGGGATTAGGCTATATGGAGTATTTCCAATTAGCCGAAGACCTGAATGCTACTCCTCTTCCTGTCATGGCATGTGGCGTGCTTTGCCAGGCTCGTTCGAATTATGTCAATCCAGCAGGTGGAGAACTGAGAGATAATTTTGTTAAGAGTTTTACAGATTTAATCGATTTTGCTATAAACACTGATTTTGAACAGAACGAGTGGGCTGCTTTACGGAAGAAGATGGGTCACGAAGCACCGTTTGACCTACACTATTTGGGAGTCGGTAATGAAAACTGGGGCACAGAGTTTTTTGCGAACTTTGAATACTTTAAAGCAGCCATTGATGAATACATGGACAAACAATATCCAGGTTATGAATTGCACATCATTTCAACGGTCGGTGCGCAAGCGGATGATGACGCCTATCAAGAAGGCTGGAAGTTCCTAAGTGGCAATATGACAGGTTCGGAAACCGTGAACTTTACCGACGGCAAGACGAATATCGAAGAAACGGTCACATGGTATGAAAAACAAGCAAATTACATGGATACGATTGCTGACGAGCATTATTACCGCTCCAACGAGTATTTGTTAAACAATGCGGACAGATACAACTATTATTACCGAGCTTATCAGCCGGACGGTAGCATCAATGAATCCGAAATTTCAAAGGTTTTCGTTGGCGAATTTGCCTCAACTGATAAGAATACATTGGCAGGTGCTATTGCCGAAGCAGTTTTGATGACTGGTTTTGAAAACAATTCTGATGTCGTCAGATTAGCAGCCTATGCGCCATTATTTAACAAAGTATTGACGGACGGAACCTATCGATGGACACCGGATCTCATTTGGTTTGACGATGAAACGGTTTGGTACACACCAAATTACTACGTCCAGCATCTATTTGCGAAATACCTGGGCACAAAATTGTTGAATACTTCGTTCTCGACTTACCAAAATGGAAATCTGACAGAACTTACACCACGTGGAGGAATTGAAATTGCAGCTGGTAATGCCGAAGTCCATGTGAAGCATGTGAAAGTAATCGATCATATAAGTGGTACGGTGTTACTCGACCAAGACTTCACAAAGGAACTGAATTCGGCATGGGAGATGATCCCAGGTTCAGTTGGATACATGATTGATCCGGAAAAAGGTCTGATTTTACAGGCACAAAGCGGAGGATTAAACGGACTCTATATCATCAACGAAAGCTGGACCAACTATAAGGTCGAGGTGCAAGCGACAAAAGCATCCGGCGCAGACGGTTTTTATGTAGGTGTGGGCTTGACGGATATTTCACCGGAGAACAAGGACGTTCTCGAATACGCAGTAGGTTATAACGGAAATGCCACTGGTGTGAAGGTTCACAAGCAGGGCATTGAAGGTTATGTGTTAGGCGACTATTCATCAAGTACAGCAGCAGGCAATTTAAGAGCAAGCTGTTATGAAGAACTAGCAGATCACACTCCATACACCATATCCGTTCATTATGGTGGGGAAACTGGGGATCGTCTCATCTGTTCTTACACGGACGGAACGTTTACTAGCAAGGTGTTGGATTACAAGTTAGAAGCGTATAACCGAGACATTTTCAACTCGGTTACCAAAGACGATCAACACGTCTATGTAAAGCTAGTCAATGCTGATCCATTTGAAAAAACAACGAAAATCTCGTTGAAGGATTTAGATGTGGGTACTACAGGTAGAATGATCACCGTGACAGGGGAGGAATCACTTGTCAATACACCGAATGTTAATAAAAAGAACGCAGAACTAGTTGTTCCTTCCGAAACGGAAATCAAACTGGATGACAATTGTGCAGTCGTACCTTTATCGGCAAATTCTGTGAATATCATTGTTTTAGATTTTAAATAATTAGGATGAAGGACATGTTTGTGAAAGCAGGCATGTCCTTTAGTTGTGTGGAAAGGATCTAAATAAATAAGTCTACTATGTTTAATATAGTTTTTCACTGAATAGCCAATACTACAAGGGACACTAAGGAAAAAAACAATGATTAATGTCCACACTCACCTATTACGTCACACACATGCGACCTACTACATAGATAATAGAAATGGTAACAATATTAAATCCCTGTAGGCAAAATATTTACTACACCTTCTTATGGAGTTTAATAAATTTATTGATCTTGCAGATGAATGGGAAAAGGATATCTGGAATGAAAAGGAGGCTCCCCAAAAGAGTATGCTTAACTCGTATCACGTTTGATTAGAAAAGATTCTTTTCCATTTGCTTTAGAAGCCTTCTTAAAAGCATCCTCTCATCTAAGGTAATATCCGTTAGTAACCGCTCTTGCTGTTTTCTCCATATCGCACTAACCGGGGTTTCAATTTGTTTTCCAGCGTCAGTGAGATAGATTCTACTTATTCTTTTGTCGTTTGGATCTTTGTGTCGAATAATTAGTCCTTTCTTTTCAAGAGCTTTCACCATATTTGTTACTGTTGGTGCCTCGCAATTTAACTTGTTACAAAGCTCAACTTGAGTCAAACCGTCTTTTCTCCAAAGTTTACATAATAAATTATCTTGGCCTGCATGTAGATTTAGATCATGTAATAAATGATTATAGCTTCGTCGAGTTTGTGACGATATTTTATCTAAAAGCTCTCTAATTTCATCGTTTAACATATCAAAACTCCTCGTCCAAAATTAATTAGTGACCTAACTATAACGTGGAGTTATTTTTCCGTCAATTGATAACGGATTCCTCCTATAAGGTTTCGATACTACTTTTTTCTCCATATTCTTTACCGAAATTCTCCATCATATCTAAGACTGGTATCAACTTATTTCCTTTTTCGGTGAGAGAGTATTCTACTTTTGGAGGTACTACTGGATACACTTCACGTTTAATAACACCATCACTCTCCAGTTCTTTAAGCTGTTTTGTAAGTGAACCTTGAGATAGATCTCCTAAAAAGGCTTTGATGTCGGAATAACGTCGTTTCTGCCCTTTTAAGTACCATAGAATAAAATATTTCCAACGGCCTGATAATACATTTTGAGTAAATGCTATTGCGTACATATCATTTTTTTCTTCGATAAACTTTCTTTCAAAACCATCGTTACAAACCTTCATTGTTTTATCTCTCCTTTGCTAAGTACATAAAAATGTACTATATCCATTTAGATTGCCTTCTTTTCAATTAAACATAATGCATTTATGATTGTGAAACAAACCAAAACACAATATAACGATAATTGTTTAGCATTGGTTTTTTTGGTTTAATAGTTAGCTTGCTAACTATTATCATAACATAGAAAGGAGATTGAGATTAGTGAATATCGAAAATTCCAAACTAAAACTTTCGATTTTGGACTTTGTTCATATATATAAAGATAGTGATGCTACAAAGAGTCTTCAAAATGTAACTGAAATGGTGCAATTCGCAGAGAAGTTGGGCTACTCAAGATATTGGTTCACGGAGCACCATAATACAACAAACTTGATGAGTACCTCTCCAGATATGTTGAGTATGCATGCAGCTGCTCATACCAAAAAAATTCGAGTAGGTTCCGGTGGCGTTATGTTGCCTAACCATAGTTCTTTAAAAGTGATGGAGAACTTTACTCTACTCGAAGGATTATATCCAGGGCGAATTGATCTTGGTATAGGAAGGGCCTCTGGAACGGATGGATGGACTAAGTGGGCATTGCTGCGGTCTAGAGAATTAGTGGAGGCAAATGATTTTCCAGTACAACTGGATGATCTCCTTTCTTTCTTTAACCGTAACTTTAAAGAAACACATCCCTTTAGCCACATAAACCCTCCTGGTGACAAGTCAATGGTACCAGACATGTTCATGCTAGGATCAAGCGAAGGTGGTCTCCAGTTTGCGCTTGAAAAAGGATTAGGTTTTGTGTTTGCTGCTCACCTTGCACCACAATTAGCTGTTCCGATGTTAAGAGCTTACAATACTGAGTTTAAACCTTCATCTTATTTAAGTGAACCTAAAAGCATGTTGGCAACCATTGTTATCACAGCTGAAACCGAAGAAGAGGCTGAATTTATAGCGGGCCCTGCAGAGTTAATGTGGGCGCAGATGAGTACGGGAACGAAAAACCTTACTTTTCCTACACCAACTGAAGCCAAAAATCACATCTATATTCTAGCTGAAGAAAGAGCTAGGGAAAGAAACAAAGAGCGTTTTGTTATCGGAAGTGCTGAAACGGTTGCTGAGAAGCTTTATCAAATGGCGAAAGCCAGTTTAGTTAACGAAATCATCATTGCTGATTTTTATCCTGATCAAGAAAGCCGAAAGAAAGGGCATCAATTATTAGCTAATGAATTAGGGTTGGTCTAGATAAATTATGTGTTTAAAAAGGAGAGAACTCAAAAGTGAGAGAAAGACAGCTTAAACTCAGTGGAACTATTGATGGGGTTGGGTGGAATTATATGGGCTGGAGACACCCGGACATGCCATCAAATGCCAGTGAAAGTATAGATTATTACGTAGAGAAAGCTAAACAACTAGAAAATGGGAAATTTGATACGATTTTTTTAACAGATGTTAGTCACATTGGGCCTGGGATGATACCTCATTACCTAAGTATGTTTGAAGGCATCTCTATTTTGTCCGCCTTAAGTATGGTGACTCATTCTATTGGCTTAACTGCGACAATCGCCACTTCTTATGCTGATCCCTTTACAGTGGCTAGACAAGTTTCTTCACTCGACAAGATTAGTAATGGCCGTGCCGGATGGAACGCAATTACATCTAATCCAGGAGGATTAGCTAATTATAGCCGTTCCCATTTAAGCAAATCAGATCTTTACCCAATGAAAAAGGAATTTCTAGAAATTGTTGAGGGGCTCTGGGATTCATATGAAGATGATGCCTTTATCCGTGAGAAAGAACGAGGCATCTTTTATGACCCAAGAAAGATGCATCCACTACATTACACCGGAAAATACTTTTCAGTGGATGGGCCATTAAATGTTAGTCGGTCACGACAAGGAAGACCTGTGATTTTCCAAGCAGGAACATCTTCAGACTTTATGGATATAGCAGCTAAGCATGCTGAAGGTATTATGGCTCCTGGAGATAATTTCGAGTATTTGAAGGGATATACGGCTGAACTAAAAAGAAGAGTTAAAGATCAAGGACGTTCTCCAAACGATTTACTGATCATGCCTGCTCAAAATCCAATAGTGGGGGAAACCGAGAAAGAAGCATTGGAAAAATGGAGAGAAATCGAGTCATTTGGTCACAGATTACCAAAACCTCAATTCATAGGGTCTGCGGAGAACGTAGCAGAACAAATTGAACATTGGTATCAAGAAGGCATCATGGATATCATGTTGATTAGACAAGAATATCCTGCCGGTTTTGAGGACTTTATTAAGCTAGTGGTCCCTATATTGCAAGATAGAGGAATCGTTCGCAGGGAATATGATGATCATACTACACTTCGAGGAAATTTAGAGTTACCTTACCCAGAAAATATGTACAAACAATAAGAGTCAAAAAAACACTTAACTGAAGGAGCAATTTATTATGAATAACATAGTGACAGAATTACTAGGAATTGAGTATCCAATTATTTCAGCTGCCATGACATGGGTCACATCAGCTGAGTTTGTTGAAGCCGTATCAACAAGTATTGAAACGAAAAAAGCCATCATTCAAGTAAAGAGTGAGGAATTTATTGAATTTAAATCAGGTATGGGGCATTTGAGAACTATTCCTACAGAAGCGGGCATGTTAGATGGAGACCTGGTTAATGGAACGATAAGTGTATCTGAATCAGCAGGCGGTATTCAACAGATCCTAACGTGCCAAGAGGTAGTAGATGAAATTGTTAACTCAATTAACGTATAGTATTATCGATCCGTATCTTTGGTTTTTATTATAGTAGGTGCGGTTCAATCTTTAACACGCTCTGCTGCGGTTGAGTTAGCGCCTGATCAAATTCGGATAAACCTTATTCAATCAGGACATATACTGACTAATATTATGTCTAACGCTTTGAGTGAAGAACAAATTCAAGAAGGGCATAAGAAGTTCCTGTAAAACGATTAGGGAATTCTCAAGAAGTAGTTAAACTTGCATTATTTCTTGCTAGTGATGAGGCTTCTTATATAACCGGGGCAGAACCTGTAATTGATGGAGGTTTATCTGTAAAGTAAAATAGAATAATGAAAAAAGGCCATCTTTTTAGATGACCTTTATTCTTATTTTTTTGCTAGACCCTGTTTATTTAAGTATTCTTTCATAAAAGTAAGCGAACTACGTTCAAGATGGTCTTGTATGTGATCTGACCACCCTTTTACTTTTCTTGCTGTAAACGGGGCTCTAGATGGTCTATTTTGATAATAATGTCGCATTTGTTCATCGTAAGCAGTAAGTTCATCTTTGTTTAATGGCTTATACTTATTTTCAGACATAATAATTTCTTGTGGTAATTTAGGCTTGGAATCGGGTTTTTCTCCTTCTGTATGACCGATGCATAAACCAACCAAAGGAACAACATATTCAGGTAGTTCTAGAAGGTTCGATAGTTTTTCTATATTACTTCTAACAGCACCTATGTATACCCCACCTAACCCTAAAGATTCAGCCGCGGTTAGTGCGTTTTGAGCCATTATTCCCGCGTCAAATGTTCCTATCAAAAGAAATTCTGTATAGGACAAATCAACACTAGGAGCAATCTGATGATTGCGATTAAAGTCTGCACAAAATACCCAAAATTCTCCGGCGTCTTCAATATATTGTTGGTTAACACAGAGTTCTTTTACTTTTGTACGAAGTTCCGGATCTGATATCCGAATAATAGAAACTGCTTGTAAGAGACTAAAAGAAGAAGTGTGGCTAGCAGCTTGGAAGATCATATCTCTTTGTTCATCAGAGACTGGTTCCTTTTTAAAAGAACGGAATGATGTGTGATTCTTTAACAAATCTATTGTGCTGTTCATTATGGTTTCGCCTACTTTCAAAAGTTTTCGTCCTTAAAGGATAAAACTATTTGAAAATTTATTAAAGAGGGCAATTTTAATGTACACAGTACATAAGATGGTACATTTCAATTAGATAGTGCTGTTCCATAATTATTAAAAATAAGAAAAGTAATTTTACTCCTTCCTTTTTTCACTAAAACGTCCCAAGTTAGAGAGTTAAGTCTGGGTATCCTCCCCCTTAAACGAAACGTATGTTTGTTATTGTCTAATGTACACTTTTTCTTTAGGTTCTGTTAAACTAATCAGACCCTTTAGTAAAATAAAAAATCATGATTTACCAGGACCTTTTTCATCAATGAGGTGTTATAGAAGTTTGCAGACTGCACATGACTAATATGTGCAGTCCTTTAATTTGTAAACCTTTTTTTGATTCAGGTCTTGATAAATAATGAGATTAATTAAAACCAACGATTTTATGTGGTACATTCGGCTCTTCTAGATAGGTAACCTCTTCAGGTGTCAAAGTAATAGAAAGTGAAGCAACCGCGTTTTCTAAATGAGATATTTTCTGTGCGCCAATAATAGGAGCGGTTACCGGATTTTTTTGTAGCAACCAGGCAAGTGCGACTTGAACACGGGGCACATCGTACTTTTCAGCGATTTCCGCGACCCGTTCTACGATTACGCGATCTGCATCGGCAGTGGTATCATTTTTAGATTTTTGTACTTGGTCCGTTTCGGAACGATGTGTTGTTTCCGACCAATCACGAGTTAATCTCCCTGAAGCAAGTGGGCTATAAGGGATGACACCGATTTTTTCTTCCTTACAAAGCGGGAGCATTTCTCTTTCTTCTTCACGATAGATAAGATTTAAATGATTTTGCATTGATACAAACCGAGTCCAACCATTTTTCTCAGCTACCTGTAATGCCTTAAGGAATTGCCAAGAGTGCATCGCGGAAGCACCAATGTATCTTACATTCCCAGCCTTTACAACATCATGTAAGGCTTCCATCGTTTCTTCAATTGGCGTATTGTAATCCCAGCGATGGATTTGATATAGGTCGACATAATCAGTTCCCAATCGCTTAAGACTTTTGTCAATTTCACTCATAATCGCTTTTCGGGAAAGCCCAGCACCATTTGGTCCATCTTGCATAGGGAAATAAACCTTTGTCGCGAGGACGATTTCGTCACGATTAGCAAAATCCTTTAATGCTCGTCCAACAAATTCCTCACTCGTTCCATCTGAATACACATTCGCTGTATCAAAAAAATTAATCCCTAGCTCAAGTGCTTTTTTTATGATCGGACGAGTGCTTTCCTCATCAAGTACCCATGGATGAACCCAGCGCTTCGCATCACCAAAGCCCATACAGCCAAGACAAAGTCGGGAAACATCGATACCAGTATTTCCAAGTTTCACATATTCCATTTGAGATTCCTCGCTTTCAACTATTTATTTTCCTTGTGCACAAATAGTTCATACTCAATAAAAATAACTATTTATTCAATTATGATCTAAATCAACGAGAAACCGTTATCCCATTCTTATCAAATGATTGCCTAATTCTCTCATTACACTTAATCAATTGAAGAATATGGATTATAATGAGATTAACAAAGTTGAAGGAAATAAGGAGAAGACCAAATGTCTGAGAGAATAGACGAATAACAAAATGAGCTCGGCAAGCTGATTACACGTTATACAGGTAGTGACGGTGTCCACACGACTGCGATTCCATCATTGTATTTAATCCACGAATCGAATGTGACCGAGCCAGTTTATCGAGTTTACAACCCTTCCTTTTGCATCATTGTTCAAGGGGAGAAAGAGCTTTTGTTGGCACAGGAGAGTTTTACATACGGACCTAGTCATTACCTTGTCGCATCCCTTGATTTGCCTGTAACGGGGCAGGTGATCAAAGCTTCGTCAGGAGCACCCTATTTATCTCTTAAACTAGTATTTACACCAAGCCAAATCTTAGAGGTTATAAGTGATTCTGACATACGAATTGAACCGAAAAAAAATCCAACTCGAGCGATGTTCGTTAGCCAAGTAGATTCATCTCTATTAGATGCAGTCGTTAGATTAGCCAGTTTGCTAGAGCATTCAAAAGATATCGCTGTCCTTGCTCCAATTTTCACAAAGGAAATACTCTATAAGATTTTGCAAGGACCACATGGCGGAACACTGGACCAAATGGCAATAGAAGGTAGTCATACCTATCGAATCAGAGGCGTTATCGATCATATCAGGGATAACTTTGCAAGCTCCTTACGAATTGAGGAGCTTGCAGAAATGGCAAATATGAGTGTTTCAACGCTCCATAGGCATTTTAAAGTAATCACCGCAATGAGTCCTATTCAGTTCCAAAAACAACTAAGACTACAGGAAGCTAGACGTTTGTTGTTAGCAGAGTCAGCAGATGCCGCAGACGTCGCATTTAGAGTAGGGTATGAAAGTCCGTCACAATTCAGCCGTGAATATTCCCGTATGTTCGGCTTTCCACCAAGAGAAGATATAAATAGACTGAGAGAAACATATGACAAAAGGCTGATCTCGAATGTTCCTACCTTACATTAGGAATGGTCATGAGCAGGTTTATTTAAAATTGGAAAACTGCATGAAAATGACTTGGAAAGAGTGTTGTCTGCCATATGAAACGAAACCTCGTTAATTCTTAACATTGCTACAAGTTGGGGGAAAGTTTAACACTATGCCACAATTATTAACATAAAATGCTTCATTCTGTTGATAGACTTTACCTAAATCCTTATATATAGTTAATCTTATAAGGAGATGAAGATATGATCGGTATGAATATTCGTGTTTTACGTAAAAAGAACAAATTGAGTCAAGAAATAGTAGCTGAGAAGGTTAACGTATCACGTCAGACCGTAGCAAAGTGGGAAAACGAGGAAGCGTTGCCTGATATCGATAAATGTAAAATGCTAGCCGATATCTTTCAAGTAACATTGGATCAATTATCTGGTGATATGAGCGAAGAAGAGGTAGAGCACCTTGGCCCAAAGGGGAAACAGTTCTTCGGTGTTGTGAAGGTGGGCGAGCGGGGGCAGATTGTCATTCCAAAACAAGCTCGGGACATGTATCAGATTCATGCAGGTGATAAGCTGGTTGTTTTAGGTGAAGATGTGACAAAAGGGATTGCTATTTTAAAAACGGATGGTTTTCTCGAATTTGCTGATATGATTCGTAGTGCCGAGTCGGTAGAAGAGGAATCAGAATGAGTAAAATTGTATTCTTCTCTATCCCTGCACATGGCCATACAAATCCGACCATTCCAGTGATTTCCGAGCTAGTAAGCAGTGGGCATGAAGTATGGTACTACTCCTTTTTGGAATTTAAAGAGAAAATAGAAGCTGTCGGAGCCACCTTCATTTCTTGTGATGAGTTTCTACCGCCGATTTCTCAACAAGAAATGGATCGCAAAGTAGGGAAAGATTTTGCCGCATTGATCGAAATGGTTGTCGATACAACCATTTCATTAGATGAAAAAGTGTGTACGGAATTAACTGAATGTCAACCAGATTGCATCGTGTCTGATTCCATCTGTTTTTGGGGAATGTTATTCGCTAAGAAATTAGCAATCCCATATATCTGTTCAACGACAACACTGGCATTTAATCAATATACGGCAAAACTGATGAAGCCCAGTATAAAAGAAATCGTTAGAATGATAACTGGGATGCCGAGAATAAACAAAAAAATGCAGCTACTACGATCACATGGGTATGATGTAGATCGTTTTAAATCAGTTCTTCAAAATGATAATGAAACAGATACCATTGTATTCACGTCGAAGGAATTCCAACCGATGGCTGAAACGTTTTCCAACAAATATGCCTTTGTTGGTCCATCAATCCAACAATCTCCTCAAGTAATCGAAGAAAAAGGAAATCGAAAATTAATCTACATTTCTTTAGGAACAATACTCAATCAGAATCAGAATTTTTACCAAGATTGTATCAAAGCATTTGCAGACAGTAGCTATGAGATTGTGATGTCGGTTGGTGAAAAAACGAACATTGCCTCACTTGGTCAAATCCCAGATCATATTACAGTGAAAAACTATGTAGACCAGATAGCGATATTGCAGAATGCAGATGTATTTCTTACACATTGCGGAATGAATAGTGTGAGTGAAAGTCTGTATGCTGGAGTTCCGATGGTATTATTTCCATTACACAGCGAACAAAGAGTAGTCGCTAACCGAGTTGCTGAACTTGGAGCTGGAATAAAACTAAAAGGTAACAAACCGAAACATCTGAAGAAAACAGTAGAGGGTGTACTAAAGGAACGGACTTATCTAGAAAATGCACAGAACCTATCTAAAAACTTCCGAAATTCCGGCGGCGCAGTAGAAGCAGCTAAAGTCATAATTGATAAAATTGACAAGAAAACTTAACTGACATGGTATATCAGTAAGGTAATAAAAATCCTCTTTGAAAACTAACGGTTCGGTTTTGAAGTACAAAATGTCAATTTGTAGAACAATAGAATTAGCAATCAAATTAACACACTTGGGTATTCAAAAATGCTCAGAGCTTTAAAGCTCTGAGCATTTTTCTATATATTGGCTTAGTAAACAAAAGCACCCTTACCAAGAAAAGTTTGATTAAATTCCTTTGTCTTTACTAAATAAACCCTCTTTATTAATAAAAACTTGGCAATGCAATTAAACATCATCTTCATAACGCAGTTCGAGTTAACCAAAACGAAAGCTGACCAACAATAAACACAAATCTCATATAAAACCAATAATCATTAAATCAGTTTTTGGAATGAAAAGTGTCATAACACTCTAAACGAGCTAATCCGTATATACAAAACTCAAAACGGACGATTATAGTAGGATAAGACATCAAGAGGATACATTACTACGTTGTAAAGGGGTGGTCGATGGGAAAAAGTAACCGTTTTCATCGTTTCGTTGATGATGACAAATTAGTTGATAAGAATGAATTCTAAGGATAAGTGGGAGGGTAGAGTCTCAATTTTTGTTGGTAAATAAATTCCAAAGAAATTGGAGAATCAGCTAGAAACGGATGTTACGAAGGCATATTAGAGCTTTGAATCGTAACATTCTTGGTCAATTGGTTGAATACGGCTTTGCTGCGGTAGTTAAAAACCGGGAAAAAGAAGGCGGTAATGCTGGTAGTAAGGTATTTAATGAACAAAAGTAGATACACTTTATTTAAAACGCTTATCTGATTCTATCCTAGGAGGAATAGTATGAAAGTTAACAAGGCAATCATCTGGTTATTGGTTCTAACATTTCTTTCTTCATTGTTCTTATTAGGTGATAGTAAACTAACAAAGGCGGCAGCTATTGATTCTATACCAAACACAACAAGAGATATGAAGGACTATGACAATAGTTTTCTGTCAGTAACCGGTTATGCGTCATTAGGGGTTAATGACCGAAGCAGGTACATCGATACCTCTTATTATCGTAAGGTTAAAAATGAAAGAGAGTTTTTGCAGGCAATTTTGGATGCTAGAAATGGTCATGTGAAAGTAATTGAAATAGCAAGAGATATAAACTTAGGGTGGAAAGAATTAAATCTAAGTTCAGAAGAAGCTAAAAAGTATAATTTTATAACAAAATATCGGGATCCTATGAACGGATATACAAATCCAACGTTAGCTGCCTCCGGTGTTTCACAATTAAGTATAGCTGATGTTGATGGGTTAACTATTTTTTCGAAAAAAGGAAAAACAATTAGGCATGTAGAAATGAAATTACAAAGATCAACTAATGATATTGTCATTAGGAATCTGAATTTTGATGGAATGTGGCAATGGGATGATACTGGAAAACATAAGGAAGTAGGCTGGACATTTATAAAGGTAAATGGTGCAAATAATGTATGGATAGACCATAGTAAATTTTCGATTGCAGCGGATGGATTAATTGATACTGAGAATGGTGGCACAAATATTACCATTTCCTGGTCAGATTTCGGATTACCTGCAAATGAGAATCCGACAGAAGATAGTGATATTTATCAATCGATTCAATATATGGAAGAAAAATATGCTTCAAATGAACTGAATTCTGAGAGTGTCTACTATAACATGCGCAATGGCGGTGCGACCAAAGAGCAGATCATGGCCTATGCAGCCTATCACAGCAAGGTACATTTAACTGGTTCTGGAGACAAAGACTATGTGAATTATGTGTCTAGTAATGGAACGGAGATAAAAGATGGCAATCAAAGAATCCGGTTAACCCTTGCCTATAACCGTTATACCAATATTGGGCAAAGAATTCCGATGATCCGTCAAGGTAGTGGTCATGTATACAACTGTTATCTAGACAACTCAACTCATTATGATGTTTTGGAAAATGTAAGCGCTATTTCTGAATTCGGAACCGATCAACTGTCACGAGCACTGAATGCAAGAAATGGGGCTTCTATTGCAGCAGACTCTTGTGTATTCAATGATATTAACGAGCCAATAACAGGTGCTGAGATTCAAGGGGAAGATACCAAGAACATGGATGAAGCTTGGGCTAAGCTATTTCAAAGCGCTTATAACAATAATTTAATTGTAAACTCCCAAATTACGAATAAATATGGAACGTATACAGGAAGTAGCTGGGACAATAATGGTGAAAATTTATTTACAAAAGGATTTACTTGGTATGACAAATCAACGATAGGAAATTGGGCATGGTCTTCTCATATTGTGGGAAGTGAAGATATGAGTAAATCAAATCCACCAACTGATCCATTTACCTTTGAATATAAGTATAATGAGGAGCTACCTTATACTTATCATGTACTTCCGTTAAAAAGTGTAGTGGCAACACTTACAAAATATGCAGGGGCAAACAAAGTAAATATGGGTCCAGTAGATTGGTTGAAAACAGATTATAGTAGATAGAGAAATCGAAAAGGCTTTAAATTAATGCTGGATTATCAGAAGAAGATGAATGACATCTTAGATGTACGTGGTTGTCTTTATAAAAGTGCGAGTAACTTCCTCTGTGACTATAATCTGTGTCACAGAGGATTGTTATTATCAATGGGAAACTAAATTAGCTACCTATAAACGATTCCAATGATGGAGTCTTTTTTAGTTCGTTTTTAGAAAGATGACCATGTAAAAAGAATTCCTAATGTATGAGTGTTCAACCGCCGGCTTCTTAGGCGTTGTACCCAAACGAATTCTTCTCACACCTCTTTGCGCATCACTTTTTTGCGGTCATGCAACACCATCAGGATAACCATTGCCATCATAACTCCCAAGACGCTACCTGCCTCGTTGGTCAACACTTGTGCAATTGGGTACTCTGGGGCAGGCTGTGCATCTGGCCGAGTGGCGGATAAGAGGTTAAAAAGGTTATAAGAGAACAGCATTCCTGAGGAAATCCATGCTGCAGCCATAGGAGGCAGAAACCTCTTCGATCCACGGCGGGTGGTCAATACCAATAACCCCCACGCTCCCGCGAAAGCCCAAACCCCGGTACTTAAACTTAATAGGTGCCACCATACATCGCGGTCATCTAACATGGACGGATTGATGCCAAAAGTTCCACCTGCTGCCCAGAACACCTTAATAAATCCTAGCAGAATACAACCAGCCGAGACAAGCCTAGCTAAGGTGATTTGCAGCTTCTGGCTGTTTCCAGGAAGTAAGTCGATGTCGTCGATCGGACCGGAAAATGCTTCTGGCCAACGTGACTGAGCGTATCCCGCTAATGCTAAAGGTAGGCAGATGCCGACCCCAATAAGTGAAACCATGACGAAGATCTGCTCATAGACCCAAACGTTGGTAGCTCCCGCCTGCTGATCGCGTATCATAGCAGCAGGACCAAGCACCGGTGCAAGTAGCAGCATTGGAATAAGTAACCCAGTACCAACCCAGACGGGCAAAGCGACCAACCAAGCGGGCAGCCGCTCACCCCATGGCATACTGAACGCTAACGCTAACAGAATACCAACCGCAGCAAGAACCATGGTAACGGCGTTTGCAGTGCGCCAACTTGGATCGCCCATTTGTTCAGTTGGCATGAAGAGACCGAAAGTCCAGGCGATCTTGATTAACAAATAAGGTGTTACTGCAATAGCAGCACCAAAACCCCAAAGTCTACGTTTCCTCATCAATTGTGAAATATGTTGCTTTTCCATTCCTGTCATAAGGTCACCTCAGCGGCCAGGTCAGTGAGGTCAAAAATCTCGACATCTAAAATGAATAGTGGGTTTCCAATGAAACGTGCATTTTTATTCTTATTAATAACCATAAATAAACACCCCTTAGTTACTTGATAAATCCAAAATACAGGTGCAAAACAATCAATTGTAAATAAATGTTTATCCGAAAATCAACTCTTATTTGGAGATTTTTTTAAACAAACAGCTCGGAAGAATGATAGTTAATAATATAAATTTAACATGATATTCCAATTAGAAGTTCCTATACACTAAAAATAGTGATAAAAGAAAAAAGGTTGCCACCATTAACCTCCATCTACTATCAGTTGTTCTTTATTAAACCTGTCACGCTAGCCATCCATGCAGCAGAAAGATAGTCGCTGCACCACAGAGAATGAACATTTATCATCGTTAGTGGAAAGAATATTAACTTATGAGTTCAAATGACGTCTTATGTCAATCCGCTAAAAATAGTGCGAATTCTGTTCATTATTTACCTTGGCTTTATCTAATAATCCTGTCAAATCAACACAAATAATAGCGTTTCAGGTATGACGAGATTTGGACTGATAATTGGATGTTATTTAATGTTTTGTACTCGAAAACCGAAGCCATTATTGAAAAACAGAGTTCGTTTTATTTGATTCGAACGATCATAATACGTAAACTGTTATTGAAGGAAAATAATGTATGAGGATGGATACTAATGAGTGAACTAGAAATAAAGCAATTTCGTCAAGCCGACCATGACATTGATCAAGTTTATTTAAATCGCTGGTCTCCACGTTCTTATCTAGAAAAAGAAGTGCCAGAAGAGGTACTAATGCGAGTATTTGAAGCTGCACGTTGGGCACCTTCCGCGAATAATTTGCAACCGTGGCGGTTCATTATTGCTCGAACGAAAGAAGACCGGGAACAATTTCATTCCTTTATCAATGATGGGAATCGTCTATGGTGTGAAAAAGCTCCAGTATTAGCCGTCCTCATCTCAGATCAAGAAGATCCAGTACATACATTTGACGCTGGTACGGCTTGGGGTTACTTATCTTTACAAGCTAATAGAGAAGGATTAATCACTCATGCAATGGGTGGATTCCAAAGAGAAAAAGCACGTGAAGTGTTACATATCCCAGATAACTATGATGTGCAAGTAGTTATAGCCATTGGATACCAAGGAGAAAAGGACGCATTGCCAGAAAACTTTCAAACTCGCGAGCAACCATCAATCCGTAGAGCGTTAAAAGAATCGATAATTGAAGGTAAGTTTAAATAAGAACGAGAAAACTCCCGTCTAAAAAATGATGGGAGTTTTCATTTATTTTTCGAAAATAGTAATAAAGAATTTACTTATAAGCAAATAATAAAGATACTTTATTTCTCCTTAAAGAACAAATTGATTCGAATTATAGTGGGTAAATTCCTTTTTCTTGGACAAACTTAATTTGTCAAAATAAAAGCAAGGAGGAATTAAATTTGGAAAACAATATCAAACAGAAAATGGAACTCATATGGAACAAAACGTGTGGTACATGGGAAAACAGTACTGAGGAAAACATTCAGTCTTTCCTATCGCAGTGCACGGAAAATAGCATAGACCCACAATATTGTATGAGTTGGGTAGAGCAACATAGCAACCAAATCCCTAATTGGTCTGCAGTTTCGAAGGAATCTCTTGCTTGGATAAATGAACATACTTCAACTGGTTCACCAATTAGTGGACACGAACCTCAGTAAAAAGAGAGTAATACGATCCTTTTAACTGAGGTTTATATAACTCAAGGTCTTTAACTATTGTACTCATGGCGAGAATAGTGAAATATGTTATTAAGTGTAAGTAAATAATGTACTACAATTTTAAATGAAATTGTTCGTGGGAATGATAAAAATCCTAATTTTTAGTAATGTGAAGAGTGGCTTTTTAGAGATGTCAGTTCGACCCCGAACACCGGTATCTTTAGAAAAAAACGAGTTTATATTAGAAATGATAAAACACTCATAAATGTTGATAAATCAACGTTAATGAGTGTTTTTTGATTTTTAAAAACATTTTTCAGACAACGATTCTCTTATAAAAAATTAGCTAGTTTTTTATGTGTAATCAGGCTTGTTTGTGAAGAACACTTACAAAGAATTTATTTAAAGTATAATATAAGTTGTGAAGAAATGCACTTAAAGTAACGATCAAAATGAGATAAGAATATTGTCACTCCTTAATACGTAGTAGAGTGCATCGACAAAAGTATTGTATGAAAAAATAGAAGAAGGAGATGTAAAACAGTTTATATCTCGTTCTGTTGACGATATACCATAGGGGGTATATAATATTAATGGTTAGTTGCTCCTGGGTGCTAAGGAGAGTGAAAGTGTATTGATGAATCTTGTTTTTATTTTATTATGTATGCCTATCTTAATAGGTATTTATAAAAGATACGTTCCTGTTCTATGTATGTCCTATTTTGATATAAGTGATATAAATAAGGAAAGTTATAAGGTTATATTAGATATTAAGGATTACAACGTTGCTTATAAACACCAAATGAAATAAGCAATTAACATTCCAGTTGCTTATTTGAATAGATTTTATAATGAAATTCCATATGAAACAGTACACTTATATGTTCAAATGCTCTGGAAAAAAACGTTGGAACTCGAATTTTACGAAAAAAGGGTTCAAAGCAGTCAGTTACTCGTTACTTTCTCAAGAAGTTTGTAATGAGAGGTATAAGTTAAAGCGAAAAGGTATAGAGAATTTATGTGTGAGTGGACTAGAAATAAAATAATCTAAACAAGTTGACAATATACCCAGGTGGGTATATAATCGATTTATCGAATCACAAAAACCTAGGTTCATTACTTTATTTGAATCAGGAAATCTTTATCTAATATGGAGGTGCCACTATGGAATATGATGTTAAGACAAAGAATCGTTTAAAACGCATTGAAGGTCAAATCAGAGGCATTTTGAGAATGATGGAAGAGGACAAAGATTGCAAGGACATCATTACCCAATTGTCTGCTAGTAGAACAGCAATTGATCGTACAATTGGTGTTTTAGTGAGTGCCAATTTAATAGAATGTGTTAGAAAAGCAGAAGAAAATGGGGAAAGCAGCGATGAGTTGGTAAAAGAGGCTGTTAACATGCTTGTAAAAAGCAGATAACAAAGGGTTGACATCCTTTTTTATTTAGAATATCATATACCCATACGGGTATTGGTAAAAACGAAAATTGAGGAGGAAATATAAATGAACGTAGCCAAAGTTTTAGACACGCAAAAAATCTAGCATGTCCAATGCCTATTGTTAAAACAAAGAAGGCCATAAATGAAATTGAAACAGGTCAAGGCCTAGAAGTTCATACAACAGATAAAGGTGCTAAGAGTGACTTAACTGCTTGGGCAAAATCAACTGGACATGAATTACTTGACTGTAAACAAGAGAACGATGTATTTATCTTCCAACTTTAGAAAGATTAAATTTTTTTAAACACAAACATACCCTATGTGGTATTAAATCGAGGAGGAATTAGAATGTCAGAGAAAAAGAAAACAACGATTGTTCTATTTAGCGGAGATTATGATAAAGCAATGGCAGCCTATATTATTGCAAATGGAGCAGCGGCTTACGATCATGAGGTAACCATTTTTCATACATTCTGGGGATTAAACGCTCTTAGAAAAGACGCACAAGTAGCAGTAAAAAAAGGATTCCTAGAAAAAATGTTCGGCAAAATGATGCCTCGTGGTGCTGATAATATGGGGCTTTCTAACATGAACTTTGCAGGAATGGGACCTAAAATGATTAAGCATGTGATGAAAAAGCATAATGCTATGCCACTTCCACAACTAATAGAAATGGCACAAGAACAAGATGTGAAGTTGATTGCATGTACAATGACAATGGATCTACTTGGATTACAAAAAGAAGAGTTAATTGATGGGCTTGATTACGCTGGAGTTGCTGCATACATTGGTGACGCAGAAGAAGGAAATGTAAACTTATTTATCTAGTAGCTATTAGAACAGGAGGTCATTCCTTGAATATCTTTAGTGCTGATACGCTGATTATTTCTTTAGTTATACTTTTTATTTCCCTACGTTTTATGCCTGTGAAGGGTGTAAAACAGGTCAATACAACTCAATTAAAAGGTTTATTGAAAGAGAAGGGGTTTCAATTTGTTGATGTACGTACACAAGGTGAATTTGGTCAATACCATATTCCAGGCTTTAAAAATATTCCGTTACATCAACTCTCACAAAAGGCAAGCACTTTGAAAAAGGATAAAGAAGTTGTCGTTATTTGCCAAAGTGGTATGAGAAGCAAGAAAGCAAGTAAAGTATTAAAAAAACAAGGATTTAAACAAATTACGAATGTAAAAGGTGGCGTAAGCACCTGGAGAGGATAGGGGGTATAAACAATGAGAAAATATACAACAACACAAGTTCAAGATTTACTTGGTGAAGAGTTGAATGTGATTGATGTGCGTGAAGTAGAAGAGGTAGCACAAGGGAAAATTCCTGGTGCAGTAAATATTCCACTAGGATTATTGGAATTTCGTATGCATGAATTAGATAAATCAGAAGAATATATTATGGTGTGTCGTTCAGGAGGAAGAAGTGCACAAGCATCAATATTTCTCGAAAGTCACGGTTTCAATGTGATTAACATGACAGGTGGAATGCTGGCATGGGAAGGGCAAATCGAATAAAATTTTTTAGATGAAAATATACCCTGGTGGGTAATTAAAATTTGGGGGTTGTATAACATGGAAATGATAAAAACAGATGTTATTTTAGATGCAAAAAATCTAGCATGTCCAATGCCGATTGTAAAGACGAAAAAAGCCATGAATAACCTAGAGGCTGGGCAAGTCATAGAAGTTCAAGCAACGGATAAAGGGTCTAAGGCAGATATTAAAGCATGGTCAGAAAGTTCAGGACATCATTATTTGGGAACACTCGAAGAAGGCGATGTATTAAAGCATTATCTTCGTAAAGCAAGTGAAGAAGAAAAGTTAGAAAAGAAGCATCCTCATGTCGTAAGCAACGATGAGTTAGATCAAAAACTTTCATCCAATGAAGAATTGATTGTGCTAGATGTTAGGGAACATGCCGAATACGT
The DNA here is from genome assembly GCF_059758525.1 of Metabacillus sp. GQ13. NCBI lineage: Bacteria > Bacillati > Bacillota > Bacilli > Caryophanales > Bacillaceae > Metabacillus > Metabacillus sp. GQ13. The sequence continues at coordinate 179,169 of NZ_JCAXET010000004.1, forward strand.
ATTTAGTCACATTCCAAAGGCAAAATCAATTCCACTTGGTGAGTTGGAGAATCGATTAAACGAATTAAATCCTGAAACTCCAATTTATATCGTATGTAGAACTGGTAATCGTAGTGATTTAGCAGCACAAAAACTAACGGAAAAAGGATTTACAAAAGTAATAAATGTTGTTCCAGGTATGAGTAAATGGGTAGGTCAAACTGAAAAAGTAATAGATTAGTTGTTTAAAAGGAGGAGAAGTATGAAATGAAAAACAGTGTTACCGTTTATACGACTTCAACTTGTCCTTACTGTGATATGATGAAGAATTTCTTAAAGGATATCAATATTCTATTTAATGAAGTGAATGTACAGAAAAACCTTGCTGCTGCAAATAAATTAGTGGCAACAACGGGTCAACTGGGAGTTCCACAAACGGAAGTGAACGGGAAATGGGTGTTAGGATTTGATTCGAATACTCTAATGAGTTTACTAAAATAACTTAAAATGTATTAGGAGGAATCTTAGATGACAAAAAAAGTAGCGATTATGCAAGTAATGGCGGATTGTTTGATGCGTATAAAGGATTCAACATTGCGACGGCTGCTGCAGCTACAGGTCAAGAAGTGGCCATTTTCTTTACCTTTGAAGGATTGAATCTGATTCATAAAGAAGGGTATCGACAACTACCAATGCCAGAGGGAAAAGAACAGTTTGTAGAAGGCTTTACAAAAGCAAATGTTCCTTCTATTCCAGAATTAGTGGATATGGCTAAAGAAATGGGTGTAACGTTCATTGGATGTCAGATGACAATGGATGTTATGGGATTAGAAAAAGATGCGTTTATAGATGGTATTGAGGTTGGGGGAGCCGTAACGTTCCTTGAGTTTGCGAAAGATGCTGATGTAACATTAACATTATAACTATAAATTATTATCTAATATTTTTTTAACTAAAATTATACCACTGGGGGTATTTGGATGAGTATAAGAGAAATGACTGCAAAAGAAATAACACAGAAAGTAATTAACCAAGAGGTATTTATTTTAGATGTTCGAAATGAAGATGCTTTTAGTGATTGGAAAATTGAAGGATCAAACTTTGATTATTTAAATGTACCTTATTTCGATTTATTAGATGGTGTGGAGGGTATCTTGGATCAACTTCCATTAGACAAAGAAATTCTAGTTGTTTGTGCCAAAGAGGGTTCATCTGTCATGGTTGCTGACATGCTTTCTGAAGAGGGGTTGAATGTTGCCTATCTAAAAGGTGGTATGAAGGCATGGAGCGAACACTTAGAGCCTATTAAAGTAGGGGACTTAAAAGACGGTGGAGAAATTTATCAATTTGTTCGTATTGGAAAAGGTTGTCTATCTTACATGGTCGTTTCAAATGGTGAGGCTGCCATTATTGATGCTACAAGAATGACAGATATTTATACTGAGTTTGCTGAAAGGATTGGTGCAAGGATAACACATGTATTTGATACACATTTACATGCGGATCACATTTCAGGTGGTAGAGTAATAGCCGAAAAAACAAATGGAACGTACTGGTTACCGCCAAAAGATGCAACAGATGTTACATTTGAGTATCAACCATTAGAAGGTGGTACTGATGTATCCATTGGTAGCACAACTATCAATATTCATGCTTTATATTCTCCAGGTCACACGATTGGTTCAACGTCTGTTGTTGTCGATGAAAAGTTCTTACTTTCAGGTGATATTTTATTCATTGATTCTATCGGTAGACCAGATTTAGCAGGTATGGCAGAAGATTGGGTAGCCGATTTACGAGAGAGTCTTTACACACGTTATAGAGAATTATCAGAGGAACTTGTTGTTCTTCCAGCCCATTTTATGATAATTGACGAATTAAATGAAGACGGTAGTGTTTCTGCAAAATTAGGTACTCTATTTACTCAAAACCATGGGTTAAACATTGAAGACGAAAACGAGTTTAGAAAATTAGTAACGGAAAATTTACCGCCACAACCAAATGCTTACCAAGAAATCCGTGAAACGAACATGGGGAAAATCAGTCCAGATGATGAAAAACAACGTGAGATGGAAATTGGTCCAAACCGTTGTGCTGTTCGATAAAAAAGAAATTTCTGAAAGTAAGGGTATAGTTAGACTTTTATTATCCCTATTACCTTAACTTATATAGTTTTTGAGAGTACAAATAAACTAAATTTATTAGGAGGAATTTTAAGATGAACGTAACAAAAGTATTAGACGCAAAAAATCTAGCATGTCCAATGCCGATTGTAAAAACTAAAAAGGCAATCAATGAATTAGAAGCAGGGGAAGTTTTAGAAATTCATGCAACAGATAAAGGGGCAAAAAGTGATCTTGCTGCATGGGCAAAGTCAGGTGGTCATGAGTTGCTAAAAGATTCAGAAGATAATGGTGTACTAAAGTTCTGGATTAAAAAAGGCTAAAAAATAATGAAGGGGACCAATAGGGTTCCCTTTTATAGTATAGGAGGTAAAACGAAATGGATTTACTATTTATCATAACTATCTTTCTGATAGGTTTCATTGGTTCATATATATCCGGTATGGTTGGTATAGGTGGATCAATCATAAAATATCCAATGTTACTCTATATCCCTCCATTATTTGGATTAGCAGCGTTTAGTGCACATGAAGTTTCAGGAATCAGTGCGGTACAAGTGTTTTTTGCAACGCTTGGTGGGGTATGGGCTTACCGTAAAGGTGGATATTTAAATAAGACACTTATCACCTTTATGGGAGTAAGTATTTTAATTGGTAGTTTTATAGGAAGTTATGGTTCGCGGATGATGTCTGGAGAAATCATAAACCTTGTTTATGGTATTTTAGCATTACTTGCAGCCATTATGATGTTCCTACCGAAAAAAGGAAGAGAGGATATACCACCTGATCAAGTTACATTCAATAAATGGTTGGCAGCATTATTTGCCTTTATTGTAGGTATAGGGGCAGGTATCGTTGGGGCAGCAGGGGCCTTTCTATTGGTCCCAATTATGTTAGTTATTTTAAAGTTACCAACACGTGTGACGATTGCATCCTCATTAGCCATTACATTCATCTCATCAATTGGTGCTACAGTTGGAAAAATATCAACTGGGCAGGTAGAATTTCTACCAGCATTTATCATGGTTATAGCGAGTTTAATTGCTTCTCCATTGGGAGCAAAAATGGGGCAGAAAGTAAATACAAAACTCCTGCAAAGGATATTAGCACTGTTAATTTTGGGTACTTCAATTAAGATTTGGTTGGATATTCTTAGTTAAGAAGTTTAATTGAAATTAAAGGGAGACTCGGTCAAAGGGTTTCCCTATTTTGGATAAATTAACAAACCGTGGGAGAAGCAATTAAACCTCTTTTAATATCCTCTAAATATCATTTTACCGTCCAGGGCTTTGAACATGGCCTTCCTCTGCAGCCAATGCCTCTGCTTTAGTAACATGAACAGTACCAAATGGATGATTTGGAGGAGCATATATCGAGTAAAGTTTAAGTGGAACATTGCCTGTATTGGTTAGATTGTGCCATGTACCAGCAGGAATCATTATTGCAGAATCATCATAGACATTCTTTTTAAAGTTTAAATTATATTTACTGTTTCCCATTTGAACAATTCCCTGACCCTGTTCAATGCGTAAGAATTGATCAACGTTAGGATGCATTTCTAAACCAATGTCTTGACCAACATCGATACTCATTAAAGTAACTTGTAAATGTAGTCCCGTCCATAAAGCAGTACGGTACGTATTGTTTTTCTTCGTGACTTCATTGATATTAACAACAAATGGTTTTGTTCCATAATCTGTTAAAGAAATTCCTGCATGATTGTTGAAAGAGCCTAAATCAGATCTGTTTACAGACCCTATAACATTAGGAGTAGTCCATGGAACATAGTGTCTTTCATAATTATACTTTGGACCAAAATAGTATGGATTTTGGTACGGATAAACATAAGGAACATGGTACATTCTTCTCAATCCCTTCACAATTCTTTGTGAAATTATCCTATGCATTTAGATAAGGGAGTGTACTGAAATCTAAGGTTTCCTATGTTAAAGTGTTTTCCCGACTATAATACTTACTTATTACTCTAGGAGGGGGAGGAGTTAGTCAGAATTCACCATTTATCATGAAGAAAAATGGAGATAACAAAATGTATTAAAAAACTCTATTAAAATAAAAATGCTCAATAGTGATTTTTTTATCAGAATGTTTCAACAACCAGACCTTTTCCAAAGAAACATTGATATATTAAACATCGTTTGTTGCATAGTACAACCATACTATGCAATAAAATGATTTTTTCAACAAAGAGTGGTTCTATGAATTGTGATATATGTAAGCTCAGAGATAGTCTCTGAACCCACATATTCTCAAAAGTTTTTTAATCGTCAGTTTCTCCTCTTCCTCCCGTAGTTCTTTAAGCACGTGAGAATAGTGCTTATAAGTCGTTTCGATAGTGCTATGTCCCAAACGCTCGCTTACGTAATTAATATCAACTTTCCTATATAATAGGACACTTGCATGAGTGTGTCTTAAGCCATGCATGGTAATTGAATCGATACCAAGTTCTTGTAAGGTTTTTTTTTGTAGGAGCTTCTTGGCTTTGGTGTTGCTAATTACTCTGTATTTGGACTCTGGGCTATAAAAGACTAATCCATAAAGATTAGGTGTTACTTTCTCGAAAAGTCTTCTAAATGAGTTCATTGTCTTTTAATCTAGTATGATTGTACGGATGGATGCTTCATTTTTCGTCGGACCGAACCCTTCAGGATGTCTTTTGGCACAACCCCATGTTTTGTTAACGATTATTGTGTTGTTTTTAAAGTCAAAATCCTTTCTCGTCAATCCCACTAACTCTCCAAACCTCGCACCAGAAGTCAATCCTACTAGAATTAAATAATAACCTAGTCCTTCACCTAACAAGCTATATATCACTTCTAGTAATCTTTTAGTTTCAAAATAATTTAAATGCTTTTCTTCTGGCTTCTTCGCAGGATTGCTCCAGGTTAATACGGCTTTTCTTGTGAAATCATGCAGGATAATTTGCTCTTCAATCGCATCCTGAACGCATGATCGAATATGGATATTCACTTTTTCAACAGTTTCTTTAGCCTTATCAGCTCCAAAGTTATTTAAAAAAAGCTGGTAATCATGGCGTTTGATTTCCTGGAGTGGTTTTCCGCCAAAATATTCTTTAATCACTCTAGACGTATAATCGTAATGGAGTTTGGTGGTTTTTGTTAAATTAGATTTATAGAGTGTCATCCATTTTTCAAAATATTCATCAAAAGGCATTTGCTTCAATGTGGTAAAATACCTTTTGCTAAATTCGCCTCAATTTCTGCTGCTGCAATTTGTGCTTCCTTTTTGGTTTTGAATCCACCTTTTCTATTCAGCTTCGATGCTCCGTTCACCATATGACTTACAGTGAATTGATAGGTTTTACCCCGTTTTTGTATACTTGCCATTCTATGATGTCACCTTTCTTATTGTCTGGGGTTTAACCAAGCACGGTATAGAGGGTGTGCTTGGTATTACCATATGTTAGTAGTTTTTATGCAAAAATCCGATCAAAGTTTACATCTAAGAACTTTGCCATTTTTGATGCTTGAAATGACCATGTTTGTCCTTTGCTTTTTGGATAGAATACAAATCCACCGTTCTCCGCATCTAGTACTTTCTTGAAACGTGTTTGATAAAGGATATTTTCTTTGATCCATTCGCTTTTACTATTCACTCGTTTTTCGAGATCTTTCATAGACCAGTAGATGCCTGTTAACTGAAGTTTTTTCAATTCTTGTAGCTCAACTCTAGATATAATTACGCTGTCTGCAGGTACAGTGATGTTTATATTAACTGAAAGTGATTGAACATAACTCGATTCCTTTTGATGGTGGAAAAGATGCTTACTTTGCTTTTCTTGATAGACAGTTGCCATATTATTCACCTCCTGGTTGAAAAATGTTTATCAAAATACTTGGTTATCGGTAGAATAATAGATATTATTTGGGCCAAATAATGGAAATGTTTATGATGTGAAAAAGTAAACAGCTTAAGTATTTATAGTAATATTGAATTAATAGATTGGAAAATTTGCTGGGGGTAAGGAGATATAGAGAGGTAATTTAAGAAAAAACATACTTGTATAATCCAAGTACCCACTCATGAAAACTCAATAACTCATATTGCAGCATTCGGTCAAGTTTATTGAGTAAAACCTTAATTACGTAGTAGACAATTACTGCGCATTAGATATGTAACGGATAGCTTTATTTATACTATGAGTTGGGGGTGCTTATGATGGAATTGAAATAGAGTAGAAACACTACAAGTTACCTTGAATGGCTCTAAGCCTTTAAGGTTTTCTTTATGATTTTTAAGGTGAAAAGACCATAAGTAGCTTTTAAAATTATTACCACAAAGAACTAGTTGCAATTAAGGTTGAAAGGATAACTGATGTAAACTCGAACTTAAGGAAGTAACGAAGGCTTTTCTTGAATAATTAGAAACTTTTCTAATTCTATTAAAAAGGGATTTTTCTTTGAGTGACGAACTTTGATTTCCTCTAAACAATACACTACATTCAATAAGTAACATCAACTTAAAAGCCATCGTTCCTTCTTGGATTAATGCCTCCGTTTGTTTAACTGTATTCCTTCACAATATCGCATGTTTATTGATACTATTTGTTAATCACAATGGATAATTTATAGTTCACCAAATTGCTCAAACCTGTCAAGAATTCATCTAATATTTCATTGCCTGGGAATTTGCATTCGAGAAGGTAACATCTTTCTCCACTGACTTTGTAGTTGTTTATGACGAATTGAACATGTTCTTTTATAAACGACAGATAAGGTTGATCATTCGTGCTTTTCGTATAAATATGTATAATTGCGTGAACAATATACCCCATTTTTACTTGATTTACTTTAATGGTATACCCCTCAATAATCCCATTTCCCTCTAATTTTTCCACTCTAGCTGAAGTAGCCGGTCCAATAAAATGGACTTTTTCACGCAATTCTTTCATTGTAATCCTACTGTTCTTAGTTAGTTCCTTCAAGATATGCATATCTGTGTTATCTAACATTTATTTAACTTCTTTCATAAATAAAGTCAAACCGCCAAAAGACTTTACTTAATCTATGTATCTGTTAAGTGTCCATAGTGTAGACTATACATTGTTCAGATGAAATTTAAAAGATAAAGGGGTTAATATATATGAATATACATCAAATTCGTAATGCAACAATTGTCGTTGAATATGCGGGAAAGAAATTTTTAATCGATCCAATGTTATCAGAAAAAGGCACTTACCCGCCTTTCCCTTCATTAAGACAAAACAACTCAAATAATCCTTTAGTTAGTTTACCAATATCCATTGACGATATCATTCATAATGTTGATGCTGTTATTGTCACTCATCTACATTATGACCACTGGGATGATGCTGCTAAAGAAGCGCTGCCCAAAGAGATTAAAATATTTTCCCAAAATGAAGAAGATGCGAATGAAATTCGAAATGCAGGCTTCCAAAATGTAGAGGTTTTACAAGAGAATACAGTCTTTGAAGGAATCCAATTAATTAAAACAAAAGGTGAGCATGGAAGAGGCGAAATCCTAAAGGTTACTGGTCTAGTGTGCGGCGTTGTCTTCAAACACTCAAATGAGAAAACTTTATATGTAGCTGGAGATACTGTTTGGTATGAAGCTGTTCAGGAAGTAATTGAAACACAAAAACCAGAAATCATTGTTGTCAACGGCGGGGATGTTCAACTCTCTGAAGGTGGTTCTCTAATTATGGGGAAAGATGACATTTATGAAGTTTATAAAGCTGCTCCAGATGCAAAAATCATTTCTGTCCATATGGAAGCTGTCAATCATTGGACATTATCAAAAGAAGAATTAAAAAGCTTTATTAATGAAAAAGGAATCTCCTCGAAAGTTTTAGTACCTGAAGACGGAGAAACATATTCATTTTAAAGAATAGAGGAGACAGAAGTTGTAGTTTTAATTTTATAGGAGTGGAAAGACAATCATGTCAATTGAAACCAATTACGAATAAGTTCGTCGTTTTTATGAAGCACTTTTCCAAATAACCAATGTGTCTTCCTCTCTTAAAAAATCAAAAGCATCGTCTAGTCCGGTTCTTGATGATTTGTCTCCACTAGCATTGTCAGTGAAGATTTGTTGGCAACCGATTTGTGGTGTTGAATCCTTTAGTTGGATAAAGTTCTGTTCTTGAATAGAAACTCAGGTTAATTGTGAATCTTAATTATATTTTGTGCAGTTTCTAAGCATATTTATTTGTTCTGTAGTGATACAAGGAGCTCATGATTATTGATAATCATGAGCTCCTTAGCTATTTTTTGAACGAAATCTTCTAAAAGAGTAGACAGTATTGTGGAGAGGTATTTCACATCAATGATTATACATTGCTTCGGTATTACAGTTATGTGGAAAGATAACCAATTGGGAGAAAGCTTAGCGAAAAAATTAGAAAAGCACGAAGCACCTTTGGAACAATAAAAGGTCTAGGTTGTACCTGTGATGATCATTCAAAGTTAATTCTCAAGATCAATTAAATCTTTTTCTTAATAACCTTCTTGGATATGGAAATTATAGTATATATTTATCCATACAAGAGATTAAAGAACAGAATCCGTTGACTGCCACATGACAATATATGTTTACCTTATCTCTAAGATCAAATAAAAACAGCAAAAAGTGTATAAATCCTCAAATACTGTATTATACCCTTTTTGCTCCTTTAATTTTCTTGATTATGCTCTGACATTGCTCAGGTACTTCAAGATGCTGTGAAAGAGAAGGAAAAAACCGGTCAATGATCGGCCGGGGGATAATTGAAAGTTCCTAGATACAAATTAAATCATTAAAATGGAGGATGAAAATGATGTTATCACAACTATATCAAGTCAACATAGACACATTACTTGAAAAAATCGAAGCAGCGGACGCGATTGTGGTTGGTGGCGCTGCTGGGATGTCTGAGGCTATCGGACATAGTTTTTATCATACTGATGAAAAATTTCTGAAGCATTTTGGGAAATTTGCAGATAAATATGGTATTAAAAACCTTTTTGATGGCTTTTATTACCGTTTTTCTACAAGTGAAGAACGGTGGGCTTATCTTGCAACTGAAATCAAATTTATATATGATGCCGAAGCCGGTCGCCCTTACCTTGATTTATCGCAACTACTTCAAGGCAAAAACTATTTCATTGTTACAACGAATCAAGACGCACTGTTTTCCAAAACTTTCCCTGAAGAGAAAGTTTCCCCAATTTAAGGGGATTTGCGTTATTTTCAATGCAGCTCCCGTTGCCATGATCAGGTTTATTTTAATAAAGAGCGAGTCGAGAACATGTATGCAAACATAGATGGAACCAGAATTCCAACAGAGTTAATTCCATTATGTCCAAAGTGCGGGCAGGAAATGGAACCATGGGTGCGCTCTTATGTATTTCTAGAAGGCAGCTCTTACAGAAATGAATTAAGAAAATACAATGAGTTTCTTATTAAAAACAAAGATAAAAAGGTTCTCTTTCTGGAATTAGGTGTTGGCACAATGACACCGATGTTCATCAAAGAACCCTTCTGGAACATGACTTACAGTTGGCCGGATGCATACTACATTACCATCAATCCAAAGGATGCATTGTTGCCAAGGGAACTGAAGGATAAGGGACTCGCCATTCATGAAGATATTGCCGTGGTATTACAAGATGCATTGAACAAGAGAAAAAAAGAGATGTGGATATTGGATAAATAATGAGCAATACGGCTTCGCATTACACGAATTCAATAAGCAAAATAGATTCATTAAAATTTTGAAAAAAAATGGAGGTTTATATGGAAGAGAAGTATCAAGAAGTTTTAAGCAAAATCAAGAAGGCTGACAGCATTGTAATCGGCGCAAGTAACGGCCTCGCCATTTCGGAAGGGTATAATATTTTTGCTGAGGATTCGTCCTTTCTGGAACATTTTGGTGATTTTCGTGAAAAGTATGGTTTTCGTAGTATCCTACAGGGATCTTTTTATCCATATCCTTCCGAGGAAGAAAAGTGGGCATTTTTCAGCCGTATGTACGCCTACTTTTTAAACAACAAGGAAGCTAGTCCTGTTATGAAGAATCTTTATGAACTGGTGAAGGATAAAAATTATTTTGTGGTTACCTCTAATACAGATTCTCATTTTACACTGGCAGGATTTCAAAAGGAACGCCTTTTCGAAATAGAGGGCAATAGTCGGTATTTACAATGTTCTATTGGTTGCCATAATCGAATTTATCAAGGTGACGAAATATTGAGTAAAATGGCCCGAAACCAAGAGAATGGAAAAGTCCCTTCCGATCTGATTCCAAAGTGTCCTGAGTGTGGCGGTCCGATGCAAGTCCATGTCGAAGTCGATCGGAATTTTCTAAGAGGCCAGTCTTGGCAAGCCAGCTATCAAGCTTATCAGAGTTTTATCGATCAAGCCCATGGTAAAAAATTAGTTCTACTGGAATTAGGCGTAGGTGCCAGAAATCAATTGATTAAAGCTCCTTTTATGAATTTAACCAATAATGAAGAACATGCTACTTACATTACTTTTAATAGAGGCAGCGAGCTTTATATTCCAGATATCATTGCCGCTAAATCTATTGGTATCGACGGCAATATTGCGGAAGTATTACAACAATTAGTTCAGATGAAATAAGCTGATTCAGCTTACTAAGAAATAGAGGTGGAGATGAAAAATGTTTTTAGCGAAAATTTTTGAATGATCCTGTCTATCAACCAATCAAAAAGCCTTATGAACGATGGTATACATTCATGGAGGAAAAAGTAGAGTTTTGGCTGCACGATAGTGAATGGCGGCTGTTTTCCATGATTCCCGCCGCCAATATTATTGAAATGTAGAATTAAAAGGATTGAAGAAAAATCAATTTCTTTTTCTTTACATACCCTTCTGGGGTATGGTAAACTTTCATCAGGTTAGGGAGGTGAGGTTATGGAAAACTCAGTGAAGGTAGAAACTTGCCATACAGAAGATGGTACCTCTTGTCGAAAAAGTCATCATCCAGAGCGTGTAAAGAAGGATTTAACAACTAGATTAAATCGTATTGAAGGTCAAATTCGAGGAATCAAAGGAATGATAGACAAAGACGTATACTGTGATGATGTGATTACACAAATTTCTGCAACACAATCTGCACTAAACAGTGTTGCTAAAATTCTTTTGGAAGGTCATCTAAAAGGTTGTGTAGTAGATCGACTCTCAGAAGGTGATGATGAGGTCTTAGACGAATTACTAGTGACGTTTCAAAAGTTAATGAAAAAATAAAAAACTTTATCTTTTATATACCCTTACGGTGTATTTTAAACTAGAAAAAATATCATTTAAAGGAGAGAGAACACATAAAAAATGTAACAATAAACATAAAAGGAATGTCATGTGGACATTGTGTGAAGGCTATAGAAGGCAGTGTAGGTGAATTATCAGGTGTTAAACAAGTTAGTGTCAAATTAGATGAAGCTTTGATGGAAGTAGCCTTCAATGAAGCCCAAGTGTCCGTCGAAAAAATTAAAGAAACCATTGAAGATCAAGGATATGATGTAGAATAAGAGTGCTTTATAGCACTCTCTCATTTTCGTCAAAATATACCCTATGCAGGTATAAGAAAGGTGTGACAGAATCATGAGTACTGAATCTAAAGCAGCAAGTAAGGTAAAAGAGGCGAGTATTCAAATTACAGGGATGACTTGTGCCGCTTGTGCGACCCGAATTGAAAAAGGGTTAAATAAAATGGAAGGTGTCGAGCAAGCATCTGTCAATTTAGCACTTGAAAAGTCATCTATTAAATATGACGCTTCAAAACTGAGTGAAGCTGATTTTGAAAATAAAATTGAAGCACTTGGCTATGGTGTTGTGAAACAAAAAGCAGAATTTGATATTACAGGAATGACTTGTGCCGCATGCGCAACGCGTATAGAGAAAGGCTTAAATAAAATTGAAGGTGTTGCAACTGCAAACGTTAATTTAGCGCTTGAAAAAGCTACGATTGAATTTAACCCTTCGGAAGTAACAATCGCTGACATTATTACGAAGGTTGAAAAGCTTGGTTACGGTGCACACCAAAAGCAAGAGGATAAAGAACAAGTTGACCATCGTGAAAAGCACATTAAAGATCAACAACGAAAGTTCATTATTTCAGCGATTTTATCGTTACCACTATTATGGACGATGGTAGGTCACTTTTCCTTTACATCGTTTTTATATGTACCAGAATTCTTAATGAATCCCTGGATACAACTGATCTTGGCAACACCGGTACAATTTATTATCGGGAAGCAGTTTTATGTTGGTGCATATAAAGCACTTCGTAATAAAAGTGCAAACATGGATGTACTCGTTGCCATGGGTACTTCAGCGGCCTATTTTTACAGTGTCTATCAATCGATTGTTACAGTGGGAACACACCACGGACCACATCTGTATTTTGAAACAAGTGCGGTATTGATTACACTTATCCTTTTAGGGAAATTATTTGAAGCAAAAGCAAAAGGTCGTTCATCTGAAGCAATTAAAAAGTTAATGGGGCTTCAAGCAAAGACAGCGATTGTTTTACATGATGGAATCGAAAAAGAAGTTCCGCTAGAAGAAGTCATGATTGGCGACACTCTTTTAGTGAAACCTGGTGAAAAAATTCCTGTTGATGGTGAGGTACTAGAAGGAACAACAGCTGTTGACGAATCCATGTTAACAGGTGAAAGCTTACCAGTCGATAAAAAACCTGGTGAGGTATTATATGGCTCAACAATTAATAAAAATGGCTTCATCAAAATGACAGCTACAAAAGTTGGTCGTGATACAGCATTAGCCCAAATCATTAAAGTTGTAGAAGATGCACAAGGCTCGAAAGCACCGATCCAACGTATGGCGGACCAAATTTCAGGTATTTTTGTTCCAATTGTAGTGGGGATTGCCATCCTTACCTTCCTAGTATGGATAATTTGGGTTCAACCTGGTGAGGTTACACCAGCACTTGAAGTGTTAATTGCAATCCTTGTTATTGCTTGTCCATGTGCACTTGGTTTAGCAACGCCGACCTCCATTATGGCTGGTTCCGGTCGTGCAGCTGAATTTGGGATTTTATTTAAAGGTGGGGAACATTTAGAACAAACCCAAGGGATTGATACAGTAGTCGTTGATAAAACAGGTACCGTCACACATGGTAAACCTGTACTAACGGATGTTTTAGTAGCAGATGGTCAAGATGAAGCGACATTATTGTCACTAATTGGGGCAGCCGAAAAACAATCTGAGCATCCACTTGCACAAGCAATAGTTGAAGGTATTCATGAAAAAGGCATTGAACTAGGGAATGTTCAATTCTTTGAAGCGATTCCAGGTTATGGGGTGCAAGCAACAGTTTCAGGTCAAGGAGTTGTCATCGGCACTCGAAAACTCATGCAGCAGTATGGTATTGATATTGAATCCGTTCTACCAACGATGGAAAAACTTGAGATGGATGGTAAAACAGCGATGTTAGCTGGAATTAATGGCAAATATGCAGGGCTCGTTGCAGTTGCGGATACCATTAAAGAAACCTCACGGGAAGCTGTACGCAGATTACAGGAAATGGGCATTAACGTAATCATGATGACAGGTGATAATGAACGTACTGCCCAAGCGATTGGTAAAGAGGTAGGTGTTGATGCAGTGATCGCGGAAGTGCTTCCTGAAGGGAAGGCAGAAGAAGTGAAAAAACTACAAGATCAAGGCAAAAAAGTGGCAATGGTCGGTGACGGTATAAATGATGCGCCAGCACTTGCTACTGCTAATATCGGTATGGCCATCGGTACAGGCACTGATGTGGCAATGGAAGCAGCTGATATTACTCTTATTCGTGGTGACCTCAACAGTATTGCTGATGCGATTTTAATGAGCCGTAAAACAATGCGCAATATTAAACAAAATTTATTCTGGGCTTTTGCCTATAACACGATAGGGATTCCAATTGCCGCAGTAGGATTGCTTGCACCATGGGTAGCGGGGGCAGCGATGGCATTTAGCTCAGTGTCGGTCGTTCTAAACGCATTGCGTTTACAAAGAGTGAAATTAGATAGATAAAAAAGTTGTTCAATCTTTTGAAACATCCTCAATCTATTAAACAAAATATAGTTTTAAATAAGGAAGTTATAGTAGAACTAGTTGATCTACCTGTCACTGTATATAGTGGCAGGTAGAATCTCGCTAGAAAATATACCTTACCAGCGTATGGTAGTTAATTGCGAAAGGGAGGGAATTTGTATGGCTGATGCCGGTAAAAAGATTAAGATTGCTATAAATGGAGGAATTGGTTTTGGAGCTAAACTAAACTCAAAACAACTGCTAACCATTTCAAAATATATGGATGAAGATGAGGAACTTGAGTTAACCACCTTCCAACAACTCTATCTAGAGATTACAGAAGATAAAAAAGAAGAAATCATGGAAGAATTTGAGCGTGTTGGATTAGCATGTTACCCAGTAGGGAGCTACGTGAAAAGCTTAAGAACCTGCAACTTTTGTAAAGGTGAAGAAGAAGAAGGAATGCCGGTAGCAAAAGAGCTAAATCGTCGTATTGCAGGAAAAGCTGTACCTTTTACCTTAAAAGTTGCTTATACAGGGTGCCCTGTCGGTTGTGGTGAACCGATGTTAAGCGACATCGGTGTGATGAAAATTAAAGACCATTACAATTTATATGTTGGAGGAAAAGCAAAAGGAAAAGATGCTGAGGTTGGTACTATGCTGAAGGAGAATCTAACAGAGGAAGAAATGTATGAAACAGTAGAAAAGATCATCGCTGCCTATTCAGAAATGGGTAAGAAACGGGAGCCACTTTTTAAGTTTTTGAAGCGATTAGGTAAAGATAAATTAACAAGTTAGGGTAGAATACCTGTCCTTAGTGGTGAAATTACCAAGCCAAGGAATTAAATCTACCTAATAAAAAATACATCTAAAAAATTGGAGGAGATTGTTTTATGTCAACACAATCACAGACGATTGCGCAACCTAATCCAATGCGTTGGAAAGCACTTGCTTTGGTAGCCTTTGCAAATTTCCTTGTCATGATGGATACCGCAATCATCCAGGTTGCCTTGCCGTCTATCAAAGAATCCCTAGGATATACGGAGGCAAACTTGCAATGGGTAATGAACGCATTTTTAATTTTATTCGGAGGGCTTTTGCTGTTGGGGGGAAGGCTGGCTGATTTATTTGGTCAACGACGAATTTTCATGTTTGGGGTTTCGATCCTTACGATCTCATCCTTATTCGCTGGGTTAGCTTGGAATGAAATGTTACTTAACATTTCACGAGCCGTCCAGGGTGCGGGTTCAGCCTTAATCGCACCTGCAGCACTTTCGATTATTATGATTTTGTTTAGTGCGAATAAAAAGGAAATGGGCAAGGCGCTTGCCATATGGGGGCTATCTGGTGCGGCGGGTGGATCCATAGGGATCGTTCTAGGAGGTGTCATTACCCAGTTGCTCAGCTGGAGGTGGACACTATTATTCTACGTTCCTGTTGGTATTCTTGTTTTGGTATTGTCGCCAAAAATCCTGGATAAAGGTAAAAGGAAAATGGGGCGTATCGATTATGCAGGTGCGATTTCTGTTACGGTAGCATTAATTTTGATTGTTTACGGGATCGTAACCGCAGAACATAAAGGTTGGCAAGCACTGTCTACTATACTGCCAATGATGATTGGAGCCCTATTGTTCATCATCTTTATCCTTATCCAATTGTATAGAAAAGAACCACTGATGCCACTTGGTATTTTTAGAACGCCAAACTTAGCAGCGGGGAACGTTGCGCTCATTATATTAGCGGTATCGTGGTTTCCTCTTATTTATTTCCTAATTCTTTACTTACAGCAGGTATTGGGATTTGAGCCTTTCATGGCCGCGATGGGTATGTTACCAGCACCGATTTTGATGGCAATATTCATGATTGTTCTAGCAGAAAAAGCAATGGCGAAGTTTGGTATGAAGGTTACTATGTTCGTCGGATTTATTATACTTGGTATTTCTGGTGTCATGTTTTCTGGAAATACAATTGAGGGTAACTATTGGAGTGATGTGTTCATCGCACTTCTTTTGGCCGCTCTTGGAAATGCACTTGCTTATTTACCAGCAACTACAGCAGCTGTATCGGAGGCTAAATCAGAAGAGTCAGGCCTTGCATCTGGTTTATATAACACCACATATCAAGTAGGATCGGCAGTAGGCTTAGCCATTCTGGTTTCCATTGCAGCTACAACAGCCAATGCAACTGCAGGGAACCAGATAGTCGCTCTAAACAATGGTTATCAACAAGCGTTTTTCTGGGGTGGGATTGTTGCATTTTTAGGTGCAATAGTGGCGCTTCTGTTTATCCGCTCACCAAAGCAAGTTAAAGAGAATGTTTCAAACTAATGCTATAAAAATTGACCATTTACTGTATCTCTAATGAGGGAGTTTGGTTAATATTTTAAAAAGGTTGTTCCTAATTTGGAGCAACCTTTTGTCTATGTGTATAAAAGGTTTGTGAAATAATGTACTTAAACTTTAGGGTGCTTATGTTGAACAAGAACAACTAATTACACAAAGTCATTTACTGCACAGTACAAGGATACTAGCTATAAACAACCATTTTGAGACAATTACCCCAAAAGTAATCGTCTCTTTCTTATTCAAAGGATCAAAAAAGCGGTTCATACTTACTCAGTTGGTATTTTTGGGTGTGTATAGGTAATCCTTAGTTACTAATAAGAACTAAGGAGAGCTGATTATTATGAATCTAGGTGAGCAAATATTATCAGATTTAGTTGGTGCTTTAAAAGATTTGTATCCTGATATTGAAGTGGAAAGTACAAAGAATAAATTATCTACTGTTCTATCAGAGTATTATTTTCAAAGAGTTGACTTAGGTGAGGTACATCCTGACCTTGAGGATAAAATACAATTGTTCATCTCGGCAAAAAAACTAGAAGGTTTAAGTTCTATTACTCAAGACAACTACCTCATGGAATTAAGTATGTTTGCTGATATTATAAAAAAGAAGGCTGAGGACATAGCTACAGCTGATGTTCGAATGTATTTAAGTCAAGATGGGACCTTAAAAATGAGCACAATTAGAAAGAAATTATCTGTTTTAAAGAGTTTTTTTAGTTGGTTAGCTTCAGAAGAATATATTAAACGTGATCCAACTACCAAATTAAAAGCTCCAAAAGATGAATACCGACTTCCAAAATCATTATCAATCGAAGAACTAGAAATGTTAAGAGAATCCTGCGATACAGTCCGGCAGCGTGCTTTTCTAGAAATATTGTATGCAACGGGTTGTAGATTGTCTGAAGTTCATGGATTAGATAAAGCTGATATCAATCTACAAAAAATGAGCACATTAGTTATTGGTAAAGGTGATAAACAAAGGGAAGTCTATTTTTCAATTAGAGCAATGTATCATTTAGGTAAATATATAAAAGGAAGAAATGACAATTGTGAAGCCTTGATGGTTACAGAGAGAAGACCTTATAGAAGATTATCTAAACGAGGAATACAAAGAGAAATAGATATAATCGCTCAAAAAGCAGGTTTACAAGACAAAGTAAGTCCCCATGTTTTAAGACACACTTTTGCTACTTTAACGTTAAATAATGGTGCTGAATTGGTTGCGATTCAAGAGCTCTTAGGTAATAGTTCACCTGATACGACACTAAGGTATGCAAAGATTACTCATGAGCGAAAGCGAGGGCAGGATAAAAAGTATCTGATTCAATAAGCTGCTGTTCATTTGACTCTTACTGTGTAACATAAATACTTCGTCTCGATTTGCTTTCTCAATATTGCACCTAACATAACAATGGTATATTGTTGTATTCAGTAATTTGGTTCATCAACTTAAACCATTAAACTAATTGTTGGAGGTATTTTACTGAATGAATAAACAGGACCAACTAAATATGATTAAAGAGGATTTTATTAACTGTCAAAAAGTACTATTAGCAATTGGTGATGAAACACGTCAATCGATCTTGTTAGTTCTTATGGGGACGGATTGTCAAACAGGATTACGTGTTGGTGAAATTACTGCTCAAACACATCTTTCTCGACCTGCCGTGTCCCATCACCTTAAAGTATTACGTGATGCTGGCGTTATTTTAATGCGTAAAGAAGGGACAAAAAACTTTTATTATATTAATGTAAGTTCAGAATTAGGTTTATTAAAAGCTCTAGTGCTGGATATTGATAAGTTCATGCAGAAATTTTATTGAAATAATGGAATATGAAACACACATTAATTGGAGGTAAAAACTATGAGAGCAATGATTATTGATAAATATGGGAAAGTGCCAATGCGTTTAGCAGAAATGCCCACACCTGAAATTGGTGAAAATGAGGTACTCGCAGAAATTCATGCAGCTAGTATTAATCCTGTTGATTTTAAGATACGCGATGGGAAAGTAAAATTGTTAGTTAAATATAAAATGCCTCTTATCTTAGGGAATGACTTTTCTGGTGTTGTTGCAAAGGTTGGCTCAAAAGTGACTCGTTTTAAAGTTGGTGACGAAATATATGCACGTCCACGTAAGAGTAAAATCGGTACTTTTGCTGAATATATCGCTATTCATGAAGATGACATCGCCTTACAACCTAAAAATTTGAGCTTTGAAGAAGCAGCCTCGATTCCACTGATTGGGCTAACCACCTATCAAGCCCTAACAGACATTTTGCAATTACAAAAGAAACAAAAGATTTTAATTCAAGCTGGGGCTGGTGGTGTTGGTACATTTGCTATTCAACTGGCAAAGTTAATGGGTGCCAATGTCGCAACAACTGCAAGTGACGCTGGTTCGAATTTAGTAAAATCGCTTGGTGCAGATGAAATAATAAATTACAAAACAGAGAAATTTGAAGAGAAACTGAAAAACTATGATGCAGTATTTGATACACTTGGTGGAGAGATCCTCGAAAAATCATTCAAAGTGATAAAAAGCGGAGGGAAAATTGTTTCCGTTTCGGGATTACCGAATGCCCGTTTTGGTAAAGCATATGGTTCGGGGTATTTTAAAACGTTGTTGTTTGCAGCAGCAAGTCATAAACTTACTACACTTGAAAAAAAGCATAACGCACAATATACATTTTTGTTTATGAAGCCGAGTGGAGAGCAATTACGTATAATCGCAAACTATATTGAGACTGGCAAAATAAAACCTATAATTGATAGAGTTTTGCCATTTGAAGATGCTCAAAAAGCGATGGAATATGCGGAATCTGGAAGGGCGAAAGGCAAAATAATATTAAAAATTAGATAGTTGTTAAACGATGCAAAAAATCAAACCTAACTTTAAAATTTTTAATGATTCTGTAAAAGTCACCCCCTTTTTAATCAATCTTTTTATTAAAATGAAGTCATTTTTATTGATGTTAAATATAAGGTTAGGGTAACATTTCTATCAATCTTTATTCTAAAGTAACAAATGACCTCTAATGAGGGGGGAATGGTGAAAAAGCATGACGAAAAACACCAGTTCTATTTGATGCACAGTACAAGAATACTGGTAATAGAATAAACGTCTAAGAGACGATTACGTTCAAAGTGATCATCTCTTCATATTTGACTCATACTGTGCAACAATTCCTTCTTTTGTGAATGAAAGTATGTAGAGTAAAGAGTTTGCTTATAGGTGATTAATCGCCAGGTTGTTGTTGGATAAAAGAAGGAACTGGTAGACAAAAAATAGAAATGGTAGAAGGGAAATAATTTAATAAATATTCTAATTAGATTAGGTGAGTAGACTATGGGGAGTATAAATCAAAATATAAATGAAGACATTTTTATTTATTTTGGAGAATTTGAAATAGTAATGAACTCTGAAAATAGTAAAGTAACTGGTGTTATATAATGATTTTATACACTCTATAACAAGAAGAGAAGATGAAAAGAAATATTTAATAAACTTGAAGCAATGTCTGGGGCTGGTAATGTTTTAACTCGTAAAGTTGTTATAACTTCCTATAGTAAATGAATTAGCTGAGGAAATGAAAGGACAAGCGACATGTGGTTAGTTCATCTAGACGAAGAACCTGAATTAGCTTCACCGTGCGGTATTATCAGAGCATCCGTACATTGATTTTGTTTAAGGATGGTAAGTTGGTAGATACGTTGCTTGGTATAATTTAATACCCGTTCTGTAAAAAAAATAGTAAAACTCAAAAAAATTAATCTATATCCTTAAAGAAACGGTAATCCATTCGAGAAGTCATTAAACATGACTCCAGTCGAAGTGTTAAAAGATGAAAGTGGAATAACTGGATTGAAAGTTAAAACAATTTATCAGGTAAAGAATAATTTATCCAATGTTGCTATTGGTTATCGCCCAAATACTGACTCCTAAATGAACAGATTGATAATAATGGATACATTAACTAAACCTGGTACAATTGATGCAAATATTCCTGGTGTATTTGCTTGAATGCAACAGTTCATCGATTGTTACTCTATCAAATAGGGTTTTGAAAACGACAAGTTCGCCAAGCGAGGCATTTATATCCCCTGTAAAATCAACTAATATGGGGGGTGCTTCTCTTTAGACCGGACACTTTTGCAGAATTCGCTTGGAGTTAGCCCTATATATTTGCGAAACTGCCGAGTAAAGTGGTTATAATTTTGAAAGCCTACCTTAAGGGCAGCTTCATTTGCATTTCGATTTGTATGTGCAAGAAGCAAGGCAGCCTGCTTAATACGCATTCTGTTAAGTGACTCCACAATCGATTCGCCAGTATTTTCTTTAAATAGATGCGACAATCTCGATGCGGAGAGCCCAACGCTGTGGGCCAGCTCCTCTACTCGGACCGTCTCATGCATTCGCTGGGCGAGCAAATAAAGCGTTTCTTCAATCCGCGGGTCAAATCCGCTGGTTTGCTGCTTTGCGAGCAGCATCAGGATCTCCCGCAGCCCACCTAAGCACATCTCGTGCCAATAAGCGCCTCGTTCTCGGGAGTCGGACAGAATACGGCAAAAAGCATTGTAGATGCGCTCCCTTACCGCTTGCTGCTCAACCTGACGAACGGTCAGCGGTTCGTGTGGCAATAGACTCACTTCCATGAATCCTCCAGTAAAATGCGCCCAAACAAAATGCCAACTTTTTCGTTTAGATGTGCCGTAACGATGGGGTGTTCCTGGCTTCAACAGTGTTACCTCTCCTGCTTTTACCCGCCGCTTGCAGTTGTCTGTCTCGAAGTAACCTTCACCTCCTAGCGTGTACGTGATAAGCCAGTCACTCATGCCGTCAGGCCGTAGAGTAGAATAAGTGTCGCTCTCATGAAAATGTCCGGCGATCACCATTCCGTAGGACAATCCGTCATAGTTGGAGGGGGTGTTCTGCTTCATGGAACTCATCCTTTTCTAAGTGTACTTTATCAAAAATAGTGTAGCTAAACTTACGGCGATGCACAAGTATCTTTTTTTAGAAATAGCAGAATCGTATGCAATGTTAGCATGATCGCTCCTTCATCTAATAGTCATTCCATCTATATAATAAGGATGTGGTAGATATCACATATAGTAGAATTAGGGGAGGATGAAGACATGGTGTATAACAATCAAGTGTTAAATGATGAGCAAAAGCGACAGTTTGAGATGGAAGGTTATTTAATAGTCAAAGGATTGTTTACAGAGGATCACCTGAAGGAGATTGACAGAACCTTTGAGGACATTAGCCTTCAGGTGATCCCAGGGCTTTTTGAGCCGGATTTGCAGCAGGAAATGAACGACCCGCTAAAGCGTTATCCGAGGGTTATGCATCCGCACCGGTTTAATGAAACAGCTAAACGGTATATGCTGCATCAACCGGTAATGGATGTACTTACTGATATATATGAGGAAGAACCGTTGGCAGCCCAAAGCATGTTCTATTATAAGCCTCCAGGAGCACGGGGACAGGCGCTTCATCAAGATAACTTTTACTTAAAGGTCGAGCCAGGCAACTGCATCGCCGCTTGGACTGCGATTGATCCGGCCGATGTGGAGAACGGCGGACTGCTAGTTGTGCCAAAGACGAGTACGTATGATATCGTATGTCCTGATTTTTCCGATTCCAATGAATCCTTCACTACACACTACGTTAAGCCACCGAAGGATCAGAAGGCAATTCCGGCAGTGATGGAGAGGGGAGATGTGATTTTTTTCAATGGGAATCTGATTCACGGCTCGTACCGCAATAAAACAAAAGATCGTTTCCGCCGCTCGTTCATTTGCCACTACGCTAACAGTTCGGCAACACGCATTGCCACTCATTATCGTCCTCTTTTCCGTGCAGACGGCACGCTGGTGGAACTTGAGAGCAATCCGAATGGAGGTCCGTGCGGCGTTGAGTACGATACACCATATTACCACTAAGCTTCAGCCTCGGCTTGAGGTGCTAATGCCTGGTGGGGGATGGACTGGTATTTCAAACGGCACTGGCAACGAATTGAGCATGGAGGAAAAGGTGCGGTACATCGCCGAAGTGCTTACGACGGCATTAACGGCATGCTACCGGAGGGCAAGGAGTCTGAACGATGGTATCCGGACCTTATGGGAACGTGTTTAAACAAAAAAGAGTACCTGTGATTATTAACAATCTATACAGGAAGTTGTTTTTTACAGAATTCACACCTTTTATGATAAAGATAATTAGTTTAATAACAAAATATAACTGATAAAATAACTCTTATAGCGATTCTTGGTTCAAGAATCGCTTGTTTTTTATGAAAATATGGATATATAATGTATACTTTCTAGCGCTTCCTAACGTTTATAAAGATGTCAGGCAAGGCATTAGCCTTTTTAAAATGATGACATTTTAGTTGCAGAAGAACTACCAACGGAATCTAGTTTAGATGATAAAATAATAAAGCGTAAAATAATATAAACTTCAGATTATTTTATATAATGGGATTAACAAGTTATGTCATTTAAATGTCTAAGACATGGAGGGATATAAAAATGAGCAGTTATCAAAAAGAAATTGTGAAGATTAAACATCATGGGAGGGAAATTTATGGTGTCTCTTACATGCCTATTAGTAAGAAAAAGTGCCCTGTCGTAATCTTCAGCCACGGTTTTAATGGAACAAATGTCGATTTTGCTATGAATAGTGACTATTTAGCAAAAAATGACGTGGGTGCATTTTGCTTCGATTTTTGTGGTGGTTCCATAAATTCAAAGAGTGACCTTAAGACTAATGAAATGTCGATATTTACAGAAAAAGAAGATTTGTGTGCTGTTGTTGATACCATAAAAAATTGGGAGAATGTTGACCCTGATAATATCTTTTTATTTGGAGGAAGTCAGGGAGGATTAGTATCAGCATTAGTAGCGGATGAATATGTAGAGGGAATTAAAGGACTCTTATTGCTATTTCCAGCGCTAGGTATTGCAGACGATTGGAATAAAAGGTTTCCAACACTTGCGAGTATACCTGATACACATGAGTTGTGGGGAGTTCGATTGGGTGGAATCTTTTTTAAATCGATTCACGAATATAATGTGTTCGACCATATTGGGGAATTCAATAAAAATGTTTTGATTTTTCATGGAGATCAGGATGAAATTGTCTCTCTTGAATATGGGAAGAGGGCAGAAATGTTATATCCGCATGCTAAAATTGAAGTGTTTCGAGGAGAGGGTCATGGTTTTTCAGAAGCTGGTAATAAAAGAGTCGCTGAAATGACTTATGAATTTGTAAAAACAATTATTTAACCCTGCTAGTCAATATTCAAATGAACTATTTTTATAAGGAACATATGCTTATATATAGCATGGCTTTACTTTTAATTACGGAAGTATAATTTGAGTACATAGAAAATTATTTTAGAACATTAAGTGAAATTCACTTTTGATAGAAAATTGTACTAAAACAGTTTAATATGATACAACCTATAAAGAGTTAATTATAGGAGGTTATTCAAATGAATGAAATTAAAGAGCTATTATCTAGAGCAATGAAGACGAATAAAGAAATAATAAAAGGCGAGCAATTTAGCGTTGAGGCACAACTAAAAGGATCAGATGATCATATAAACCTTTATGCAAATGGTGCCGTCATTGGTGTATATGATGCAGATGATCAAGACTTAAATATACTCAATTTTGACCATAAGAAAGATGTTTTGTTCTTTGGTGAATGTCTAGAAGAAGAAGGTATGGAAGTGTACATAGATGAGAGCTTAATGGATTGACACTCTTTATAGAGTGTTTTTCTCTTTAAAATTCCCATACGAACTAATTTTTTATTATACTCAATCTCCCTTACGCATAATTAGAAAAAGCCACTCTCAAATTGAATGGCTTTTTGTGTTTGTGCATTTAATTATCGGATTCAGGTAGACTGATATCTGGATTTTGTGTTTCGCCTATTGTTCGGCTTGTGTCTGTAAAAATATTGTAAATAAAAAAGGATTCCGGTCGCAATATGTCAAATTATATACGTGTAGGTAAAATTTCTTGGGGGAGTGGATAATATGACTAACCAAATGAAAGAAAGTGAATTATTTGTTAAAGTTGGCCATGATGCTATACAAAATCGTGTTAATACAAAGGTTTTAATAGATCTCCTTATAGAAAAGGGTATTATTACAAATGAAGAATATGACACAAAGTATGCTCAAATTTACCATAAATCAACAGAAGAATTTACCTCGGAGTTATTAGGAATATCTGTTGAGAAGTTTAAAGAGAATACAGGACAAAAAGTAGAATGAATTATTTTTGAGCATCCTCTAAGGGTGCTTCTTATTTTATATTAATTGATAGACTAGAAAATTAAGTAGAATTAGTTACCTGAGGTGATAAGCATAGTGGAGATCAAGGTAAATGATCATTTTATTTGTGAAGTTGATGGAGTACATACTTATTGGAGTCCTGGGTCGAAGGTGAGAAAAGTCGAAGGTGAGAAAAGTCGAAGGTGAGAAAAGATGATGTAGTTTACAGAAGAAGGTTAATCAAACGACAACGAATGAAATTAACATTACCGATTTTTTCTCTGAATGATTAATATTTAAATGAAAGAATTAGATCGTGTATACTGAACACCCTTATAAAGGGGTGTTCAGTATACACGATCTAATTTGAATAGGACAAATAACTATATTGAATCACCTTGAATATTAGTGTTAAGACTAAATTTTAGGGGGAGAAACATGCATAATCATTATGATCCTAATCAAATGCACCACCATAAAACACTAGCATGGCATGAAACATTGGAGTTGCATGAACTCGTAGCGTTTTCATCAATTGGCTTAATAAAATTGAAAAAAGGACTTGGGAAAATTCAATGTCCAACTCTAAAAGGAATATATGCCCAATCAATTAACGAATTAGAATGTAACATAAGAGAATTATTACAATTCTATCGTTTTGCTCCTCGTGATGATGAAGATAGTAGAGATATGGATAAGGCTTTTTACGCAGGCGATTTATTAGCATTTGCGAAAACGGCGGTAAGAAATTATGCAATAGCTATTACTGAAACGGCAACACCAGAACTAAGAAATGTATTAGCAAAACAATTACAATTAGCTGTAAATTGTCATGCAAGGATATACAATTACATGTACCAAAGAGGATATTACCCATCATACAATTTAGAAAAGCTTCTAAATAACGACATAAACCTTGCAAATAAAGCTTTATCAATGTGATATTATAATGAAACAGATATCCATTACGGGTGTCCTTTTTTATTGCCTGAATTTAGAATGAAATGGAAATGGTTAAATGCTTGAGTATGATAAAACAAGGGGAATAAAAACAATTACCCTTTATTTAAAAAGGTATAAAATAATATACCAATAAGTGATCAACGAAAAGTAAAGGGTTATGATAGGTATTGGCGAGCTATAATTAGAATCAATGATGGTAAATACATAATGTGTAATGATTGGTATGATAGAAAAAAGAAGTAGCTACATTAGATGGCATTAAAACATATAGAAATAAGCATATGTAACCTTTATAACAAAACTAGCTGTAGGTATTTATCGTGTTGACAGAAAAGTAAGGAGTATGAGCATGGATGTAGATAAGAAGTTAATAACGAATTCTAGCAATGGGAATCTATTAAACGAACTCACAAAATCGATTAAAGAATGCAAGCAGTTCTATTTTAGTGTCGCATTTATTAATTTTAGCGGACTGCAGCTCCTTCTAGATTCGTTAAAAGAAGCTGAAGAGCATCGTACAAAAGGGAAAATTCTAACATCGACCTATCTCAATTTCACTGAAGCTAAGGCTCTAGAGAAAATAAAAGAATTCAATAATATCGAATTAAAAGTATTTGTTACGGATAAAGAAATTGGTTTTCATACAAAGGTTTATATATTTGAATACACAGATCGATATAAGGTAATCATTGGTTCTTCAAATATAACGCAAAGTGCCCTTAAAAGTAATATTGAATGGAATTTAGAGATCGTTTCAAAAAATGATCATGATTTTATTCAAAATGTATTAAAAGAGTACAATCACTTATGGGAAAGTAGTACTATGGCAAATGCTGAGTTTATAAAGAGATATGCTGAGTTTTTAAAAAATATTAAATCTAGGCAATCAACTACACAAATTTATGAACATGTGGAATACATCGTTCCAAATCGTATGCAAAAAAGCGCAATGGAAAATTTAGATCGCTTAAGGAAAATCGGTGAAAATAAAGCATTAGTTATTTCAGCAACTGGTACTGGTAAAACGTTTATGTCTGCATTTGATGTGAAGAATTTCGACCCTGAAAGAATGTTGTTCATTGTTCATCGAGAAGAAATTCTTAAGAAGGCTAAAAATACATTTGAGACGTTAATTACGAATCGCAATAAAACATTTGGGCTTTTGACAGGGAATCATAAGGAAAGACATGCAGACTATCTATTTTCAACTATACAGACCCTCTCTAAATGTTATCAAGACTATAAAGTGGATCAATTCGATTATATTATTTTTGATGGGGCCCATCATGCGACAAGTCCAAGTTATCAAGCAGTAATGGACTATTTTAAACCAACATTCACCTTAGGTATGACTGCAACACCTGAACGAAGTGATCATTATAATGTATTTGATCTTTTCGATCATAACGTCGCATTAGAGGTGAGATTGCATGAAGCATTAGAAGATGAGTTAATCATTCCCTTTCACTATTTTGGTATTACAGACGTCGAAGGAATAGATCTTAGTGATGTATCCATTGATGATATTGCCGAAGTAACCAAAAGGCTAAATGTAAACAAACGAGTCGACTTTATTATTGAGAAGATGCAGTTTTATGGTCACGACGGTGAAAAGAGAAAGTGCTTAGGTTTTTGTGCTAGTATCGAACATGCAAAATATATGGCCGATGAATTTAATGAGCGGGGGTATACTAGTATTTGCTTATTAGGTCGAGATTCTGTAGAAGACCGAGATAAGTATATTCAACGATTGGAAAATGACGAGGATGATCTAGAGTTTATTTTCACTGTGGATATTTTCAATGAAGGGGTAGATATCCCAACTGTAAACTCTGTGTTGATGCTTAGGCCTACAAATTCACCTATCATATTTATTCAACAATTAGGAAGAGGACTTCGAAAACACGGTAGTAAAAGCTTTTTAACAGTACTAGATTTCATTGGCAATCATAGTAAAGTATTTTTGATAGCCATCGCCCTAAATGGTAGCAGGTATTATGACAAAGAAAGTTTAAAGGTTGCGATTGCGACTGGTTTTGCTAATATTCCAGGTGCAACCCATATCCAAATGGATCAAATTGCACAAGATCGGATATTAGAACAAATTGATAGAGAAAACTTTAAATCGATGAAATATCTAAAAGAAGAGTATTTTGAATTTAAAAAGCTAAACCAAGGCCGAGTACCACTATATCTGCTAGATTATCTTAAATTTGATGGGGCACCAGATCCGATTAAATTTATAGAAAGAGAAAAGTCGTATCTTCAATTTGTTGCTAAGGTGGAAAAGGACGATCAACTAAAGGCGTTACTTGTTAATGATTCCTTTGAAAGTATCTTAAAGGAGTTATCAAGTAAACTACCTTTAAAAAGAATATACGAATTTCTCGTGATTAAATATTTACTAGAGCAGGAAGAGATTTCAGTTGAAGAAGCAAAAATTGAAATACTTAAAGTAATTGATTACGTTGATGAAGATAGCATCCTTCATGCTTTCGAGTACTTAAATCAGCAGTACTATGACAGCACGCAATTAAGAACAAAAGAAAAACTAGTAGAGTATTCAAATGGTCGATTGGTTAAAACAGATGCTCTACAAAAAGTGTTAAAAAACACTGAATACAAGAAGTACATTGAAGATGTTCTAAACTATGGGATCCATCGGTATGAAAAAGAATATAAGCACGAATATTATGGGGTTCCACATTTCAAGTTATATGAACAATATCAAATGATCGACGCAGCTTTATTATCAAACTATCGGAAAACACATAGTTCCTTTAGAGGGTCAGGTTTACTTGCTAACGGAAATGATTATTTCTTATATATTGATCTTCACAAAGAAGAAGATATTAAAGAAAGTATTAATTATCAGGATAAGTTTATGAGTCAACGGGATTTTCAATGGCAAACCCAAAATAGCACAAGTCAGTCATCTGAACGAGGAAAAAATATTATTTATAACAAAGCAAGAGATGTGAAATTACATCTGTTTGTGCGGAAATATAAAGAAATTGATGGTAAAACAGAACCGTATATTTACATCGGCAAAGGGGATTCAGTAGAATTCGAAGGATAAAAACCAATCACGGTAAAGATTCAACTAGAAAATGAAGTACCAGTAAATCTTTATACTGAATTCACAAAAAAGATATAGTCTTCTCATTATGAGAAGACTATTTTTCATGAATAAGCTGGTTAACAGCTGGAACATCAGCAGGTGCCCATATTAATGAATCAAGATTTTCTCTCTTCAACCAAATTAAGGTAGAATGTTCACTTGGTGTTGGGGTTCCAGCTACAATTTTACAAGTAATCGAAATCAAATTAATAATAAACGTATCATATTCATGGGTATTATCATTATATAAATCAATGGTTTCAACAGTACAACCCAATTCTTCATGAATTTCTCTAACTAAAGCCGAGTAGATATCTTCATCCTTTTCCACTTTCCCACCAGGAAACTCCCACATATTCGGAAGTGTCATCTCAGGAGATCTAAGCGCACACAGAATTTCATTATTTTCATTTTCAATAACAGCAGCTACTACTTTAACAGTCTTTTTCATCATGTCCCCCATAACTTATATTTCTAGTTTATGATAACATTTTGGTGGTTAATAAAAAATAGAAAATAAGTCTTAATATGTACAGACTTTTGCTCAGGAGCACGTTATTCCTGTTCACAATTCTATCATTTCCTTCTTTCGCTTAAATAGATGTATTTTGAGAGAAAGATTGATTGTAAAGAACAGGTTACGACCGTTCCAAGATATTTCCATAATTACAGATTATATTATAGTACTAAGAAAACCGTTGTTAAATTATGTTAAAATAATATAAAGAATCATTTTCTACACCTATTTTATAGGTAATACTATTAATTCAATATAGTACAAATAGATGAAGGAGGAAACAACTATGTCGCATTGGATTTTTCAAGGTAACCCAAGACGTTTCACAATAGATAAAGAAAAATACCCTGACCTTCATGATATCGATAGCTATGTACAGAAAGGTGAAAAGATTGAATGGAGTATTAGACAAAAACATCATATTAAAGATATTCAAAGTGGTGATCAAGTGTTTATATGGCGCTCTGATGGTGAAGAGCGGAATAGTGGTGGAATTATCGCTTTGACTGAAGTGGTTATGGAACCATATAACAAGGAAGATGGGATTTCGACTGTTGAATTGAAAGTAGTTGAGTGTAGATTAACCGAGGATACAGGTATGTTACTTAGGCATAAATTAAAAGAAATGCCTGAAACGAAGCAATTACTAATTTTGCGAGCACCTCAAATGACAAATTATAAACTAACTGACGAAGAGTATACTTCTTTAATCAATTATTGGAATCATCCAATTGATTTGGCTAAGAATGCTGATCTACCTATCATTGAGAAATATCTTAACTATTATAAAGAAAAAGTGGAAGAATTTTTAACCGGAATTGATTATATAAAGAGAAGTTACCAGTTTTTCCAGCAATTTAGAGATCCTGAATTCATTATGAATATGCAATGGGAAGACTTTCAGAAAATAGGAGATCATATCAATGCCTATCGAATGGCGATTGCTCGTAGCCGTGCATTTGGTCGTATGAATGCATCATTGGAGAAATATAGGGAAAGTTTTTATTACCTTGTACATGGCAATGATTCAATTGAATTACGAATGAATCAATTTTTAAATCATCCAGACTATAAATTGTTTGGTATCGGTGCAAATGCACTTAGTGAAATGATAGGAAACATTTTTCCTGAAGAATATTGTTTTTATAACCAAAGAGACCGAGTCGCAGTAGAAAACGAGTTGGGGATAGACCCGCAGTATAGTCGAGGAGATAGCTTCTCTCAAAAATTTATTAAGTTTCAGAACTCTTTAAAAGAAAATCAAATTGCTAGTAAATATGAATCAATTATAGGTATACGAACGGAGCTTCCAATTAATTATGAAGTTGATCAGTTCTTTAGCTTTGTATTTGAAAAAAGTAAATTAGCACTACAGGATGAGGATGAGCTGTATCAACCTCGATACTGGCTATTAGCTGCAGGAGAAAGCGGAAAACTTTGGGATGAATTTAAAATGAAAAATCAAATATCCATTGGGTGGAATAAACTTGGTGACCTAAAACAATATAACGATAAAAAGGAAATCTCAGAAAAGTTAAAAGAGATATATGAAATGGATCACACGCCAACCAATGATGCACTAGCAAATGAACAATTTGTTCGTGAAATGAAAGAAGGCGATTATGTATTTATTAAGGCAGGTAGAACAAAAATTATTGCTTTAGGTGAAATTATCTCCCCTTACCAACATGAAATTAAGAGTGGTGAACATCATTCTTATCGAGGAATTACCTGGTTACGAGAAGGAGAGTGGGATGTAGCTGATTTACCAGTTCATACGAAAACATTAACTGATATTACTCCTTATGAAGAGTATTTGGAATCACTATTAAATCGGGTAGAGATTCGCGAAGGCAATACACCATATGAGATAGGAGAAGTAGTAAACGAAGAAATTAGACCTTATACAATAGATAATATCTCCAGTGAAGTATTTATGGATTTAGAGAAAATAGAAGATGCAATAGAATCCCTGGACTATAAGAAGAATATTATCTTGCAAGGGCCGCCGGGTGTAGGAAAAACATATGTAGCCAAACGATTAGCTTATTTGCATATGGAAAAGAAACTACCAGAAAATATAGAAATGGTCCAGTTCCATCAATCCTATTCCTATGAAGAGTTTATAAGAGGATTTAAACCAAATGAAGCAGGTCATTTTGAACTACAGGATGGTTTGTTTTTCTCTTTTTGTCGGAAGGCGCAAGAAAACCCAGATGAAAACTACTATTTTATTATTGATGAAATCAATCGAGGTAATTTATCAAAAATATTCGGAGAAGTCATGATGTTAATAGAAGCAGATAAACGCGGTAACGAACATGCCATTAAACTTGCTTACAGTAAGAAGGAAGAAACCTTTTATATTCCCGGAAATGTGTTTGTCATAGCTACGATGAATACAGCTGATCGTTCATTAGCAATGGTTGACTATGCATTAAGAAGACGATTTGCTTTTATAAACTTATTACCAGGGTTCCATACTAATGCTTTCGGCGAATACTTAAAAGCCAAAGGTGTCAGCCAGGGATTTATTGATAGAATTAGAACATTCATACATGAAGTTAATCAGGAAATTGTAGGAGATTTTACGAATTTAGGGAAAGGATTCGAAATCGGACATAGTTATTTTTGTCCAGATGGAGACGTTCAAGATGAACAAACGTGGTATGAACGCATTATACGTCTGGAGATTAAACCATTACTAAGTGAATATTGGTTTGACCAGGAGGATAAAGTTGATGATCTCATCAGAAATTCCTAATAGAGTCCCCATTAGGAATATATATTATATGCTTGTTTATGCTTGGAACCATCCACAAGAGAAAAATATCATTTCTGTACATGAAGAAGACGAAAAGGATTTATTGAACCTACTAAGTAATGTACTAATAAAGAAAGTAAAAGCCCTCGTTAAAAGGGGTTTTTATAAGGAGTATGTGGAGAAGCAAGAAGAATCAGGTATTATCCGAGGGAAAATACTGTTTAAAGAATCGATACAAACTTTTTCACATAAAAGAGGTAAGTTACACGTGTCACAAGAGGATATGTCTTATGATATTCTCCATAACCAGTTAATAAAAGCAACATTGCACTTATTAGTAAATCACGAAGATTTACTAAAAGAGTATAAAGAAGAAATAAGAATGATACTGAATTACTTTAAAGAAATCACTCTTATACATGTAAATCCCCAACTATTTAAAGTGATTAACATACATCGAAATAATCAACATTATCAATTTTTATTTAACGTGTGTCAATTTATTTGGGAGAGTACATTACTCCATGAAGGAGAAAGTGAGAAGGTATTTCAGGATTTTTCTCGAGAGCATCAACAAATGGCTCAATTGTTTGAAAACTTTGTTAAGAACTTTTATAGAAAAGAAATACACGGATCCAAAGTGAAAAGTGAGTCATTCTATTGGCCAGCAGAAGGTGAAAGTACGGACTTACTTCCTAAGATGAAGACCGATATTTCGTTAGAGTTTGAAAATCAAAAGGTCATAATGGATACAAAATTTTATAAAGATATTTTTGGAGCTAATTGGAATAAAGAAACAGTACGTAGTGGGCATTTATATCAATTATTTGCCTATCTTAAAAATGATGAATACTACACAGGTCGTAAAGCCTCAGGAATTCTTCTCTATCCAAAAGTAGAAAAAGCGATTGATTTGAATTACAAGATTCACGGATTTAATGTGAGGATATGTACAGTTGATTTAACTGAACATTGGAATGATATTCATGACAAGTTGTTGGGAATTGTTCGGATTTCTTAGTTTGATTGACCGCTACGCTGCCAGAGTGTGATCAATATTTTAGTGTTAATTATGCTTTTTTTTGCATGGAGAAGAGAGCAATGTTTTGAGAAGTGATAGTTTGCCAAAAATAAAATTGATAATTTATTAAGAATCCTTTAAATCGTAATGGATAAAAGGTTAATTAGTGTTCAGATAGTTTTCTATATATATTAGGTTTATTGATCCGGAAATAGTATATGTGCCTTTGGTGGATACCTCTAGGATATTTTTATTATCCAACAAACGATCCAGATTGTGGTGTACTTAAGTAAAGAATTTATTGGAAACTGAAAACCTGAAAGAAAGGGGTTG
Source organism: Metabacillus sp. GQ13 (assembly GCF_059758525.1). Lineage (NCBI taxonomy): Bacteria > Bacillati > Bacillota > Bacilli > Caryophanales > Bacillaceae > Metabacillus > Metabacillus sp. GQ13. The sequence goes on from NZ_JCAXET010000004.1 coordinate 212,665, forward strand.
CATATCAAAAGGTAGTGTTGTAATATATACTCAAAGCTAATATAAAACGGATTGTAACTGTTAAATCAGGCAAAACCGATTCCTTATCAAAGGAGGGGTTTTGCCTTTTTTGGTCAGGGGTGAAAAAGTGAATATTGTAAAGGTGTTAAACAATAATGTCGTAGTCTCTGAAAAAGGCGAGCAAGAAGTGATTGTCATGGGACGAGGTATTGCCTTTCATAAACGTGCCGGTGATGACATAAACGAGGAACAAATTGAAAAAATCTTTACTTTGGAAGATGAAGATATAACGAAGAAGTTCAAATCGTTAATTTCTGATATACCAATGGAATATATGGATATTTCTGAGAAAATCATCCAATATGCAAAACTTAAACTTGGTAAAAAGCTAAATGACAGCATTTATATCTCTTTGACAGATCATATTCATTTTGCTATTGAGCGTCATAAAGATAATTTGCCAATTAAAAATGGATTGCTATGGGAGACAAAACATCTATACAAAGAAGAATTTGAAATCGGGCTAGAAGCATTAAACATAATTTGTGATCAATTTAATGTTATTTTACCCGAAGATGAGGCAGCGTTTATTGCGCTTCATCTTGTAAATGCCCAACTTAATGAGGATATGACGAATGTTATGGATATGACGAAGGTGATCCAAGATATTTTAACAATCGTGAAATATCATCTTAAAATGGATTTTGATGAGAATTCGTTAAACTATTATCGCTTTGTCACCCATTTAAAATTCTTCGCGCATCGATTGGTAAAGGGAACACATTATAAGAACAACAACGAAGATGACCTGTTACAAGTGATTAAGGATAAGTATCCTGAAGCATATAAATGTTCTGAGAAAATTAAGCGATTCGTAGAAAAACAATATCGATATGAATTAACAGAGGAAGAAATACTTTATTTAACGATTCATATTCAGAGAGTAGTGAAAAAATAAATAATATCTATTTAGGATTGTTACTAATCAGGCAAAACCTAAATTGATCTTTTCAATAATGTGAAAAGGTCAGTTTAGGTTTTTATTTTTGTAGAAATAGAGAAAGATAGATAAACACACAATATAGGAGGGAATACAATGAGTTACGAACAATTTGCAAAAGATATCGTAAAAAACGTTGGTGGCCAAGAGAATATTTCAAGCTTAGTTCACTGTGCAACTCGCTTACGATTTGCATTAAAAGATACAGGTAAAGCGAATAAAAAAGCATTACAAGATATGGAAGGTGTGCTTAGTGTTGTGCAAGGTGGTGGACAGTATCAAGTCGTTATTGGATCCCATGTGTCAGAAGTTTATAAGGAAATTGGTAAGGTTGCCAATATAAATACTGGGGGAGGATCTTCTAATGAATCAAAGGGATCGATTACCTCACAGATATTTGATATCATATCGCGAAGCTTTTCGCCAATAATACCTGTACTTGCAGGTTCAGGTATGCTCAAAGCATTATTGACTGTCCTAGTGATGGTTGGATGGTTATCAGATCAAAGTAGTACGTACCAAATCTTGTCAGCTGCCGGGAATGCAGTATTCTACTTTCTCCCTGTTTTCCTAGGAATTACACTTTCGATTAAACTGGGAGCAAATCCATATGTTGGTGGCGCAATAGGTGCAGCTTTACTAGAGCCTAATTTAACCGGATTAATAGATAGTTCTGCTTCATTTTTAGGAATTCCAGCGATTGTTGTTGATTACTCTTCAACCGTATTCCCAGTGTTTATTGCTGGGTGTATCTATGCTTTGTTAGAAAAAGGCTTAAAGAAAATGATTCACAAAGATATTCAATTGTTCTTAGTCCCAATGATATCCTTAGTTGTTATTGTTCCATTAACGGTTCTACTATTTGGACCATTTGGAACGTATGTAGGTAACGGGATTGGTGCTGGTATTGAATTTTTAGCTGAAAGAAGTGGTTTATTAACTGGTGCTGTTATGGGTGCTGGTTGGACATTCTTAACACTATTCGGATTGCATTGGGGCCTAGTGCCAATTATCATTCAGAATCTTGCTAAAGGAGGAGACCCGCTTACTGCTATGCTAGCAGGTGCAGTTTTTGCTCAAATCGGTATCGCTTTTGCTATCTTTATTAAAGCTAGAGATAAAAAATTGAAAGCTTTAGCAGGTTCAGCTATGCTTCCTGCAGCACTGTCAGGTGTCACAGAACCTATTCTTTACGGAATTATTCTTCGTTATAAAAAGACAATAATCTATGTCCTTGTTGCTGGAGCGATTGGGGGGGCGATAAATGGTGTGCTTGGTTCAAAAGCAATGGTATTTAGTTTTCCTAGTTTTCTTGCTATACCAGCGTTCTCTCCAATGAGCCTTTTCATCGTTGGTGCGTTGGCAGCTTTTGTAATTGGCGCTTTATTAACAATAATTTTAGGCTTTGAAAGTAAAAAGAAAGATGTTACTGGAGAGGAAACCGTTGCATCGGATTCAGTAGGATCTGAACCTTTAACAAAAAGAGAAACCTTAGTTAGCCCTTTAACAGGAGAAGTAAAAGCATTAGCGGCAGTAAATGACGCAGCATTTTCTTCTGAAGCAATGGGTAAAGGTGTTGCGATTGTCCCTTCAGTCGGTGAAGTAGTATCACCAGTAAATGGAACGATTTCAGTTGTTTTCCCTACTGGTCATGCTATCGGTATCACCTCAAATGATGGAGCAGAGATCTTAATCCATATTGGAATTGATACTGTCCAACTAAATGGAAAGCATTTCACATCACTTGTAAAACAAGGTGATTCTGTCACAAAAGGTCAGTCATTAGTGAATTTTGACAAAGAAAAAATAGTAGAGGCAGGATATGATATTATAACGCCTGTCATTATTACGAATACTGATCGTTATATAGAAATTGTTGAGACTGATAAAAAAGACATCCAAGCTAATAATGACTTATTAACACTTATTGTTTAACCAGAAAGGGGACATTCCCCTTCTTACTTATAAATTAGGAGGAAAATCATATGAATACAAACAAACAATTCCCGGAAGGATTCCTATGGGGGGGAGCAACTGCTGCTAATCAAATAGAAGGCGGTTTTTATGAAGGAAACAAAGGATTAAATATTGCAGACGTTCTACCTGGAGGAAAAGAGAGATTACGTGTATTAAAAGAACCAGGTTTTAACTTTGAAATTGATCATGATAAATATAGCTACCCGAATCATGAAGCAATTGACTTCTATCACCGTTACAAAGAGGATATCGCGTTATTTGCAGAAATGGGATTCAAAGCCTATCGTATGTCGATTGCATGGACGCGAATTTTCCCTAGTGGGGAAGAGTTAGAACCGAATGATGAAGGACTAGCTTTTTATGATCGTGTGTTTGATGAATTACACAAGTATGGAATTGAGCCAGTTGTTACAATCTCTCACTATGAAATGCCACTAAATCTAGTTACAAAGTATGGTGGGTGGAGAAGTCGAGAAGTGATACCCTTCTTTGAACGATACGCGAATGCTATATTAGATCGTTATAAAGATAAGGTGAAATATTGGATGACGTTTAATGAAATTAATAGTGCCTTACATTTCCCAATTATGAGCATGGGCTTCTCGATTGACAAGGAAGAAGATAAATATCAATCAATTTTCCAAGCTTTCCATCATCAATTTGTAGCAAGTAGTCTGGCTGTGAAAGTCTGCCATGAAATAATCCCAGATGCTACTATCGGTTGTATGCTTTTATCTGCTCCTGTTTATGCCTATGATAGTAATCCGGAAAATGTCATGTATGCGCTCCAAGAGGAACGAATTTTTAATTATTTCTGTGGTGATCTCCAAGTACGTGGGGAATACCCAACCTACACAAAACGTTTCTTTAAAGAGCATAATGTTAACTTAGATATTCGCGAAGGGGACCTAGAATTAATCAAGGAACATACGGTTGATTATATCGCATTAAGTTACTATATGTCCCTAACACAAGCGAAAGATAAGACAGGTTTGGAGATAGCTCCTGGAAACCTTCTTGAAGGAGTGAAAAATCCTTTCTTAAAAGCTAGTGATTGGGGCTGGGAAATTGACCCAGAAGGCTTACGTATTACATTAAATAAACTCTATGACCGCTATCAAGTTCCTTTATTCGTCGTGGAAAATGGATTAGGGGCATATGATAAGGTAGAAGAAGACGGATCTATTAACGACGACTATCGAATTGATTACTTACGTAGTCACATCGAAGCAATGAGCGAAGCAATTGAAGATGGTGTTGAACTAATGGGATATACAAGCTGGGGTTGTATTGACCTAGTTAGTGCTTCAACAGGCGAAATGTCTAAGCGTTACGGTTTTATTTATGTTGACAAACAGGATGACGGTAGTGGTTCATTAGAGAGAAAAAGGAAAAAATCTTTCAATTGGTACATTGATGTTATAGCAAGTAATGGAGAGAATTTATAAGTTCAATAAGTAATGAACACACATGAACGATAAGCAAAACTATAGAAAAAATTAATGATTTTAGGAAAAGTTTAAAAAGGCATTGGTTTAAAGATACCAATGCCTTTTTTCTATTCAGAAACCACGGCGAAACCTACCATAATAAGGCCAAAATATTGAATAAGTAAGGCGTGAAAACAAAAAAAACCTAATAGAAAATGGATATTATTTTTTATGAGAGGAAGATTAATAATGCTAATTCTTCCTTAACACACCTTTTTTCACCAAATTAACAACTGTCCCCTTGTTCTTATACCGATTATAAGCTATTAACCTATTCAAATCTTTAACAGTTAATTTAGCTGGATCAATCGCAAGGGTGAATTCATCAAGCTTATGTACTAAAGAAAGGGCATAGTCAATTTGTTTTGCTGTAAGCAAGTGTTCTTCTTCGGTTCTAGTTGTTTGTTGTAATGTTGATGCATGTTCTTTTATTCTTTGATCCACAATAGCTTGAACCTGATCTTCACTTATATATTGTTTTTCTGTTGAAGTTGTTTGTTGTCTTGATTTTAATAATTTCTCCAGGAGCCCCTTAATCAATTCTTCACTTCCTCTTTCAAATGAGTTTCAGCCTTGGACTTATTGATTCAAAAGGCATGGTACATAACTCTTAATAAAAATATATTTAAGTAAATTGTAAAACTTTGATCATGATTTTTAATGATAATTTGTATTATTTTATCACAAATGTAAGAAAAACGGCATAGAATTTAACAAAATGTAAGTCTATGTAACTATTTATTGATATAATTATCTAAAATACATTTTTTGGAGCGTTTGGTATGGCTGTTACAATTCCTGAAAATATTCGTTCATCAGCTACGGCGGGAGAGAGGTTATTTTTTCGTACTCTTAAGACCTATTTACCTGATGATTATATTGTTTATTATGAACCAGAAATACAAGGGAGAAGGCCAGATTTTGTTATCATTGGTCCTGATCTTGGCGTTGTGGTTTTAGAAGTGAAAGATTATACAAAAAACACATTGTTTCAGATTAATCATGATGAGTGGCAAATTGTATCTTCATCGGGACAAAATGCGTTTGTGAAAAGTCCGATGAAGCAAGCAAGAGATAATATGTTTCATGTTGTTGATGCTCTAAAAAAAGATAAAAGCTTAGTTCAATTAGATGGAAAATATAAATTTCAATTGAAATTCCCATATGGTCATGGAGTTGTTTTTACAAGATTGTATTCAAAGGATTTTATTGAACATGGGATTTATTCTGTTATTGAACCAAGCTTATGTTTAACGAGAGATGAAATTGATTCTGAAAAAGAGGCGTTTTCTGAAGAAATTTTGATGGAGAAAATCCTTAATATGTTTGTCGTTCCATTTAGACTTAGAGAACCTCTTTCAATAGACGATATTAATGCGATTCGATATCATTTATTCCCAGAGGTTCGAATAAGTGCAGAGTATAAACAACCTGTTCCATATCAAGATCAACTTTTACTGTCGTTACATGATATAAAAACCATGGATCTTCATCAAGAAAATTTAGCGAAGCAAATAGGGGATAAAAATCGTTTAATTCGAGGAGTAGCAGGAAGCGGGAAGACGATTATTTTAGCAAGCAGGGCAAAGATGTTGTCTAAGCAAAATCCTGATTGGAAGATTCTCATTCTTTGTTACAATATTTCTTTAGCAAACTCGATTCAACAAATGATCACTCATATGTTAAATGAGCCTGAAGATTTGTTTGATTATAATCCAGATTCAAAGGTTGTTACTAATGAAAATATTATTGTACGAAACTTTCATTCATGGTTAAAGAATGATTTAAAGATTAAGGAGTATCAACTTCCTACTATTATAGATAAATCATTAAAAAAGGAAACGATTTTACCTTTATATGATGCTGTCTTGATAGATGAGGGTCAGGATTTTGAAGCAGATTGGCTTCGTCTTGTTAGCTCACTAATTAATGTGAATACTCAATCACTATTATTAGTGGAGGATAGAGCACAAACAATCTATAATCGGAAACGTTCCTACCTCCAAGATACAGGATTAAGTTTTCAAGGGAGATCAAAGGTTTTATCCATTAATTATCGTAATACTCATCAAATCCTTACTTTTGCTTGGGACTTTTACCGTAAACATTCTTTGCTTAAAAATAAAGTAGTAAATGGAGATTTAGAAGGTGAGATTATCGCCCCTCAAAGTACAAAACGTAAGGGGCCAGAACCAGGAATAATAAAAGCCAAAAATTTCTTTGAAGAAACAAAATTAATTGCTCGCCAAATAAAGAAACTACATGAAGAGAAAAAGGTATCGTATGATGAAATGTTGATTCTTTATCGAGTGAAAAAAACCTATCAAACACCAATAATTGATGTAATTAAACGAGCTTTAACTGATGCTGATTTACCTTTTTATTGGATTACAGAAAGTGATGTTTCCAAAAGATCCTATGAAAAAGATGATGGGAAAATAAAAATCAGTACAATAGAAAGCAGCAAAGGGTTGGATTTCCGAGCAGTATTCATCATGAACATCGATTCTATGCCTTTTCCTTTGGTTGAAAATAAAGAAAGGGAAGTCTCGTTGTTTTATATTGGTATGACAAGAGCACAGGAATATCTTTGTTTATCTTATTCAGGAGAGTCGGAATTCACCAAACATATAGAAGGTGTAAAAGAAGAGAGGAAGCAGATTATTAATGGGGTGGAGAAGGCTAATTAATGGAGATTATTCATACATGTGACATATAGCCTATCCTTTTTTCCTAAAAGAAAAAGAGAAAAGTTTAAAAGTATAAGAAAAAAGACTAAAATAATGAAGTTGAATATGATTCGATAATTATTTAGATTTTTGATTTTATCCTTTGGTTTTTTCGTAGGTTAGAGTTTTGCAGCATACTTCGTATAAATAGAGTTACAAAAAAACATATAACATATGGATAATAGCCATTTAACTGTGGGTTCAGTTCAAGCCTGTCCAACACAGAATTTTTTATAATGGAATTAATGTGAGTTCGACTCCGACCACCGGTATCTTTAGGTGAAAATGAGATAAATTAAGAAACGATAAAACACTCACAAATGTTAGTATATCAATGTTTGTGGGTGTTTTTTGTTTTGTGGGAAAACGGTTGGAAAGGGTAGGATTCGGATTCGTTTTACATTTATTTCTCGAAAAGAACATGGTTTTCCTAAGTAGTATCTGGTTTTAAGTGAAATGTCAGCAAATGCTGTATTAGTGCTGGATACTGTAACAGATAAAGTTTATATAGTAAATTTTGAGGGTAGAGATGAACTGCTTTTAAAGGGAGAGTTAGAGGAAACTTGGTCAACGTTATTTGAGTTCTTGAAGGCGTATTTTAAATGTTAATTATCGTTCAATAAAAGAAAATTCATAGATACTTTAAACCTAGATTGGCAATATGCCTTTCAAGGTTTATTTTGTTTTAAGCTTTTGTAGTAAACAAACAGAATGAGTTTGTAAATGGCCGTCATTTTGATAGTTTAGCGGAGTAGACAATACAACTACATGACTATGTTCGTTGGTTTATTCATTTTCAAATTCATGCAACATTTGGCTATCTTTAGGGGAAATCATATTCAAAAAATGTTAATGAATTACTAGATAATCATCCTGAATCCCTCAATGAATCAAATATAGAAATAATCGAGAATGGATTAGTTCCTATTGTTGATAACAATTTATTAAACATTTTCCTCAGTATAAAGATTGCAAGGGTGATAAATTTAACCGTTTTTTCCTATCAAGGTTTATTGATTTTAATAGTTTTGTAAATTTAGTATTGTCCAAAATGTTTTTTAAGACAATAAATATACCACTCTAACGTTGGAGAGCAATAGGATCAGTGTATGCGATTTGTTACTGAGTCAAGCATAAATAAGTGGTATCATAATAATTATGAGGAGGGATTTGCGAATGGATACAATAATTTTTGACGTCGATGATACACTATATGATCAAGCACAATCTTTTCATAAAACGGTAAGGAAGTTGTTTCAAGAGCCACTTTCAAACGAGGAAATTGATCAATTATATAAAGCTAGTCGAAAGTATAGTGAGATTTTATTTGATCAAAGTGAAGCGGGAGAAATATCAAAATTTGAATGGCAGACAGGACGAATTATAGCTTCCTGTAAGGACTTTAATATTCCTATAGATACTGAAAAAGCAGCTATTTTTCATGATATGTATGTTGCCGAACAAAAGAACATTACTTTGTTTCCGGAAGTGGAAATATTACTAAATGAACTTTTCAAAGAAGGAAAACAGCTTGGGATTCTTACAAATGGTGTGGAAAAACATCAAGCAATGAAAATTAAGCAGCTCGGTCTGAGTCACTGGATTCCTGCAGAAAAGACCTTTATTTCTGGAACGATCGGTCATGCAAAACCGAAAAGAGAAGTATTTGATTTTATTGAAGAGAAAATGGATCTTGACCAAACCAAAACGGTTTATATCGGGGACAATTATGAAAAAGATATTATCGGAGCAAAACAAGCAGGCTGGCAGGCGGTCTGGATGAATCATCGAAAGAGAGATTTACCAGCCAATGCTACCTATAAACCAGATAAAGAAGTACATAGTGCCAAAGAGCTATTAGACTTATTTGTAAAAAAAGCTTAGGTCGTTGAGTTAGGAATCAATATTGTAAAATTCTGATTCCTATTTTTAGTGCCTTTGATGGCGCAGGGTATAAAGAGAAGGGTGAGTCAAAAATGGTATAGCCTGTTGTTTACAATAAAAAGAACAGATAGAAGTAAAGCAAGTAGGAGGGCTGATCAACATGGTAAAATTCATCTCAATACATCATCGATTTCTTCAATTATACAAAAACGAACGAAATCGATTTATACAATGAATTTAGTCTTCAACATGAAATTGAAATCTACTTACGTAATGTACTATCAGAATATAAAGTTCAGTTTGAAAGAAACATATTGTTTTTCACAACAGACATTAATCCTTCATGAATAAGATAGACTTTCCTATTCATGAAGGATTACCTGTTAACGATCTGAAAGAAATAAAAAAAGAAGACATAGAATTATTTCTGGCTGAAGAGTACAAGGTATTTGCGCCAGTATTAGACGGTTCTCCTTTTTGGGATTATTATGTTTACTGGATGGCACATCTCACAAAAAAATAGTTAATACTAACTATCAAAGGTGCTATGAAAGACGTTTGGAAAGCATTAAAAAAAAAAAAACGCGATTAGCCTTGTAGCTAACCGCGTTTCAACTTACTTATATATTCTCCTGCTTCAAACTCTCGATAATGTTGTCATTTTTTATTTTGGAAATTGAGTATAGCATCGCTGAGCCTACAATCAAGAAAATCACGACAATTACGGATAGGATGCTCATCCACGGAAGACTAAATTCATATTCAAAGGTGTAACCTACTGAGCGATGGATTCCAAACATAACAAGCACACTGATTGGGAGGCCATAACCCAAGGCCTTCACTCCGTAAAAAATACTTTCATAATGAACCATCTTATTAAAGCCTTTTGGCGTCATGCCCACGGATCGAAGCATCGAAAATTCACGTTTTCTTAGCGTAATACTTGTTGAGATCGTATTGAAAATATTGGCGATCGAGATTAAGGAAATCAACGTAATAAACCCATAGGTGAAGACGGACATGAGCAAAATCATCTGCTCTTCTTGTTGGCGTTGCTGATAGACATTAGTTACATGTATGCTCGTGTCCATTCGTTCTTCAATCTCTGTTTGAGTGGCAATTGGGTCTGAACTTTTTAGGCTCACATATGTGCTAACATCCATTTGCGGATTTACCAATACGTCCATCGTTGCTTCAGGCACAACGATATTCAGGCCCCCGAGCGAAACGGTTTGAATGCCCATTGGAACTTTGTCAGTTAGGGCGGCGATTTTAACACTGCTCACCAGTTCCCTTGTAGGTGGTTCATTTTCCATATCCCCATTGGCAACAGTAAATAGGTCAATGGATTTTCCAATTTCCGAGACAATGGATTTCGTTTCGATGAATTTTCCCGATACAACGTCCTCATAGGCAATTTGGTCAATAACAATCGCTTTTGGATCATCTTTTTGGGCAAAATCTTCCGGATCTGTACCAACTTGTTTGGCATAAGCATTAAAACTCTCTTGATCCAAAGCATGTAGTACAACATAATAACTATATTTTCCATCCTCAAGAGCAGACTCGTTATTTTGGATTTGCGTTTTCAATTGTTCTGGAAGTTCTTCCATCCTAATAAGTGTCTCAACATTCACTTCATCCACAATGGTGGATTTCTTGACAGAATCCAGTTTCGTATAAATTTCTAACTCTTCCTTTTCTAATTCGCTGCTGGAAATTTGAATATCAAAGTTTAGGTTCCTTTGTGACATTTCAAGGGACTTTTTTAAATTATCGGTAAAAAAGGTGACCGATAGAAACAGAACAATGCTAATCACCAGGGAAAACACGGTTGCCAAGTATCTTTTTTTATTTCTTTTGACATTCTTCAGTCCAATTTCTGCTTCAATTCCAAAGATTCTTCGCACAAGCTTAGAGGTTTTCACCGTTTTACTTGATAATTTAATATCATGGGTTTGGCGTATCGCATCAATTGCTGATATCCTCGATGCTTTTTGAGCAGGGATATAAGTTGAAATAAAGATGGTTACTATTGAGATTCCACAGGCTATCATCATGGAAGCTGGACTGACAATAAGCTCTAGTTTTTCGGATATCCCCAAGGCATCTTGTATAATCGTGTTAATAAAGGTGAAGGTTGTCCCAATCCCTACAAGTCCAGCAAGAATTCCAATAGGGATACTGAAGGCGCCAATTACCGCTCCTTCAAAAAAGACGGAATTTCGTTTTTGTTTTTTTGTTGCTCCGACACTCGAGAGCATCCCTAAATGTCTAGCTCGTTCGGAAACACTAATGGCGAACGCATTATAGATCAACGCTACTGAACCAATGATGATGACACCTATAATGATGCTAGCTAACGAAAATAGCGTTGTTCTCAATTGATCGTTCTTTGTTACCCCATAGTAGCGGAGGAGATCTGAATTATATGCTACTGAATCTATATCATGTTCCGCTGCAAGATTCTTTGCGTCTTCATAAAGGGACCCTTTTACTTTCGTTAACACTACAAAGGCATCAACAGTATCATTTTCGCTTAGTGACTTTTCATCAATATTGCCGAGAACGGTGTATCCAGGTGACCAAGAGGGTTCCCAAGAAGGGCCTTCAATTATTCCAACAATGGTCACCGTTTTCGTTTCGTTGATTTTCAGTTCTTCGTTAATCGTGTCTTCATTCTGTACGAGGGAGTGAGTCTGAGTTAGGACCTCCCCGGTTGTTTTGTTCCTACGTGAACCTATGTCAAAGGTGAGTTGATCCCCAATTTGGTAGTCTACCTTTGCATTGCTTAAAATCGCCTCAGAAATGGTAATCTCGTTTTCATTCTGTGGCAGTCTTCCTTCAACGACGTCAATCGGGAAATGCTCCATCCCGGTCTTAGTATAATTTTTAAAGTATAGATAGGGTTTATAGACATTGTTTGATTCTTCAAGGTCAGCATAGCCATCACTTGAGATGACCACTGTTTTCGTGTCACTGTCTTCTTCAATGGCATTGATTTGGTCTGAAGTGACATTCTTGTATTGAACATGCCATTCTCCGTTTTTGGCGATATCCTGTCGAATCATTAAGTCTAGAAAGGAAATCCCGAGTGTTGCAACAGAGGTGATCATTGCCACCGAAATGATGACACCGATGATGGTTACAAGGGATCGGCGTTTGTTTTCTTTTAAATGCCTTAAGGTGAATTTATTGATAATATTCATGGACGAATCGCCTCATCCTTAGCGACCTTACCATCTTCAATGGAAATGATTCGGTCTGCTTGAAGAGCGATGCGCTCATCATGGGTGATGACAATTAAGGTTTGGTTGTAGGTTTTGTTAAACATTTTAAAGAGCTCCATGATTTCTTTACTATTTTCACTGTCAAGGTTTCCTGTCGGCTCATCGGCAAGCATAATTGCCGGATTACTGATTAACGCTCGCCCAATGGATACGCGTTGCTGTTGACCACCAGATAGTTGGTTAGGTAGGTGGGATAGTCGGTTATGTAAACCTAAAATGTCAACAACTTTGGTAAATTGTTTTGGATCCACTTTTTGTTCATCTAAAAGCATCGGCAGCGTGATATTTTCTTCGACTGTTAAGATTGGAATCAGATTATAAAATTGATAGATTAAACCAATTTGCCTACGTCGAAAAATGGCTAGTTGTGTTTCATTTAAGCTATAAATATCAGTTTGATCAATCAGAACCTTCCCGCTTGTCGGTCGGTCAACGCCGCCAAGTAAATGGAGCAAAGTCGATTTCCCTGAACCAGAAGGTCCAATGATACAAACAAATTCACCTTTTTTCACTGTAAAAGAAACATCATCTAGCGCCTTAACAGCCGTTTCACCTTTGCCATAAACCTTTGATAGATTTTGAACTTCTAATATGTTCATGAGATAACCTCCGTAAGTTATTTGTTTGAGGTTAGTATATCGTGCCAATATGACTTTAAAGTGACTCGAAAGTGACATTTTATTCACTTTAGTGGGTAGGAGGGGAACAAAAAAAATAAAGCAGGTCGATCACTCAGATCACCTGCTTGTAAAATTTAATCTGAAACCTTGTCCCAACACCTATTTGACTTGTCACTTCAATATCACCTTGTTGACTCGTGACGATACTATACGCCATCGCAAGGCCAATTCCTACACTATCATCACTCGCATTTTTCCCTTTGTAAAACCGTTTGAAAATGTAACGGAGATCCTCCTTCGCTATTCCATTCCCATTGTCAGAGATGCTAATTTCCGTAAATAGAGGATTATCTGAATACCGAATCGAAATTTCACCACCTACTGAGGTGTGCTCGACACAGTTTTTTATTATGTTGATGAGCGCTTCTACGGTCCAATTGACGTCTCCAATAAATGCAGCCTTTTCATCACCTTTGACATCCAAACGTTGCATTTTAATATCCATTGGAATTAATAGCGGTTCAACTGCATTTTGAACAAGGAGACCGGCCAAGACGTTCTCTTGTTTAAAAGCAATCGTTCCTGCATCGATTTTCGAAAGCTTCAATAAGGAAGAAACAAGCCATTCCATCCTTTCTATCTGTAATTGAAGATTCCGTGTGAATTCGGATCGCTTTTCATCATCTAATCGTTTATCACGTAACAAATCTGCCATGACCATCATCGAGGTGAGTGGGGTTTTTAGTTGGTGAGAGATGTCTGAAATCGCATTTGTAAGTTTCGCTTTATCTTCATGTAAGACTGCACCTTGTTCAGAAAGCAAATTCGTCACTTTGAAAATATGACTTTTTAAAATACTTAGCTCACCTTCAAAGTTATCACGGACATCTAAGTGAAAGTCTCCACTGCTAATTTGTTGTAAATAGCCTGAAAGTTTAGCAATTTCCCGGTATCGCCATTTCGTGAAAATTAGCATGCAACAAATCAGTAAAACCGATACACCTAGCACCATACTAGCAGCAAGCATGGAAACGAAACTAGCAGCTAAGGTAAATCCGCTTGCAACTATCAGAAGAAGAATGGTCACGAAGATTTGAACTTCTCGATTGCGAAGCAACTCAATCACCGACCTTATAGCCCATGCCTCGTAGTGTCTTAATTAAGGTTGGGTTTTGAGGATCATCTTCTAGTTTTTCTCGTAATCTTTTGATATAGACTGTTAAGGTGTTGTCATTAACAAAATCACCACCGACATCCCAAATCCGGTCTAGGAGCTGTGCTCTTGTAAGAACCTGTCCAATGTGGTTAGTGAAAATCAGGAAAAGCCGGTATTCTAATGACGTCAATAAGATTTCATTGCCAGCTTTATATACTTTTCCTTCTAATATGTTAATTTGGATATTTTCAATTTCAATGAGGTTTTTCGTTTGAGTATGTCGATGATAACGACGGTGTACCGTTTTAATTCTCGAAACAAGTTCACGGATTCGAAAGGGTTTTGTAATATAATCATCCGCTCCCATATCAAGACCCATGACGACATTCACTTCATCATCATAAGCAGTTAAAAAAATGACCGGAATATCACGACGTTTTTTCACTAGCTCACATAAGTCATAACCACTTCCATCAGGTAAGTTCAGATCAAATAGGCATAAATCGAATTCCTCTATATTATGCTGAATCACTTCAAATGCTGAAGCTGCATTATGACAAAGTACGGTTTTAAAGTCCTCTTGTTTCAAGGAATACTCCAAACCTGAAGCGATCGTTCGATCATCTTCGACCAATAATATTTTCATTTAGCTCATCCTAACATTCAGTTCTTTCTTTTATCTTATTGGAAGTGTGAGCTACCGTCAAAAAATACATGATGAGAGTTTATCATTTTATCATGATAGAGGTATGGTTATTTGGCCTTTTTAGTATATCCGCTAAGACAAGAAGGAAAAGAGTAATAGTTGCTGGTCATACAAAATGGTACTAGTAGTTCAACTACTACAAAAATAAGAAAATAGCGAGTAAGCCCGAGAACCTGCAATCTGTATCTTAGAGTATGGTTTTAGTGTTGACGAGAATAGCGTTGAACAAAAATGATTGGACAACATACAAATCTTTTAATAGATTAACAGGAGAAATTGGACAACAAATCACATTGTTAAAAAGAACTTCATAATTTTTTTGAAAAACACGCTACCCTTTCTCCATTTACCTATATATATTCTTTGAAAAGAATTTTCATAGAAGAAAGGGTAGTGGCTAAAATGGCAAAATATCGAATGGTGCGTACTGAGTTTTGGAAGAATCCGATTGTTTCAGAGGAGATGACCCCAGAAGATCGGTATTTTTATCTTTATCTTCTTACAAATCCAAATACGACTCAAATTGGAATCTATCGAATAACGAAAAAACAAATGGCTTTTGATTTGGGGTATTCAATTGAAAGTGTTATTTCGTTAATGGATCGATTTATCAAGCATCACAAATTAATTCGTTACAATCCTGAGACGAGGGAAATCGCCATCAAAAATTGGGGCAAAGATAACCTTCATAAAGGTGGGAAACCGGTCATGGATTGTATCATCTCTGAGTTAAAAGAAGTTGAAGATCATTCGCTTATTCCCTATGTTTCTGAAACGATTCTTAAAGAGGAAATTCGTCGCTTATATGAATCGTTTTTTAAACAAGATCTTGAGAAGAAGGATCACGATCAAGAGGAAGTTGATACATCTCCAGATACCGAAAGTGATGAATGGGAAGATACCTCTATGTGTCGTGATACGATACGTGGGCAAAAAGAAAAAGAAAAAGAAAAAGAAAAAGAAAAACAACAACAAAAAGAAAAAGCTTTTAACCCATATGTAGAGAATCATCCTGATAGTGTGGAACAATCACAAACTCAAAAAACGAGAGATGTTAAAGAAATCGTTGAGTTTTGGGACAACAATGGATTTGGTTATTCGAATGTGAACGCGAAAGAGCAGCTGTTATCTTGGTTAGATGATTCTAGCTTTTTACAGCCTAAAGATGTGGTGTTAAAAGCATTAGTTATTGCCTGTGCGAATAACAAGCGAAAACTAAACTATGTCGTTGGGATTCTTAAAAACTGGGAAAATGAATCTTTACTGAGCGTTGCAGAAATTGATTCTTATCAGGAGAACCAAACAGTTTCCAAGCATAAGCAATCTATCAATTCGTTTCCTGCGGGAAGAGCGATTCCAAGTGGATTTGAACTAGATATTACAGCAGGTGAAGAGTGATGAGTATTGCTGAAAAAGCGTTCTTAGGAAGCTTGATTAAGGCGGAGTATCTACTCAAGGATACCATTATTCAACCTGAGCAATTGGAAAGTACACGGCATCGAGAATTAATGCGTAGAATGGTCGATTTAAAGTGTGCCGGGAAGAAAGTTGATTTAATCACCTTGACAACCTTACCCAACCTTGACTCATTCGGTGGAATGTCTTACCTTTCTGAGCTGTTATCGTATGCGGATCTTGAGAAATTTGAAGGAATCGAGAAGCTCATCCTTGATCTTTGGAAGGAACGGGAAAAGAGAAATATTTTAACTGTTGCTGCTAAGAATGATTGGGAAATTGCTAAGGTCATTGGCGAGCTGGATAAAATTAACCAAACGAAGATGGACGATCACACGTCCTTACAACAAGCGTTGTCAAGGATCTATGAGGCACCTTGGGAAGATCAAATCATCTTGAAAAGTGCGACAACAGGTATCAAAAAGCTCGATGAAGTGACCGGTGGTTTTCAGGATGGGGAAGTGACGATTCTAGCGGCAAGACCATCGATGGGAAAATCCGACGTCATGCTTCATTTTGCAAAAATGTCAGGATGGGCTGGTTACTTGCCACTTGTCTTTTCCTTGGAAATGCCTGAAAAGCTGATAACATCTCGTTTAATTGCATCAACTGGAGGCTTTAATCGTACCAAAATGCGAGATCCGAAAAGAATGCTAAATGAAAACCAAAAGAATAAATGGTCGGATGTGATTGGGGAACTCAATGAAACTCATATGCAAATATTTGATGGTGCTGGACAAACGATTGCTGAGATGAGAGCAAAAACGCGAAAATTAATCAATCAATTTCCAAGCAAAAAACCGATCATTTTTATTGATTACTTAACACTAATCCATTCTGGACAATCTTACGGAGGGAATGCTCATTTGCAAGTGACTGAAATATCGAAATCGATCAAAACAATGGCAAAGGATTTTAATTGCCCAGTTATTTGTTTGGCGCAACTAAATCGATCGGTGGAATCAAGAGCGAATAAACGGCCGATGATGTCAGATATTCGGGAATCGGGCAGTGTTGAACAAGACGCCGATGTTATTTTGTTCTTGTATCGTGAAGCGTATTATGACAAGGAATTCCAGGATCATTCACTTGAAATCATTGTCTCAAAAAATCGAAATGGTCCAGTTGGTACCATCACAGTGAATTACAACGAGTATACAGGACATATCGAGGAGCAAAGGGAACAGAGTCTTACTGTTGAGTAACCTAAGAACGAAGAGAAAAAGCGATAAAAATTCTTATAAAGAGGGGTTATCACATGATTGTAAAAGATCTTTACTTTGATTCTATCCGTTTTGAAGAATCCTCATTAGCCCATTACATCCACTACTTGCTTGAAGAGCAGAAAATTACATTGGATGATAACATATCCAAAATAGACCTTGAACAAGTAGATCATCAGAAGGTAGCGGAATTGATTCAAAACAATGTATTAGGTATTCATAAAGTTGGCATCTACTCACTGAAGAAGAACCACAATGATTTTGTCTTTATCTTTGCTAGCAGTCAGCAACAGGCCATCCAATTCTATACCGAATCATTTCAGCAAGCCCCATTGAACTGTCTTGAATATTCGTTGGATTTCGAACTTGCAAGAGGAAATGGTGTGAAATCGTTTCGGGATATGAGAAGGGAATTCATGAGCTTTCCAGCAATAGCGGGATATTTTAAGAGGGAGGGGGTTCCGATTCATCACTAGTCTGTGGTGCCTGACTCCCGCATTGCGAAAGTTGAAGCAGAGAACCGTCCCTTGCTCCAACAATGAAAGGCATACTTTTGATAAAGTACGCCTTTCATTGTGGCTAGAAATTATTTGGTTGGCACTCCATACCGTACCTGATTAGATAATTCTTGACCCATTTGCTTTAGCAAGTGGATATATTCGTCCAGTTTTTGATCATTAACGCTGGATAATAGGGTAGAAATACTAAGGGCAGCAAGTACTTGAGTATGTTCATTTTTAATTGGCACAGCTATGCAACAGACACCTAATTCATTTTCTTCGTTATCCATCGCAAATCCTTGTTGGCGTACCTTTTCAAGTTCTTCTAGAAATTCTTTTTCATTTTTAATCGTGTTCTGAGTGGGTTGGGTATAGTCATACCCATCTAACAACTCCATCTTTTTTTCTGGTTTTTGCAAGGATAAGAGCACTTTCCCAATAGCTGTGGAGTGAAGTGGGATTCTCCGACCAATTCTTGAATAACGAATGACCGACCTTTCACCTTCTTCTTTATCAATATAAACTCCCGCATCACCATCTAAGATTCCGAGATGACAAGTTTGGCCAGTTTTTAACGATAAATCTATCAGATACTTCTTAGCTAGTTGTCTAATATCTAATGTACTAATCACTAAATTCCCTCGTTCAACCAGCTTCATACCTAATCTGTATTTTCCGTTTTCAGGATTTTGATCGATATAACGAGACTCCTGGAGAGTCTTCAATAAAGAGTGAACAGTACTTTTATGAAGTTCCATTCTTTCACTTATATCAGTAATCTTAAGTTCAGTTGTGTGTTCATTAAATAAATCTAAAATTCGAAGAGAACGTTGGACAGATTGGATAATTGGCATAATCAACCCTCATGTTCATAAGTATTATTGGCAGTGCGGAAATAGAGCAAAATCCTACCTGTATACTTTTAACATTAATATAGCCAATCTGAAATTGCAATCAAAATCAGCCCATTTCGTGACAAAAAGTGTTTTGTAACATTGTGTCCATTATACAGAAATAGTTACATTGTAAGTGTTTACATTTACAATGTGTATGGTATAATTTTCTCAATAAATCTAAATAGTAGAATATAGTTTTATAATGTAAAACAAATTGACGATTTATTTTTAAAAATTATTTCTACTAAATACAATAAAAGGAGAAAAGAATGAGTAAAATAAGAGAATTTAAAGGGATCATTCCTCCGGTGTCAACTATTTTTGATGAACATCATAACCTTAATAAGAAAGATATGGGACTTTTAATAGATTCATTGATTACAGCAGGAGTTGACGGGTTGTTTTTCCTTGGAACTGGTGGAGAGTTTTCACAAATGTCGGTCGAACAAAGACAAGAAGTAGCAGAGTTTGCGGTTAGCTACGTGAACAATCGTGTACCTGTATTAATTGGGACAGGAAGTACAAGTACTCGTGAGGCCATTTCTTTAAGTCAGCATGCTCAGCTTATGGGAGCGGATGGAGTCGTTGTCATTAATCCGTATTACTGGAAATTATCAGAGGAAAACCTCTTTCATTATTTTAGTGATATATCTCAATCTGTTGAACTTCCAATTATCCTTTATAATTTTCCAACTCTCACAGGGCAGGACCTAACTCCTGACTTTGTAAGCCGCCTTGTCGATCAGCATGATCATATTGTTGGGATTAAAGAGACGATTGATTCGATTGGTCATATTCATGAAATGATCGTAAAGGTGAAAGGTAAGTATCCTCATTTTTCTGTTTTTTGTGGGTTTGACAATCATCTTTTAAACACGCTTCAGCTTGGTGGGGATGGTACGATTTCAGCAAGTGGAAATTTCGCCCCTCATTTATCAGTGGATATTTATCAATCGTTCATGACTGGTGACTTAGAGAAGACGGTGTCTCTTCACAGGAAACTGGCTGTTCTACCACTTCTTTATCAAATTGATAGTCCGTTTGTGAATGTTGTGAAGGAAGCAACGAAATTGTGTGGATTGAATATTTCGACCTATGTGTTGCCGCCATCTAGCTCGCTTAGTGAGGAAAAAATTCAACAGGTAAAGGAAATCTTAGAAAATGCCATGGTCATTCCACCAACCGTAAGATAGCATAGCTGTATATAGCTAATTTATCTGAAAGAATCGTTTTATAGAAAAATATCTGGTCGTGATACCAAAACTATTTAAAAATTTTTTCAAATTGGAGTGATAATATGTCAGTTAAATCAATTTTTAATGATGAAGATTCATCTTTATACAACGTGAGAACGCATGCAAAAGGACCGGTGGGATTACTTCCTCTCACTCCGCAGATGCTGGAAGAATCACCAAGTGGAGACCTGTTTGGACTCTCTCAAAACGTAGGAATGGGCTGGGAACCGAAAGAGTTACTTGGTACACAAGTATTAATCCTTGGTACCAAAGGCGGAATTCGGGACCATGATGGTAGTCCGATTGCGTTAGGCTATCACACTGGTCATTGGGAAGTAGACTTATTAATGATCGAAGCAGCAAATGAGATTCGTAAAACAAAAGGTGTTCCATTTGCCGCATACGTAAGTGATCCATGTGATGGTCGTTCACAAGGAACCTTAGGCATGTTCGATTCTTTTCCTTTTCGAAATGATGCCGCATTGGTTTATCGTCGATTAATTCGCTCGCTCCCCACACGTGAGGCAGTTATCGGGGTTGCTACCTGCGATAAAGGTCTACCAGCCATGATGATTGCTCTCGCTAGCATGCACGATCTGCCAACGATTATTGTCCCTGGTGGTGTAACGCTCCCGCCGACAGTCGGTGAGGATGCAGGAAAAATTCAAACAATTGGCGCACGATTTTCAAAAAATGAACTTACGTTGAAAGAGGCTGCTGAGCTTGGCTGTGTTGCCTGTGCGACACCAGGTGGTGGATGTCAATTCCTTGGGACAGCGGCTACCTCTCAGGTTGTTGCGGAAGCATTGGGAATGTCGATTACACACGCCGCTCTTGCCCCTTCAGGTCAGCCGATTTGGGGAGAAATGGCTAGACAGTCTGCACGTGCAACCTTAGAAATGGAGAAAAACAACGTAACGACGAAGGATATTCTTACAGATAAGGCAATTGAGAATGCAATGGTCGTTCATGCAGCATTTGGAGGATCTACTAACCTATTACTGCATATTCCGGCAATTGCACATGCTGCTAAATGTAAGATTCCTACAGTAGAAGATTGGGTCAGAATCAATCGAAAAACGCCTCGTTTAGTAAGTGTGCTACCAAATGGACCAGATTCTCATCCAACTGTACGCGTTTACTTGGCAGGAGGAGTTCCTGAGGTCATGCTTCATTTACGAAAATTAGGGCTATTACATGAAGATGTTCAGACTGTTACTGGGAATACATTAGGCGAGAACCTGGATTGGTGGGAAAACTCCGAACGACGCAAGGAAATTAGAAAGCGTTTGATTGAAGCAGATGGAGTCGATCCTGATACCGTTATTATGGACCCTGAAAAGGCGAAAGAAAGAGGTTTAACCTCAACCGTTACCTTCCCGACCGGAAATATTGCACCCGAGGGTTCAGTCATTAAATCAACTTCAATTGATCCTTCTCGAGTAGGAGAAGATGGCGTCTATCAACATACTGGTTTTGCGAAGGTCTTCACTTCAGAAAAATCAGCGATTAAAGCGATTAAAACCGGTGGAATTGAAGCTGGGGATATCATGGTTGTCATGGGTGGTGGCCCTTCAGGTACTGGAATGGAAGAAACGTATCAATTAACCTCTGCTTTGAAGTATTTGCCTTTTGGAAAATATGTTTCTCTTATTACGGATGCGAGATTTTCTGGAGTCTCAACAGGTGCATGTATTGGACATGTTGGGCCAGAGGCATTGGGTGGAGGTCCAATCGGAAAGCTACGTGATGGAGATGTAATTGAAATCTATGTGAACTGTTTTGAATTAGAAGGCTCCGTCAATTTCGTTGGAACTGAAAACAAGAGAGTTTCGATAGAAGAAGCAACCAAACTATTAAATGAACGTGACCCACATCCAGACCTTAAGCCACACCCTGATTTACATGATGATACTCGATTGTGGGCAGCCCTTCAATCAGTGAGTGGAGGTACATGGCGTGGAAGTGTCTATGATACTGACAGAATTCTAGAGGTTTTGGACGCTGGTGTGAAGGCGTTGGCGAAAGAGAGTGAGCTTACTAACATGTAAGGGCATTTTTTGCAAAATCTAACAATATGCTAGTTTAAGAGTCGTTTTTTCGTAAAAGCCACTCATACGACTAGCGTATTGTTAGATGGATTTAAAATGTAAGCGAAATTAAAATCAAAATCGTGAGGTGGATAACAATGGCTAGCAATTTGTTCTAATGATTGTTTTAATGACTTTTTATAACCTAGATAAAAAATACCCACAAATTATTAAAGATTTGCAAGCACGAAATGCATAAAGCAGAGGACGGTTCTTTGCTTCCATAACATCGATTGGACCTTGAGTCACTGAATCTATGTATATAAGCGTCTTTATTTAGGAGGTTACGATATCCTAAATGAAGACGCATAATCTAAGATATAATAGAAAGGAAGATGCTTTATGAGTACAATAAAAAATCCTGTATTACCTGGTTATCATCCTGATCCATGCATGATAAGAGTTGAAGATGATTATTACATTGCTGTATCGACGTTTGAATGGTTTCCTGGCGTACAAATCTATCATTCGAAGGATATGGTTAACTGGAAACTTCTTACGTATCCATTAACACGAAGTTCTCAGTTGAATATGATTGGAGATATAGATTCTGGCGGCGTATGGGCTCCTGCTTTAAGTCACTCTGATGGACTCTTTTATTTAATTTATACGGACGTAAAAAGTAGAATGGGGGCATTTAAGGATACCCATAACTATTTAGTAACTGCTGAAAATATCGAGGGGCCATGGTCAGAGCCCGTATATTTAAATAGTAGTGGCTTTGATCCATCTTTGTTCCATGAAGAGGATGGTACGAAATGGTTAGTGAATATGATTTGGGATCACCGAAAAGGGAAAAATTCTTTTGCAGGGATTGCCCTTCAGGAATACTCTGTCGAAGAAAAAAAGCTAGTAGGTCCGATTAAGAATATCTTTAAGGGCTCAAGTATTGGTCGCACAGAGGCTCCTCATATTTATAAGAGAAATGGTTACTATTATTTAGTGACTGCAGAAGGTGGTACTTCGTATACACATGCTGTAACGGTTGCAAGGTCTCGATCACTTGATGGACCTTACGAGGTGGATCCAACTAATCCGATTCTGACGTCGAAACGGGATGATTTGGAACAATTACAAAAGGGCGGTCATGGTAGTTTTGTAGAAACGCAAAATGGTGAATGGTATATGGCGCATTTATGTGGACGTCCTGTTGTCGATAAAAAATGTATTCTGGGTCGGGAAACAGCTATACAGAAATGCTATTGGACTGAGGATGATTGGATCCGAGTAGAAGGTGGACCACATCCGCAAATGGAAGTAAAGGCACCGGATTTAAAGCCACATCCGTTCGAACAGGAAAGTAATTATGATGACTTTACTGGGGATACTTTGAAAAAATACTGGAATTCTCTAAGACGTCCGTTTAAAGAGGATTGGATCTCATTAACCGATCGTCCTGGATATTTGACACTTAAAGGTGGAGAATCAATGCAATCCACTCACCACCAAAGTCTGTTAGCCCGTAGATTGGAAAGCTTTCAAACGGAAGTAGAAACAGAGATTGAATTTGATCCAGATCATTTTCAACAAATGGCAGGTTTGATAGCGTATTATGATACCGAGGATTATGTCTACCTCCGAGTCACTCATGATGAGGAGCTTGGAAAGTGTATCGGCATTATTGAATCAAAGCACGGAAAATATGATGAACGATTAGAAAAGGATATTCCACTACCTTCTGAATCTACTAAATTAAAAGCAAAGATTGACAACGAATGGCTGCAATTTTTCTATACCGATGATAAAGGTGAGTGGCAAGAGATCGGCTCGAAAATAGATATCGGTCATCTATCTGACGACGATGCGGATTATATTCGATTTACTGGAACATTCTTGGGTATGTGTGCACAAGATTTAAGTGGGCAAGCGAAGCCAAGTTACTTTAACTATTTTGATTGTCAGTTTGGTGGATGAGTGGTAGTAGGACCAGGGAACGATAGTTAAATAAAGCCAAAATGAAGCTGCCGGCATCGATCGGCAGCTTCATTTTGGCTTTCTTTAGCATAGGATGATTATGCCCAAGTAGTAATCGTATCAACGGGCAGGCGGTAGGAAGGATAACCTTCTTTGGCTGCTTTTCCGATCGAGATCAACATAACCGGTTGGAACCGGTCTTTATTAAGACCAAAAGCTTCAGCAATCTGTTCTTTATCATATCCAGCCATCGGGTTCGTGTCATATCCATGGGCGCGTGCAACAAGCATGAGTTGCATGGATACGAGACCAGAGTCAATCAGGTTCATGTCTCGTAGCTCGGATGCGGACATGTTCGCATAATAGGGTTTCGCTTGTTGTAACTGCATGTTCATGATGTCCTGTGTCATGTACCCATGTTCTACTGCTTTGCCAAAAATCTCGTCAATATATTCAATGTTGTTAGCATCGTAAAATACGGCAATGACAGCCGAGGAAGTCAGAGTTTGCGTCTGGTTGAAGGAAGCCAGCGGTGCAAGTTTTTCTTTGCCTTCAGCACTGTCTATGACCAGGAAACGCCATGGCTGCATGTTAATGGCAGAAGGGGCACGGGAAGCTTCCGCTAATATTTCGGTCATTTCTTCCCGGCTAATTTTCACTTCTGGATCGTAGACTTTAACTGAACGGCGCTCCAGGACGATTTCATTAAAATTGTTGGTTTTGTGGAATTCTCCGACGATAGTGTTCATGTAATGTTCTCTCCTTCATCTATATTAGTTGTGAGCATCTGTTTGTTTGACCTCACTATGAATAGTCTAAACTATGAAGTATACTTTATAGCAATAGCAAACTTTGAGGTGATTAATATGAAGATAAGTGAAGTCGCAAAAAAGGTTGACCTTCCAATATCAACTATCCGTTACTATGAGAAAATAGGCATTATTACTGACGATTTCATACAGAGAGACCTGAATAATTATCGGGATTATGCTTCAGAAGTTACTCAACATTTAGAAGTTGTGAAAAATTGTTTAGCTGTCGGTTTTTCAATTAATGAAATTAAAGCTATGATCTTGAAAAATGGAATGTCAAATGAGGAACAAACACGCATCATTAAAGAAAAAATATCAGAAATAGAAGACGCTCAAAAAAAATTAGATACTTCCAAAAAAAACTTAGACGGTATTCTTGAATTGAATATTACATGTGAGGATGGGTTCGGAAAATATTAAGCACAACCCTGATCGTGTCGTGGTTTTGGGAGTAAGGTTATCGAACGGGTGCTCTTTAATTTAACAAGCAGCAAAAAGGATCTTCTGGTTGAAGATCTTTTTTCAATGCTTGGCTATCAGAAATTTATGGTGGATACCAGATATAAAATAATTAAGAGAAAAAAGACGTTCTAAAAAAACTGATTAGTGATTAGATAAGCCTCATACTAAAAGGACCGTCATCTATAAAACGGTCCTTACTCAGTAAACTCCTATATGTTAATCATTCCTCCCGCAACTGTGAAGGCAGCAATTGGATCGAGTGATTCAATGTGTCTAGCTTACTTTCAATCCTGTTTAGTAAATACAACGTGACGATAATCGGAAAGCCGACATCACTAATGACTGAGATCAATTGTTCCATCAATAATACACCTCATTTCTTATTTTTTTGTAAGAAAGGGCCGACACCATGCTTCAATGTCAGCCCTTAACTCATTTATCCAAGTTCAATTTCGGTTACATTTCGGTCAATGATTCTTGCACCTTTTTTCGAGACGAATTCTCCGCCATTGGTAATGAAAACATTTGATGTGACGATCTCATCCATAGCAGCTGAAAGCGCTAGTGGGTCAACTGGATCAATCGGTGAATCGACATTAATTTTTGCTATTTTCCCTTCCAAATTGGTAAATTGAAGTTCTAATGTTTTAGCCATTTTTTCTCCTCCTTTCTTGTATTGGTTGAAGGTGCGAGAGACTATGATAGTCTCTAACTGCTAGTCAATCTATTTTTATCTCGTTACCTTCATTATAATTCTGTGATTAGTGTTACGAAATAAACTGATTCGAGTTGTTACGCTCTACTAATGCTAATGTTTCAGTTTGTAAGCCTGCAATCGCTTGTGCTGCTTGAAGCAATTGTTCAGGTGTCGAAGAAGTCTTGACGTTGTTGTAGTTCTTATTTTTGAAAATTGTTTTTCCGTTCTCGTCCATACCCGTGTCGAAAACGAGTCGTAGCTGAGAATCTATTAATACTTGCTGCGCCATGTTTCTCACCTCCTTTCACCTTTTATATAGAGAAAAGGGGAAGGATGGGTAGCGGTAAGTTTTAAAATTGCATCACTTTCCTAGCCATTCGTTAGTTATGTTATCTTCATTTCCATCTGCTATTAATAGTAGAAAAGTACATTTGTAGCTTATATTATATAGGTAGATATGAAATAATATCAAAAAAGAAAGTTAATTTTTGGAGAGGTACCTAAAGAAATTAAGAGTTTCATTTTCATATCAAAAATAGGGGCGATAAACATGTTTTGGAAAAAGAAAGTAGATGTAGCAGATATAGATGCAGAGATCAAAACCAAAAATGAAGAAACAATGAATAAAGCTGATGAATATTTAAAGGATAAACAAAAATTAACGACCTTACTTAATGATGCTGAAGAAAAAGCAATCGACAAAAAGGCTAAAAAAGGATTCGTTCAAGAGACATGGGACAGCTTAAAAACAATGTTCGATCTTATGAAAGCCTATATAAAGGGGGATTACAGAAATATTCCTTATGGATCTTTGCTAATAATAGTAGGTGCAATTTTATATTTTGTAATGCCATTAGATGCATTACCCGATGCGATAATTGCGTTAGGTTTTACAGATGATGCCGCTGTTGTTGCACTCACATTGAGAAAAGTGAAAAAAGATCTTGATAAGTTTATAGAATGGAAAAGTGAGCAAGAAACGACTAGTCATCAAGACAATGGTGACGAAGATGAAAAGGTGTAAACTTACTTTCTGTTTGCATAAATGTAAAATAGTTTATTTCCAAAAATAGGAAAAATCAAATCGAATAACAGATTAATCAGTTCTAATTTCTAAATGAATTAGGGCTATTTTACTTTGTGGAGATTCATAATCCTTATAACGTTTGTCATTCAACCACGAAAATTATAAATCTGTATCATATATATATATCAAAATAATTAAAGAGCATTGAGTGGTAGCTCAATTAGTACGAGCCAATAAATCATTCACTTGAAAATACGTAGGTATTTGGTATCTACTTTAAAATAGAGAAATCAATGTAAATGTGAATATAGTTCTATTTTCAATATGCAGATTTAAGAGAAAAGAATCATGTAAATAATAGTAATATTCCTTATACTTAATACTGGTTGGTAAAAAATTCAAATAGGGATGTACAACCTCCTATTCAGGAAGGCCAGATTAAAATGACTTATTACGATAATGTTTTACCCTTGATCAAATGGACAACTAGTTGTGTATAGAAGATAGAACAGAATCGTTTCGGTGACAGGCACTTCTCATCCAAACAAATAAAGAGGTGATCATGATGAGTTTAGTAAATACTTTGTACTCTCTTCAAAGAGCAATCTCATCACAATCAAATGAAATTGCTGAAAAAATTGAAAGGCTAAAACAAGCAAAACGACAAATAAGTCAAGAACAAGACCAATTACTTCAAGAAATAAAGAAAATCAAGCAACCCTACTTAGAAAAAGATTGGATTGGAAAAAGAGCAACTGAGTATGATCGTGACCGTGAGGACGCATACTCAGTCATGCAGCAGATCGGGCAAAGCGATTATGCTAATTATCAACAATCAATAGAAAGTAAGATCAATAGCCTAGAAATGCAACAAGGAATATTAGCTATCTCGAGAGCCATTGCCAATGAAGCAGATCAATTAGTTGATAAAGGTGAAGAGGCAATTGACGATCTTACAAATAAGATTAGTGAATTGAAAGGGCGATTATTTTAATGGTCACAATTAAGTTAGATTATCAAGAAGTTATTAAAGAATTGAGAGAAGTACAGTCGGCATTAGCCAATGTAAACATTGCTAATCCGCAATCTAGTAATCTAGGGAAAAATAAATTGGATTTTACAACCATTTGGCTTGAAAGAGAACGTAGAATTCAGCAACTCATTGATCAATACGTTGAAGTTGTCGAGAAAAACGTGGAAGACACAAAAGCAAATGTACGTTCACTAAAAGAACAGGATGAAGCCATTGGAAGGAAATAAAAAGTTGGCTGATTCGTAATAAGTACCACTTTACGAATGTAGCCTATCTTCGTTCTCTTTTCGCTAAATTACTCAGCCAATATCTTTTAAAGTAACTTCAAATAGTTTGATTGCAACAAATTAGTAGAAAATAGCCTAAAAGAAAGGGCAAACATAACCTTGAAAATATATGAAGCCAAGACATTAATTGATACAATGGAAGAAAGGTCTAAAAGCTACAAAGAATTACGGGAAAAGCTAGAACAATTAATAACCAAATTCACAGGTATCATTAACCTTGACGACAGCCTACAAGGAAAAGGTGCGGATGCTATTAAAGGCTTCTACCAAGGACAAATTGATGTTGTAGAAGCTTGGCTGCGCCTTGTCGATCGCCACATCGCATTTTTTAACAGCATCGCAGGAACGACTGAAAACATGGATTTAACAGGAAATACAACGATCCAAGTCCCATTTCTCGACAACGAATTATCAAATCATGAAAAAAGAAATAAAGAAAGAGTGTCAGATCAACAAGATGAGCTTAAACAGATCTTCAACAGAATTAATGACATTATATCCCTAAATCCTTTCTCAAAAGAGAAGTTTGACGACTCAATCGAAAAAGCAGAAAAAGAACGCAAAGAAACAATAAAGGCAGTTGAACAACTAGACTATGATTTAAAAGCAGAATACATATTATCAGAAGGTGAAGAAGAATATGCCGTCAAACTTTTTCAGCAACTAATTGAAGCATCCCGGCAAGGCAACACGATCTCACCAGTCCATTTCAACACAGACGCTTACAAGAATAGTGAGATTTATAAATATAAACACCAATTGGAGCAGCAAACGAATGACTATCTTACCTACAAAAAGGGACAAGAAGAACTTAGAACAGCTAATGAAGAAATACAAGCAAACAAAAAGACAGAAGCCGAACTTGAAGACTTAAATCCATTTGAAAAATCACTTAATAGTTTCAAAGAAATGGGCAATGATTTCTTGACAGGCTTAGATAATCGAAATGAAAACAAACTCAATTCGATGTACGACTTCGGAAACTATCTGACCTTAGGGGCCTTCGATGGAGCAAAAGCCTCCTACCAGGGCATGGAAAATCGAGTAAATGTCGCGATGAACTCTCCCTATGATTTTGTGAATTACCTAAGCAATGGCACATTAGATCTGGGAAACGGAGCAATAAACCCAGAGGAGAGTTTCTCAAAAGAGCACTGGTATAGCAGCCTAGGAATGGCAAGTATACTAACAGGTGGAGCGGGCACAGTGGTTGGTGGAGTTACCAAACCTAAGCCTAGTATGTCAAAACTTGATAATGGTGGTAAAGGATCTTTACAAGGTGTAGCCGATAATATAAAAATAAAAGATGGCAAAAAGAATGAAATTATTGAAGGATTCAAAGTAGAAACAAGAGAATTTGTAAGTGACGTAGTAAGCGGTGGTACTATTTTCGCAAATGGTGTTAGAGACGGCGTAAATAGACTACTAAATTCAAATTATTATGATAACCTAGGACTTAGTATGAACGGTCCATCTAATCCTTGGAATGTATTTAATCCTAAGGTAGTTCAGGATAAGATAGATGGTGTTTTGAGTAAGTTTTCTTTGAGGGGTAATGGTACTGATAGTACGGTAAAAATTGATTACGATTTAGCTAAAGATTATATTAGAGATGTTGAGTCAAAAACAGGCTTGAAACTTCATAAATCACAAATAGAGAATTTAAAGTATGCTTTAAGGGAAAATAAGTATGAAAAAATGACATCATTGGAAACTTTAAAACACAGAAGTAAATTCAATAGTGTAAAAAATAAATTGATTAATGAATGGGAAGTAAATACGGGGCAAACATGGCCAAGATATACTGAGGAAATTTATGATAAAAAAGGTAGATTAGCAAGGGATATAGGTCAACCATATGATGCGCATCATATTATAGAAAATAATTTTGGTGGTCCTCACGAATGGTGGAATATACATCCTGCTAAATTTCCAGATGAACACCAGGCAGGAATTCATGGTAAAGGTTCACCCTCAAATAAGTTATTTCCAAGGAGGTAGTTTGAATGGCTACATTTGATTTTGTGAAAAATGGGAAGCATAAATTTATTAATCTACAAGAAAACGAACTGTTAAATGCGGAAGAGAGATTAGGGTTTAGATTACCAAATGAACTTAGAGATTTTCACTTAGAAATTGGCTATGGCTTTATTAAAGGAAGTAATGGGAATGCTATAAATAGAATGATGGATCCGGATACTATAGCTGATATTACGTTGCGAGAAGGGATTTATGAGTTTGATCCAGACTTAGAAGGGATTTATGAGGAAGATGATAAATTAGTGTTTTTTGAAGTGAACGAGGGGGTATATTTAACGCTGGATTTAAATACGCCTAAGCAAACTCCAATATATTTTTTTGAAACCCAAATAGCTGATTCATTGGTGGAATTTATAAGAAAGATTGATGAGGACGCTGAATACTTTATGGATAGTATTGAATAATAATCTGAAAAAGCACTTGATATTCTCGTTTGAACTATACCCCCAATAATGGACACTATAAAAACTAAGACGGTTTAAAAAAATGTAAATTCAATATTGGATTACTTAAAGTGATTTCCACCATCACCTTGAATTGCCAGATGCCTTTCAGGGAAAGTAGGAGGATACTATAATGGAAAAACAAGGATGTGTCTCAATTTGGTTAGGAAATATTAACGGTGAGGACTCAATAGGAGAGTATGTTGAGTTAACTATAGAATAATTCAATGAATTTTTGAGTATTCACTTCTCCTTGATTGTGTTAAATAGGGGGTGAATGTACCACTTTTCAAGGTTAACATGAGGGAAATGAGTTTGCGAAAACATGCTTTCTGTTGAGCACTTGATTGCCATTATAGGCAACGGGTGCTTTTTTTCTTGAAAATAATTATTTTATAAAACTCTAAAACTTGTTCGAGAAGATCAATAAATATTAATATTAAAACAATATGGAATAGGACAGATAATTGGTAAAAAAATTTTGTTTGGCCAACAAATAGAATTGCAGTCCTACACTGTATGGAACTTCTTCACCATATTGTTAATAAGTTGAAGAAAGTAGATAGTTTTCCTGGAACTCGTAAAGAAATGATTGAAATGCTTAAGCTATTAGGTGATGAAGCACCAATCGATGAAATAAAAATCTTTTAGGAGGGTTCTATGGATAATAAGGAAAAAGCAAAAAAAATTTATAATTTAATTAAGAAAGGTGATATAGAAGAAGCGAAAGAGATTATTGTTACTGATAAAAGTTTGCTTGATTTTGTAACACCTTTTGGAACGTGGCTACATGTAGCTGCTAGAGTTGGAAAACTGGATATGATGAAATGTCTAGTTGAATCTGGTATGAGTATTAACATAAACGAAGGTGTACCAAAGTCAGCGGCTATTGCACATGCAGCTAGTGAAGGCGAAATAAGTATTGTAGAGTACTTATTTGATAATGGTGTAATATTAGATGTTAGTGAACCAAATAGAAATCCTCTATTCTCAGCTATTTATGGTGGGCACTTTGATATTGTAAAGTATCTTGTACAAAATGGTATTGATATTAATGTTAAGTATACAGGGGATACAATGAAGATATGGGAGCTTATGAATTTGCTATTGAAAGAGGGGAAATAAAAATTGCTGAATATTTAAAACAGAAGATGGATGAAAAAGAATAAAAAGCGATAAAGGAAAAAGTCTAAAAATTACGATATTATCAGACTCGTTGGTTTAAAGATAAGGATTCGTTAGTAGATTACTTTATATAACTAACCATAAAGCACTTGATTGCCAATTAGGTAACAGGTATTTTTTGCTTTTTATGAGATTTTGGATAACATGTATGAAGCTTTACTGAAATTCTTAGCTCATATCCCGGCAAGGCACGATCTCACCAGTCCATTTCAACACAGACGCTTACCAGAATAGTGAGATTTATAAATTTAAGCCACAAGCAGAGAAGCAAACCATTGATTATATCAATAACAAAGTGAGACAAGAAGAACTTAGAACATATATTGATGAAATAGATACAAAGAAAAACCTAGTTTCAGAAATTGATTACTTAAATCCATTAGGAAAAACTTATAACAGTTTCTTAGACGGATCAAAAGAAACAAATAAAATAGATTTAGAAAACAAAGATCTTTTAAAGAATTCAACCGTTAAAATCAATCAAGAACAGGAATTCAGTGAAGAACAGTTAAATAGTATTCGAGACTTCATGGCCAATCCAGAAAACCTGAAGTTCACAAACCACCAAAATTTAGATAATATAGGTAGGACACTAGATTTCTATAGCTATCAAAGGGTCCTTGGTAACCCAAATTCTGAATTAGCAGGAAATATGCTACAAGGCGGTGCAGTTTCCTCAAGTGTATTAAATTTTATGTTTGAAGACGTTGGAACAATTATCAATGAAGATGCCTCATTGGAGGAAAAAGCTTTATCCAGTTTCTTTTTATTTAATAAACCAGGGAAATTGTTAGATAAGGTGAATGATATTGCTGGTGGGGTAGGGAAAGTTAATGAAGTATCGAAAGTTGCAGGTAAGGGTATAGATAATGCTTTTGTAACCAACAAAAGTAATTTATATAGGGGTGATAGTTTACTTCACTCTCCAACTAGACCAAATGGAATTGGTAAACCTCATATATCGAGTTCAGGTGATTTAGTTCCAGCCCGTAAGGATGGTTTATATAAAGAGCGACAAGTGACTGTTACAGAGCATATACTTGGAGGTTATAGAAAAGGAGCTAAATCTAATAGCCCTTATACTAGTTTTACAAATAACAAAAATGTGATTGGAAATTATGGGGAAAATTCAATTGAACTAGATATTTCAGCCTTAAGGAAAGATATACAGTCTGGAAAGGTAAAAGATGTTGTTATACTTTCTCCAAAACAAATTCAAAAGTTAATTGAAAGAGATGTTATTTCTTCTGATTTTTGGAAGAATAGAGCAATTAACTGGACTAAAAGGGATAATGAGTATTTGATTAAAGGGGAAGTTCCTAGCCAATATATTAAGGTTTCGTCTAAGGAGTGAGAATTTTGAAACTATACTTTCTAAACGAGTTTTTAGGAGATATACGCAATATTAATGTTGATGGTATGTGGATTAATGCTGAGATTACCCCTTCAAAAAATATAGACAAATTCAACGAATTTTTTCTAGCGATTGTTGATGAGGAAAATGATTTTGAAGAATCTAATTATAACGAAGAATGGTTAGATGATAGCAATTGGTATATTATTGATGATGAAAATGGGAGAAAGGGTATATACATACCTGCAGTTTATCCTGATAGGGAAATTAACTGGAGGTGGAGATGATTTATAGATAGACAGTATTGATTATATTTATAGATTATAAAAAACCTTGAGTGGCAATGAACTGTATCCCGAATAATGGACACTTATAAAAAAGTCCATTATTCGGGATTTTTTATGTTTTAACATAGAAAACCCGTTATAATCAAATCAAACAGAGAGAACGGGGAACGAGATATGAGTAAAATTATTTTTAATGAATTTCAACGCAAACAATTAGAGATCAATCCAAATGTCAATCATGTATCAGATCGATCGATTTCGTACAATCCTGACTTTAAAATTGCTGCCATTAAGGAAAATCAAAATGGCAAAGAACCAATGGATATCTTTATTGAACATGGATTTGATTTAGACATAATTGGATCTGAGAAGCCCCAACAATGTTTAAAACGTTGGAGAAAACCATATGAAAAGTATGGTGAGGAAGGTTTTAGAAATGAGCGTCGTGGAAAAGGAAGCACACAGGACGTCCATCTTCAAAGGAACTTACATTAGAAGAAAAACTAAAAAAAGCAGAAGCGGATATTGCCTTCTTAGAGATGGAGAACGACTTCTTAAAAAAGTTAGAAGAACTAGAGAGGGAGGCGAAGAACAAGACTAACAATATCTGAAAAGTTCCAACTAATTGAGACGACCATTCGAAAACATAGTCTAATCAGGATGGTTTCCTACCTTTGTGAATTAGCTGCGGTAAAACGTAAAAGTTATTATGCCTGGCTCAAGGCTGAATCTAAGCGTATCGACAGAGAGCGCAAGGATGAAGATGATTATAAACTTATAAAACTAGTCTATGATGAAAAAAATGGTAAATCAGGTGGACGAGATATAAGAATGGTTCTAGAAAATGACTATTTTATCGTGATGAATCTTAAGAAAATCTATCGCATTATGAAGAAGTTCAACCTAAAGTCAAAGATTAGAAGGTCCAATCCTTACAAACGAATGGTTAAAGCAACACACGAACACCGGACTTGTCCTAATATCTTGAATCGAAATTTCGATCAAAGCGAACCTGGCAAGGTGTTACTTACAGACATCACTTATCTTTATATAGAAAACGGTACACCTGTTTATTTGTCATGTGTTAAAGACAGTTCTACACGTGAAATTTTGGCCTATTATCTCTCGACAACATTAGAAATGAGACTTGTTTATCGCACACTTGATAACTTGATAGCTGCTTTGGATGGAAACGTCCATCCAGAAGCCATTCTCCATTCTGATCAAGGTTTTCACTATACAAATCCAGAGTATAGACAAAGGATTAAAATGCTTGGATTTACACAATCAATGTCTCGTAAAGGAAACTGCAGGGATAACGCACCAATAGAATCATTCTTTGGTCACTTAAAAGATGAGATTGATGCGTCTTCATGTCAAACACTCACTCAACTAAGTAGTGTAATTGAAGATTATATGGCTTACTATAATTCATACCGATACCAATGGGGGTTAAAAAAGATGACCCCGGAACAATGGTCTTACCCCTGTCAAGTAGACACTAATAGGACACTAGATTTCTATAGCTATCAAAGGGTCTTTGGTAATCCAAATTCTGAATTAGCCGGTGATATGCTACAAGCTGGGGCGATTGCCTCAAACGTATTAAATTTTATGTTTGAGGACGTTGGAACAATTATCAGCGATGATGCTTCATTAGAGGAAAAAGCTTTATCCAGTTTCTTTTTATTTAATAAATCAGGGAAATTGTTAGATAAGATGAATGATACTGCAGGTGAAGTAGGGAAAGTCAGGGAAGTATCGAAAGTTGTAGGTAAGGGTATAGATAATCCTCTTTTACCTACGGAAGGTAAAGTAGGGACTTTTAAGGAACTTGCAAAACAAGGTTCAGCGTTTGATAATATTACACCGCATCATATGCCTTCTGCTGCTAAGATGAAACAGGCAGGAGTAAAGAGGAACGATGGAGTTAGTATGAATATGGAACAGCCCCATCCAGGAGTAGGTAGTAGGCATAGAGAAACATATACTTATGGTTTAAGTGGAAATAAATTAGTAGAATATTTAAACCTAGGTTACCGTGATGCCCTTACTCATGATATATTAGACGCAAGAAGGATATACATGAAGAATGGTGTCTACACACCTGAAGTAAGAGCAGGGCTTTTAAATACGATTATAAAGAATAGAGAATTATATCCTGAATTATTTAATAAGTAAGTGGGGGTGGAGTGTATGGATGTGAAATCGGAATTAAAGAAAGTCTACACAAATAGGCTTTTACAATCTCAAAAAGAAATATCCTCATTTGAAGAAGCATTAGGTAATCTCATTGGTTTAGGAGATAAATCAGTTATTACAGGATTATGTATGGGATTTGATGATGATACTGAACAATATAAAGTAATGTTCGGATTAGTACATGGCATAGAGCATCTCTATAAAGAAAATATTGAAGAAGGATTATACTTAATCGCTTTAGCTGTCCCTAGTGTTATTGATAGGGCAAGAGAATGGATGGAAGTTTTACATTACAGAATTTTAAATCATGAACAAGTAAGAAGAATATACGGTAGTGTACTAGCTAAGTTAGATGACAAGACAAAAGAGGTAATAATAAACTTATTAAGAGACATAAAAAGTGAAGACCCAAACATGTTTAGCAATTCTGTAGATGAAGTATTAAAATATAATTAAAACCACCTTAATGGGCTAAAGACCTTTTAAGGTGGTTTTTTAATCTGCTAAACTAAGTCCTTCGAATTATCGAAATCCAGATCCACCAATGTATCTACCACCTGTAAGATATGAGACAAAAACAATAGAAGAAGTCATTAGAATGCGTCAGGAAAAGGACCAACAACTAAAATGACACATGGTGATAAAAATATAGAAGCACATCATAGACAACAAGTCCCTGTTAAAAAAGGCGGGATATTAGATGAATTAGAACAAAGAACTCATAGAGGAGGGGGAAATCATACACGTCATGATAAACCATCCCAGTTAATTCCTTCTCAAAGAGCCAAGGAAATTAGAGAACATTATAAAGAAAGAGGAAAAGAGTATATACTACCAGGAGAAGGGATTTAAAGGAGGAAACTTTAATGACAAAAGAGGATATTGCAAATTTATTAGAAGGTATTTTAGATAAAGAATTAGGGGATTTAGATATTACTAAAGCCAGTGATTGGTCAAAGATAGAGCGTAAGTTCGGGTGTCAATTTCCAAAGGAATTTAGATTTTTTATCGAATTAATGTCTGAATATTCTTTTCCCGGGGACATCTTAAATGTTTCCAATGGTAAAACAAACGGAAATGATACTATTGAATTTACCTATGACTATGAAATGAAACAAGGGGGATGGAAGGAGGAATTTATTCTATTTTATAGCATTGGGAATGGTGACTACTTTTGCGTTCTTTCAAATGAGTGTCCCAACACAGGAGTCTATTATTATTCACATGAAGAAAACAATATAGAAAAAGAAGCTGACAACTTTGAAGAATGGTTAAATCAATTGCCAACTTTTTTGAGTTAATAGAAAAAATCTTGATTGGATTAATAGCTGAATCCCGATTATGTGGTTCAGACTAGAAAATCCTTTCAAGGTTTTTTTGTGACTCCCTAATACCGGGTGAAATTAATTACAAAGACAATAGGGGAAATCTGTTTAATACCTATAAGATCTTTTTCTAGTACAATAACTTTGGCTACGCCTTGTCGATCGCCACATCGCATTTTTTAACAGCATCTCAGGTAACTGAAAACATGGAGTTATCAGGAAATACAACGATCCAAGTCCCATTTCTCGACAACGAATTATCAAATCATGAAAAAAGAAATAAAGAAAGAGTGTCAGATCAACAAGATGAACTCAAACAGATCTTTAACAGAATTAATGACATTATATCCTTAAACCCAATCTCAAAAGAGAAGTTTGATGACTCAATCGAAAAAGCAGAAAAAGAACGCAAAGAAACAATAAAAGCAGTTGAACAACTAGACTATGATTTAAAAGTAGAGTACATATTATCAGAAGGTGAAGAAGAATATGCCTTCAAACTTTTTCAACAACTAATTGAAGCATCCCGGCAAGGCAACACGATCTCACCAGTCCATTTCAACACAGACGCTTACAAAAATAGTGAGATTTATAAATATAAACACCAATTGGAGCAGCAAACGAATGACTATCTCACCTACAAAAAGGGACAAGAAGAACTTAGAACATCTAATGAAGAAATACAAGCAAACAAAAAGACAGAAGCCGAACTTGAAGACCTAAATCCATTTGAAAAATCAATGAATAGTTTCAAAGAAATGGGCAATGATTTCTGGACAGGCCTAGATAATCGAAATGAAAACAAACTCAATTCGATGTACGACTTCGGAAATTATCTGACCTTAGGAGCCTTCGATGGAGCAAAAGCCTCCTACCAGGGCATGGAAAATCGAGTGAATGTCGCGATGAACTCCCCTTATGATTTTGTGAATTACCTAAGCATGGGCACATTGGACCTTGGAAACGGAGCCATAAACCCAGAAGAAAGTTTCTTAAAAGAGCACTGGTATAGCAGTCTCGGAATGGCAAGTATACTAACAGGCGGGGCGGGCACAGTGGTTGGTGGAATTACCAAGCCTAAGCCTAGTATGTCAAAACTTGATAATGGTGGTAAAGGATCTTTACAAGGTCTAGCCGATAATATAAAAATAAATGATGGTGAAAAAAATGAGGTTATTGAAGGTTTTAAAGTAGAAACGAGAGAATTTGTAAGTGACGTAGTAAGTGGTGGTACTATTTTTGCTAATGGGGTTAGAGACGGTGTTAATGACTACTAAATTCAAATTATTATGAAAAGCTAGGTCTTAGCATGAATGGTCCATCTAATCCTTGGAATGTATTTAATCCTAAGGTAATTCAGGATAAGATAGATGGTGTTTTGAGTAAGTTTTCTTTAAGAGGTAATGGTGGTAAGGCTACGGTTAAAGGTAAGGAGTTAGTGAAACTAATTTAAGAAATATTGATGATTTTATATATGGCAATAAGAAATTTGATGAAGTCATTGAAGACTATGCAAAGTTGTACCAAGAGAAAATTATCTCAAATACGACATGGTCATGGAATAAATCCTTTCCAGGTGCTGATAATTTAACTGCTCGTCAAAAAAGATTGATTAAAGAAAAAGCAATGGCTGATGGTTTGATTCCTGATGTGAAAGTTACTAAAGTAGAAGGAATGAGATATGGGTATGCTGATTTTAAAAGTGTTGGGCTTGTTGTTGATACTAAGCAATTACCAGAAAAGCTATGGTTATTACCAGACGAAGAACAATTTAAATGGCTTGATAAAGCAATAGGTGGACGACCATAAGGTATGACTTGGCATCACACAGAAATACCAGGTAAGATGGAATTAGTCCCTTTTGGAATACACAATATTACCATACACAATGGTGGAAGGTCACATGGAATGTGGGCTGATGCTCCAAGATAATTAAACTAAAGGAAGGGGTAATAATATGATAATAAAACAGGATACTATTGTAAAACCATTACCTTCAGAAGATTTGATTAAGAAACATGAAAAGTTTTGGAGACTAAAGTTACCTGAATCATACTTGAATTTCTTAAAAAAAAATAACGGAGCAGAGGTAGAAGATGCTACCTTTGAATGTAACAGTCGTATTTATGTGATTGAAAGGTTTTTATGTATGTTGGATGACATTGAAAATAATCCTAATGGTATCTATGATGTTGATGTTGTATTTTCACAAATAGGGGAAAGATTAACTAATAATGAAGATTTACTAGGTGCAGAAGTATTGCCAATATCGGCTGTTTTCGCAGGTGATTTTGTATGTTTGGATTTTAGAGTTAATAAAGAGAATCCTGCAGTGTGTGTCTGGTCACATGAAGAAGCAGGTGAGTTTGACCCTGTATTTTATAAAATTGCAGATAACTTTACTGAATTTTTAGAGATACTCAAATAAATTGTACAATGATTTTTAAAGCATTTGATTGTCTAAAGGCAACAGATGCTTTTTTTGTGAGTGATTATTGCTTTGGAGAACTTATAACATAATTGTAAGGAATTCATAACTCATGATGGTTGTACCATCAAGGCATTCTGCTTTAATACTTGGTTTGTGAAAATAATAAGATAAATAGGCGAGATGACATTTTACATGGCAGGGGTAGTTATTGTATGGAATAGCTAAAAAACTAACGAGAATGACAAGGCTCGTTGCGATAAACTGTCAACACTAAACTGGACAAAAATTATAAGGGCTGTTGCTTGAATTCCATAGGCGTTAATAGCCCAGTGTTCCGTGAATCCGAATGTTGTTGAACCAATGAACATAATCATCAAGTTCAAGAGCTAGTTGTTCAAGGGAAGAAAAATGAGCTCCGTTAGTGAATTCTGTTTTAAATACCTTAAATGTTTCTTCAGCCACGGCATTGCATAAGGACATCCTTTCATGCTCAAGGCTCGTTGGATTCTGAATGTTTCGAGTACCTCTGAAATTAGTTTATTATCAAACTCTTTACCACGGTCTGTATGAAACATTTTCACGTCATTCAGATTTGTTTGAATACTGGCGATTGCTTGATACACAAGCTCTGTTGTCTTATTTCTACCTGCACTATAACCAATGATTTCGCGATTAAAAAGATCGACAAACATGCATACATAATGCCACTTTTTTCCGACAAGTACGTATGTTAAATCGCTCACGATAACAGCGATTTGTTCGTCTTGCTTAAACTGACGTTGTAATTCGTTCTTCACAGGTGCTTCATTACATGTTGATTTGTGGGGTTTAAATTGTGCCACTGTGTAAGTTGAAACAATTCCCAATTCTTTCATTAATCGACCTATTCGGCGACGTGAAACTTGCTTTGGTTCCGGTAACTTCGCTAATTCTTTCTTAATTTTGCGTGTACCATAATTGTTACGACTTTCTTTAAATATTTGGCCAATTTCTTTTAAAAGCTCTTTATATTTTTGGAATATCAAGGACGTCACACATTGCTGATACTAAATATTTGTGAGCATTATTTCGAATCACATCTATTTTCGTCCCATGATCAGCGCTGCTTGCTTTAAAATATCATTCTCCATCAGTAAACGTGGGTTTTCTTTACGTAAACAAGCCAATTCATTTTCTTCTTATGTCCGATTGTCCTTCGCTGAGAACGAACATGTTTCCTGATGATTTTTAATCCAACGATCTAAAGCTGAAGGTGTAATATCATATTCTCTGGCAATGTCCGTACGAGATTTGCCATTTTCATAAAGCTTCACTAATTGCAGTTTAAACTCGGGTGTAAAAGTTCGACGTTGACGTGGATAGTAGCCACGCTCCTTATATTAATAGTCTGAGTTTACAGCCCCTTATCTTATCTTATCTGTCCAACTAAATGTAACCTATCCATTAAGAAAGGAAATGGGGAAGCTCAAAAGGAACTAGTAAAGGAAGGTCAAGAAGTATTAAGAGAATATGACATTGACCCTATTTGGGGACTCGATAACCTGGTTTGGGCACCAAATAGAGTTAAAGGTCAACATGGGATTGAAGCACTTAGAAATGTTGTTGATAACATTAAAAAAGTAAGGGATGCTGGTGGAGACAGAGACGATATGGTGGAAATGCTTAATAAACTTGATGATATTGCAAAAAGGAGGAAATAGTTAAGAGATGGATAATAAACATGTTGCAAAAGAAATTCGGTCTGCTATAAAAAAAGGTCATATTGAAAAAGTAGTTGAATTAATCGACTCTAATGCTGAACTTTTAAATATGATGACTCCTTTTGGTACGTGGCTTCATGTTGCTGCTTCTAGAGGAGAGTTGGATATTGTCAAAAAACTAATAGAACTTGGTTCAAATATTAATGTTCTAGGCGGAGTATACGGTGGTGGAGCATTGAACGAAGCTGCTTCTGCAGGACATATTGATATAGTAAGATATTTATTATCTTGTGGTGCTGATATGGACGTAAGCGAACCAGAGAGAAATCCTTTGTTTGGTACAATTAGTAATGAGCATGTTGATATAGCAAAACTATTAATTGAAAGTGGTATAGATACTGATGTTAAATATAGTGGTGAATCTCAAAAAGATATGGACGCATTAACTTTTGCTAGGGAACAAGGGCAAGAAGAAATCGTTAAGTTGTTAGAAAATCAAAAAGAGTTTTCTACTACTGCAACTGAAACAAACGATAATAATAAAGACCATCATACTGAGATTTTAGAGCATGTGGCTAAATACTTTGGCCCTATCAAAAACACTATAAGTGAAACTGTTCCTGGTAGTAAAGTGTCGGTCAATATTCATTTAATTCCTCCAACAATGAATAAAGATTTCGTAACTCTCGTAACTACAGGTATGAGTGATGAACCTATGGACTATTCAGATAAAGAAAGTGTTTTTAAATATGCAGAGTTGTTATTAAAATTACCTTCAAGTTGGATAGTTGAGAAAGATAAAATGAAAGATCAAAATAATTATTGGCCTTTTGGATGGTTAAGGAAAGTGGCTCATATTCCACATATTTATGATGGATGGCTTGAGGAAGGGGTTATTCTTCCAAATGGAGAACCCCCTCAGCCATTTGCATCAAATACAAAGTTATCATGCATAATGGTATGTCGTCCCAAAGAATATGGGTTAAATAACGTTTATACTAAACAGGGAAACATACAGATTTATAAACTCGTTCCAATTTATGAAGAAGAAAGAAATCTTGCATTGGAAAAAGGTCATGAGTATCTACTTAAAAAGATGAGTGAGAAAAAGATATCATACGTATTGGACATAAATCGAGTAAATGTTGGAATATAGTAACAGTTGAGAGTGCAAGAGGTAGGATTTTTTCTAGATAAATTACTAGACTAAGAAACTAGGGAAGTATGTAGTATTTTGAATTTTTGTTGGTTAGGTGACGAGTGCTTTTTTTAATGGTCATGGAGTAAATCCTTTCCAGGTGTAGATAATTTAACTGCACATCAAAAAAGAATGATTAAAGAAAAAGCAGTGGCAGATGGAACCATTATAGAGTTGTATAAAGGAATGTCATTATAAAAATAAGAACAATAACTATATCGGGATAATCTTTTAAATATACGAAGTATTGATGCAGGGTACACTAAAACCCAATAATGGACACTATAAAAAACCAAGTTAGTTTGTAAAAAGTGTATATTCAATATTGGATTACTTAAAGTGATTTCCACCACCTTGAATGGCTAGATGCCCTTCAAGGTTTTTTTGCTAGGAGTGGTCATCAATTAGACAGTGAATATACTTTATGGGTGTTGGTGTATCCGAATCATTAGTCGAAAGAAATTGAAGACTAATAACCTCTGAAAAATCAATGAATAGTTTCAAAGAAATGGGCAATGATTTCTTGACAGCCTAGATAATCGAAATGAAAACAAACTCAATTCAATGTACGACTTCGGAAATTATCTGACCTTAGGAGCCTTCGATGGAGCAAAAGCCTCCTACCAAGGCATGGAAAATCGAGTTAATGTCGCGATGAACTCTCCTTATGATTTTGTGAATTACCTAAGCAATGGCACATTAGATCTGGGAAACGGAGCAATAAACCCAGAGGAAAGTTTCTCAAAAGAGCACTGGTATAGCAGCCTCGGTATGGCAAGTATACTAACAGGCGGAGCGGGCACAGTGGTTGGTGGAGTTACCAAACCTAAGCCAAGTATGTCAAAACTTACTATTGATGGTAGAGGATCATTACAAGGTGTAGCTAACGATATAAAAATAAAAGATGGTAAAAAGAATGAGATTATTAAAGGATTCAAAGTAGAAACAAGAGAATTTGTAAGTGACGAAGTAAGCGGTGGTACTATTTTTGCTAATGGGGTTAGAGACGGCGTTAATAGACTACTAAATTCAGATTATTATGATAACCTAGGTTTTAGCATGAATGGTCCATCTAATATTTGTCTGTCATGAATTTCGAAAGCTTTATCCGTTAACTCATGAGTAAGATGTAATAAATAGACGGTTAATATCGAATATCGTTTATTTATAATTTCTAAATCTCGTTTGGAAAAAGTGTAGTAGGTTCCTAGCACCCACTCATCTTCAGGAATTTGCATAAGGGCCAGCCGCTGTTCTGGTGTAAGCAATTCTCTACCTCTCGCAAATTTCATACAGTATCATCTCATTTCTGTAATTATTCAGTTAATTAGTTCAATTATGTATCAATAGAGTGTACTCTACTGATACAAGTGTAGGAGACTGATAAAATCATAGTTAAGAGCGTCTAATAAGACTTGTCTCAAAAATGAGGTGATATTTTGCGATAAATCGGTTATATACGTGTCAGTTCAATTAGCCAGAATCCTTCAAGGCAATTTCAGCAACTGAACGAAATCGGAATGGATATTATTTTTGAAGAAAAAGTTTCCGGAGCAACAAAAGAACGTGAGCAACTTCAAAAAATGTTAGAGGATATACAAGAAGGTGACATCATTTATGTTACGGACTTAACTCGGATTACTCGTAGTACACAAGATTTATTTGAATTAATCGATAACATACGGAGTAAAAAGGCAAATTTAAAATCCTTAAAAGATACATGGCAAGATTTATCAGAAGATAATCCCTACAGCCAATTCTTAATTACGGTTATGGCGGGTGGAACCAATTAGAACGTGATCTTATCCGTATGCGGCAGCGTGAAGGAATTGATCTGGCTAAGAAAGAAGGAAAGTTTAAAGGTCGGTTAAAGAAGTACCATAAAAATCATACAGGAATGAATTATGCAGTAAAGCTTTATGAAGAGGGAGATATGACTGTAAATCAAATTTGTGAAATTACAAATGTGTCTAGGGCCTCATTATATAGAAAGCTATCGGAAAGGAACAGTTGATGAGTTATACCAAAAATCGG
Source organism: Metabacillus sp. GQ13 (assembly GCF_059758525.1). Classification (NCBI taxonomy): domain Bacteria; kingdom Bacillati; phylum Bacillota; class Bacilli; order Caryophanales; family Bacillaceae; genus Metabacillus; species Metabacillus sp. GQ13. The sequence continues at coordinate 257,347 of NZ_JCAXET010000004.1, forward strand.
AAATATATAATAGAAAATAAATTTCATATAGAGGTGGAATTATATGCCTAAAATTGACAATATGTTAGCAATTCTATGGATGCTTCGTTCAGGTGAAAAAATTACTGCAAAACAAATTTCAGAAAGGTTAGAGATGAATATAAGGACTGTGTATCGTTATATTGATACAATTTCAACAAGTGGCGTACCTATAATTTCAGAACCAGGACATAACGGTGGATACACTTTAATGAACAATTTTATTGAGGCTCCTCTTTTTTTTGATTTTGAGGAGCAAACTTCACTATTTCACGCTGCTGTTTTTGCAGAAGAAGCCGGATATTATGGAGGTGAAGCACTAAATAGAGCCATTTCAAAACTAAGTAAATACTCAAATCAAGAGCAGGAAACAAAGATAAACCAACATTTAACTAGTCTTGAAGTAATAAGTCGATTAAGTTCACTCTCTATAGAACCTTTTTTGAAGGAGTTGGAGCAGGCCGTAGCTGACGGGTACTCAGTAAAAATTCTTTACCATAAAAGTGGCGAAAAGCAATTAAATTATAGATTGGTCGATCCGTACAGAATTATCTATTGGAATAATAAGTGGTATGTGATTGGATTTTGTCATCTTAGGAATGATATCCGTAGTTTTAGAGTAGATCGAATTGAAAGTCTAATGCTAACCGAAAATAAGTTTAACCGGCCAGAAAATTTTTCAGCACGTGACTTTTTTATAAAAAGTCTTCTTCCAACTATAGAAGATAAGGAAGGGATTATTTCTTTGGTTATTAATGGGGATAAAAGTGTATTGGCTGATATTTGCCAACATTGGTTTTTAGGACATTATTTACAAGAACGGACTTCAAATCAAGCAGTTTTTCTTCTTGAAAAAGATATGATACATACATATGTACCTTATTTGCTTTTACCCTACAATAAATCTATTAAAGTTATTGAGCCAATAAGTCTTAAGAAAAGACTCATTGAAGTTCTGTCAGAATTAATAAAATTTCATCAAGTATGATAACTTCCCTGACGTTATCTGTCAGGGAAGTTATATTATAATAGCTATATCAATTGTGATTGGAGTGTTATTGGATGCAAACAAAAAAAGTTTTTCTATATGTATTTAATACAATGTCGGACTGGGAATATGGATATTTAATTGCTGAACTAAACTCAGGAAGATATTTCAAAAAAGATTTAGCACCTTTAAAAGTCATTACAGTAGGAGCTAATAAAGAAATGATTACTACTATGGGAGGACTGAGCATAAAACCAGATATTTCCCTTGATGAATGTACTCTTGTGAGTAAAGATCTTTTAATTTTACCAGGAGGGACTACTTGGAGTGAAGAAATTCATCAACCTATCTTGGAAAGAATTGGTCAAGCATTAAAGCTGGGCACTTTTGTTGCTGCAATTTGTGGTGCAACTGAGGGACTCGCGAATATGGGATACTTAGATACTAGAAAACATACAAGTAATAACTTAGAATATACTAAAATGGTATGTCCTAACTATAAAGGAGAAAAGTTCTATGAGTTGGGATCTGCGGTATCTGATGCGAATTTAGTTACTGCATCAGGAATAGCTCCTCTGGAATTTGCAATGGAGGTACTGAAAAAAATAGATGTATTTACACCAGATACATTACATTCATGGTATAACCTAAATAAGACTCATAAACCTGAATACTTCTTCCAGTTAATGAATTCAATAAATAAATGAAGTAACTGAAAAGCTCTATTTCTCTATTTTGATTTGTAGAGAAGTTGGGCTTTTTAATTTGGAATTTCCTTATCGTTGTAAATCCGCATTTTCCTGACGCTACCCCTGTAAGGAACAAGGCTTGAATTTGATACATATTTTCAGAGAAGAAGGAATTAGTGGAGCCAAATTAAATGAAGAAGTATTTGAAATAGACAGGGTGGGCTTACAGGAAATTAAAGGAGGTAAAAAATAATGAGCTATGAATTTATTAAGGCAAACCAAGAAAATTGTTTTAATCCAGTGGCTGAAAACGAAATAAAGGAGGTTGAGAAGGAACTCGATTTAAAATTTCCTGAGGTGTTAGTTAATTTTTATATAGAGATTGGCTACGGGTTTATTAAAGGTTCAGAGTTTAATATTAATCGTATCATGGACCCTTATTCAGTAAGAGATTTTCGGTTAAGAATGAATGATTTTGAGTTCTATCCCGACATAGAAATCTATGATGAATTTGAAAGTGACAAACTAATATTTTTTGAAGGTAGTGAATCAGCTTTAATGTCAATCGAATTGAATGAAAATAATAGCAGTCCGGTTTACTATTATGATATTCAAATTGCGACTTCTTTTGAAGAATTTTTAAGGGGAATAGAAGAAAATGATAAATATTATCTGGAGTTACTAGTTGATTAAAAAACATAATAAAACACCTAAAGTTATCAATGAAGTCATCAGTAAATATCAATTAAAGAACAGTGTCACCGAGTTATGCCTATTCTTTAACAAAGTCATTTCAAAAATGTTTACCTATCCGTCACTTTGGACAATAATTTGCACTAATTTTAAGTGCTATTTTTCACCACCAACTAATAGAACCCAGCTATCTTCATATGAGAAGTTTAGCTGGGTATAACAAGCTACTGGGTATTAACAGAAAAAAGCCTATTGACAAAAAATTGAAAAATATTTACACTAAAAACAACTACCATGTATAACAAGATAGAAGTTTTTTAAAGAGATATCTTGTTTTACCAAGTACCTAAGGAGAACCTTATTTTTTATTGTTCGCTATCTTGTATAACATGTTAGTGAAGAAAGGATAATGAAAATGTCAATAAGAAGCCAATTGTTAAAAGGAATATTAGACGGGTGTGTATTGGCTGTGATTGAAAAGGAGCCTGTCTATGGCTATGAACTTTCACAAAAGCTGATGAATATCGGGTTAGCCGATGTGAGTGAAGGAACCATTTACCCAATTTTATTACGGCTCCAAAAGAATGGACTTATTCGGGGAGAAATGCGACCTTCTGAATCAGGACCAAATCGGAAATATTATTTTTTGACAGAAGTAGGGCAGGAAACGTTAGAGGTCATTACCGAAGAATGGGAGCAAATCTCGCGGCCGGTAAACAAGTTAATGACAAGGGGGAGAGAATGATGAACGCCAGAAAATTAATTGAAGAAAACAATCAAAAAAGAGAATTATTAACTCAAGAAAATGAAGCATATTATAGTGATTTGCTCATTTACATTCGACTCAAATTTACCCTTTCAGAGCAGAAATCTGAAGAGGTATTGATGGAAATGCTCGATCATTTACTTGATGCACAACATGCTGGTAAAAACGCGAAAGACATATTTGGTGATGACCCAAGGAGCTTTGCAGATGAAATTATTGATCATCTCCCAAAGGAGGAAAAACGAGAGCTTATTCCATTTCTAGGAGGAATCATTGGGGATATTGTCAGCTGGGTATTAATCATTAGAGGTGTTCTCCTCCTTGTCATATCACAATTTACTGAAGTGAAAACAACGGTTTACCCGTTTTCCGTGTTATGGATTGCACTTGTCATTGCCGTCTTTGTCATTTTAACGATTGTATATATCCTAAAGCTTGTAGAACGCTCATTGTTCAAAGAAAAACGCAATACACGTAAAGATACAATCAAAGCAGGCCTTGTTGGTGCAATAGGAATGGCTGCTGTAATGGTTGTAGTTAAATTTCTACCTGAAATAGGACCGTCATATGACTTTTCTTGGTGGGCATCTTTACTTGTTGGGGGCGTACTTTTGTTAGCCATGTATGTGAGTAAAAAAATAAAAGGTGTGTAAGCCAAGGGATAGGAGGTAAGAATATGCTTTCAACGAAAAGTGAGGCATTTATAGATAATCTTAGAATGTACTTGATGATGTCAGGGAAAAATGAACGAGAAATTAAGGAATTGATAGAGGAATTAAAGGATCATCTCATGGAAGCGGAGAAAAGTGGGAGAAGCATAGATGATATGATTGATCGTACACCAGAACAATATATGGCATCACTAAAAAAGGAAATGAAGACGGATTATAAACATCTAATAAAACACCTTCCAATCTATATTCTGGGGGTCATTGCCTATTTCCTGATGGGACCTGCTATAAGAGGGGAGTTTGAATTAAACATCATACAGGTTGTTGGGTTACCTATTATAGCTGTGTTGGGGCTTGTCATTTACGTTTACTTTTTACAGCAAGCTGGTAGGAAGCAATATTCAAAGAAGAGGTTTTTTATTGGGGGAATGATCGCCAGTTCGTTAGTAACATTTACAGCAATTCTCATATTGCTGGTAAGTCATTTTGTGGTTGAACCGTTTTATATAGGTGATAGGAAAACAGATGTTTTTGTCATTGTGATTTGCAGTTGTATTTTTATTTCAACAGCGATTTGGAGTAAAGCGTGGGTTCCCATTTGGCTACCAGCTCTTCTTTTTATTCCAGATGTTTTTACGCGATTTACGAGCTGGAGTGATGAAACAATCCTTATGATTAGCGTGGCCTCTTTTCTATTAATGTTTGTGGTCATCCTTCTGAATCTATGGATAGTAGAAAAAAAGAAAAAAGCGGAGGTTTAAAAACATCAGTGGTTATTCGTACTATTTTGATTTCCTTTCCTACTCTTGCTGTATCAAAAATAGTACGAATTAACGGTTGGCATTGATTTTTTGAAACTTTATGTTTATTTCCCCTTTTATTCAATACTAAAAAGCTGTATAGACACTAATGACTATACATAGTTTTATCGACTACACCTATGCTATATAAAATGACAAAAGTTAAAGATATATGAGTTACTTTTGAGGGGATAAATCGGGTTATCAGGTTCCTGTATTCTCTTCCTAGTTTAATTATAGCATATAAAAAACGGTCAAAATAGACTATTTATTCTCATTTGCTACTGCTAAAATACAATAGAACTTTAATTAGAATTGTTGAGAGGGAGAGATATAATATGAGTTCTTTAGTTCTCGATTTTCAGGAAATGGAAAAAACACAGCTTTTGCTCGTTGGCGGAAAAGGGTTAAATTTAGGGGAATTATCAAAAATTCAAGGAATACAGGTACCAGAAGGATTTTGTGTTACAACAGTAGGATATCAAAAAGCCATCGAACAAAACGAAACGTTTCAAGCATTGTTGGATCAACTAACAAAGCTAAAAGTAGAGGATCGAGATCAAATTAGTGAAATCAGTAGGAAGATTCGACAACTCATTATCGAAGTAGCCATTCCTTCCGATGTTGCGGGTGCAGTTGATCATTATCTCTCCCAGTTTGGTGATGAACATGCATATGCAGTGCGCTCTAGTGCGACTGCTGAAGATTTACCACAAGCATCTTTTGCTGGTCAACAAGATACCTATTTAAATATTATTGGAAAAGAAGCAATCTTACAGCATATCAGCAAATGCTGGGCTTCCCTATTTACGGATCGTGCGATTATCTACCGAATGAAAAATAGATTTGACCACAGACAAGTTTATTTATCCGTTATCATACAAAGAATGGTTTTCCCACAGGCTTCAGGGGTTTTATTTACCGCTGATCCGGTTACGTCTAACCGAAAACTGCTATCAATCGATGCCAGTTTTGGACTTGGAGAAGCAGTGGTCTCTGGCTTGGTCTCTCCCGATTGTTATAAAGTACAGGAAGATAAAATCGTCGACAAGATGATAGCAACCAAAAAAATAGCGATCTATGGACTAAAAGAAGGCGGTACTGAGACAAAACAGATCGCTCCTGATCAGCAAAAGATTCAAACTCTAAATGAACAACAAATTTTACACCTATCACGCATCGGAAGGCAGATTGAAGCTAATTTTGGTTGCCCACAAGATATTGAATGGTGTTTGGTTGATGATACATTTTATATTGTCCAGAGTCGTCCAATCACTACTTTATACCCCATTCCTGAAGCGAATGATCAAGAAAATCACGTCTATGTATCCGTTGGTCATCAACAAATGATGACCGATTCCATGAAACCATTAGGATTGTCTTTTTTCCTGTTAACGACGCCTGCCCCAATGCGTAAAGCTGGTGGAAGGTTGTTTGTTGATATCACACATAATCTGGCTTCACCTGTTAGCAGAGACATGTTAATAAATACCCTGGGACAATCTGATCCGCTCATAAAAGACGCACTTATAACGATAATTGAGCGAGGAGACTTTATTAAATCGATACCAAACGATGAAAAAGCACCGAGTCCCAGTGGAAAAGATACAGATTTTCAAGCACAAATCGAAAACAATCCCACAATCGTTTCTGATTTGATTAAGAAAAGTCAAACTTCGATAGAAGAGTTAAAGCATAACATCCAAACGAAAACAGGATCTGATTTATTTGATTTTATTTTAGATGATATCCAGGTATTAAAGAAGATTTTATTTGACCCTCAAAGTTCGGTTGTGATTATGGCTGCTATGAATGCTTCATCATGGATCAATGATAAAATGAAGAAGTGGTTAGGTGAAACGAACGTGGCAGACACGCTTTCTCAATCTGTACCTAACAATATTACGTCGAAAATGGGTCTGGATCTAATGGACGTAGCAGACGTGATTCGTCCATATCCAGAAGTAATCAATTATTTACAACAAGTAAAAGATGATACCTTTTTGGATGAACTGGTTATGTATGATGGTGGACTGGAAGCTCAAGAAGCAATAAAAGATTACCTCAATAAATACGGAATGCGATGTGCGGGTGAAATCGATATAACAAGAACACGTTGGAGCGAAAAACCAACGACGCTTGTACCGATGATTCTCAGTAATATAAAAAACTTTGAGCCCAATGCCAGTAATCCAAAATTTGAGGAGGGGCTGCGTGTTGCTTTGAAAGAAGAACAAGAGTTACTAGGTCGATTGAAGCAATTACCGGATGGAGAACAAAAAGCCAAAGAAACAAAACAAATGATCGACCTAATCCGGAATTTCATCGGCTATCGTGAATATCCAAAATACGGCATGATTCATCGCTACTTCGTTTATAAGCAGGCTTTACTGAAAGAAGCCGAACGACTCGTCCAAGCTAACGTTCTTCATGAGAAAGATGATATTTACTATCTCACTTTTGAAGAACTTCACGAAGTCGTACGGACTAATAAATTGGATGACCAACTCATCAGCAAAAGAAAAGACGAATACAAATTATATGAAAAACTAACGCCCCCACGTGTGATTACATCTGATGGTGAAATCATCGCAGGTAAATACAAACGTGAAAATCTCCCAGCCGAAGCGATTGTAGGTCTACCTGTATCTTCCGGAGCTATAGAGGGGAGAGCACGTGTTATCTTAAACATGGAAGAGGCAAATCTAGAAGATGGAGATATCTTAGTCACAGCTTTTACTGACCCTAGCTGGACACCGTTGTTTGTATCCATAAAAGGCCTGGTCACCGAAGTTGGTGGACTTATGACCCATGGAGCTGTTATCGCACGTGAATATGGCTTACCAGCAGTTGTTGGAGTGGAAAATGCTACTAAAATCATAAAAGACGGACAACGAATTCGCGTGCATGGAACAGAAGGGTATATCGAATTATTGTAATGGCTGAATACCTTACAGAATGATAGATATTTTATTGAAATTCTAATCTTTGTTATAATCATTTTTATGTTTTAAGGTTTTTTGTTAGCGATGATGTAATGTAATTTAGCTATGTCATCGCTTTGTACTTATTGTGTGAAAGAGAAGGTTAGTCCTTAAACATTATGAGTTAAAACAATAGGGGGAAACGAATATGACAAAGAAAAATAAAGAGTTGTCACTAGAACAACGTGAAGAACTATTTAAAACTTTAAAAGCCCGTTTTGAGAAAAACATGAACCGCCATAAAGATATTGACTGGGCTAAAGTACAAGCTAAACTCGAAGCTAATCCTGAAAAACTGTGGTCGCTCAATGAAATGGAAGGAACTGGCGGTGAACCGGATGTTGTTGGCCATGATAAAAGTAAGGACGAACACATTTTTTATGATTGTTCAGCGGAAAGCCCTAAAGGTCGGAGAAGTGTTTGTTACGATCTTGAAGCGCTCGAATCAAGGAAAAAACACAAACCAGAAAATAACGTTATTGATATGGCAACTGCCATGGGCATTGAACTATTAACAGAAGAACAATACCGAGAGCTGCAGAAACTTGGAACTTTCGATCTAAAAACGTCGAGCTGGGTGCAAACCCCCTCTGATATTAGAGAACTCGGCGGTGCCCTTTTTTGCGATTTTCGCTTTGGGCACGTCTTCACGTATCACAACGGTGCGGACTCTTACTATGGTGCCAGAGGGTTCCGTGGTTCTCTAAGGGTTTAAATTTTCATAGACAGCTAAATTGAAATGGGGAACTGATCACCTGTGAGATGGAACCCATCTTGAAAGCCTATATTTATTAAAAAGCGGTGCCTGCCCCCGTGTAGTAAAGTATGACTATACTGGGTCAAAGGCACCTTTATTAGGTTCATCATGAGCTACCGTTAGATGATGGAGGAACGAATGATTATAAAAATTTAATGCTAATAATAAATGCCCCATTCCAAATTGGTTGTATCATATTAATCTCTTATAGGGGTCCTACCAAGCGAGATAGCTATAACAGGTGATTGAGATGTAAATGACTAATTTGTACCGTTCTAAATCCATTCCTCGTATGTATTCGAGTCGTTCTATTACTCTTAGAAATGTTTCGGGGTGAAGGTTGCCCCCGATGGTTCCTTTATGTGTATAGCCAACCGGGATACCGAAAAACAGCTAATTGAATAGCAAACCCTAAACAATTTTCCTCTCTCCTTCGCTTGTTAATGATTTCTAAGTCCCATTTGGAAAAAGTGTAGTAGACTGTACTGGTACATTCATAGTTAACAGTGTCTCATAAGACTTGTCTCAAAAACGAGGTGATATTTTTGTGAAAAATCGGTTATTTTCGTCAGTTCGCTAGCCAGAATCCTTCAAGGCAATTTCAGCCGCTGAACGAGATCGGAATGGATATTAGATATAAAGATAAAGTTTCAGGAGCAATAAGGAATCGTGAGAAACTTCAAAAAATGTTAGAGGATTTACAGAAAGATGACATCATGTATGTTACAGACTTAACTCGAATCACTCGTAGTACACAAGATCTATTTGAATTGATCGATAACATACGGCGCAAAAAGACAAGCATAAAATCATTAAAAGATACATGGCCCGATTTATCAGAAGATAATCCATATAGCCAATTCTTGATTACGGCAATGGCTGGCGTTAACTAATTAGAAAGAGATCTTATTGGTATGTGACAACGTGAAGGGATTAAGCTTTATTCTTGATGTCAGTAACACCAAGAATAAAGCTTTTTTATATTTGGATTTCCTAAACGTTGTAAATCCGCATTTTCTTGAAGCTCCCCCTTCTATAAGTTTAGTTATAAAATTGTTTCTGGTTTATAATGAAATGAGTATTACTAGTAGGAAGGAAGTGCAAAACAATGGATTTTGAAACAGTGATCCAGGAGCTTGAAGCTCTCGGTAAAGAACGAATGAAAAAAATATACATATCTAATGGTGCGCACGAACCGCTTTTTGGTGTGGCTACAGGCGCTATGAAACCAATTGCTAAGAAAATAAAAATAAATCAACCTTTAGCTGAAGAGCTTTATGCCACAGGTAACTATGATGCAATGTACTTTGCAGGTATTATTGCAGACCCAAAAGCAATGACTGAATCGGATTTTGATCGTTGGCTGGATGCGGCGTATTTTTATATGTTGTCCGATTATGTTGTGGCAGTAACTTTATCAGAGTCACCTATTGCACAAGACGTTGCTGACAAATGGATCGCAAGCGGGGAAGAGCTGAGAATGTCAGCGGGCTGGAGTTGCTACTGCTGGCTTTTAGGGAATCGTAAAGACGAAGAATTTTCAGAAAGCAAGATTTCAAATATGCTTGATCTTGTGAAAAATACGATTCACGATTCTCCAGAACGAACGAAATCAGCTATGAATAATTTTCTAAATACCGTGGGGATTTCATATTCTCCGCTTAATGAAAAGGCAATAGAGACAGCAAGGGCAGTAGGTATAGTAGAAGTCCAACGCGACAAGAAAAAAAGCAGTTTCCTCAATGCTTCCGAAAGTATCCAAAAAGAAATGGATAAGGGAAGGCTTGGTTTTAAACGTAAATATGTAAGATGTTAAAAAATAGCTCCATCAAGAGTGTTAATCCAACAAGGATTGACGCTCTTTTTTGTTTCTATTATCAAACGACCGGGCTGTATATACATTACGGTTATAAAACTTAAAATAAAGCGGTTAAAAAGTCATATCTATTATGCCATCGTTAACTAAGGACCATTTAATAACGGTCCTATTTCTCTCGTTTAATAAACGTAATTTTGGGATTGACCTGAAACGCGTTTCATAATTTACACTTAGAACAAATAACAGAAAGCGAGGAGAGTATTTTATGTTACCATTAATTATACTTTGCTTTTTTATTTACATTTCAACTTATTTTTGTTTGAAATCTTCTGGACAATCGTTAGAAGTAAGAACAATTCAATCCTTCGAAGATTATTTCATTGATTAAAATGGTAGAATAATTGGAAACAACTTTTGTATCACAGTAAATAAATTTGTACAAATGAATTCAACAAGGTGAGAGAATGACAAATATTAAAGATCTAGCAAAAATGGCTGGAGTTTCGGTCACCACTGTATCTCGTGTATTAAACAATCATCCGTATGTACGTGAAGAAAAAAGGAATTCCGTATTAGAGGCTATAAAAGTTAGTAATTATCACCAGAATATAAATGCCGTTCATTTAAGTAAGGGAAAAACTCAGATGATTGGGGTCGTTCTCCCTTTCTCGGATACTCCCTATTTTGCTTTATTATTAAAGGGCATTGCCAAACAAGCATTGGATAATAACTATAAGCTGGTTTTATTTCAAACCGATTACAAGGAAAGGATGGAATTGGAAGCATTACAAATGTTAAAACAGAAGCAGATTGATTCATTAATCATTTGCTCAAGGGCTTGCGACTGGTCAACCATTCAAGAGTATTTACCCTTTGGTCCCATAGTATTATGTGAAGATGTAAAGGGGAAACAGGTATCATCAACTTTCGTAAATCAATATATCATTTTCATTAAAGCATTAGAATATTTGTATCAAAAAGGTCACAAAAATATTGGTTATTGTATAGCCCGAAAATCAGGAACCAATAGTCAACATCGTGAACTTGCCTATCGAGACTTCCATAAAAAATACAGTCTATCCTATCAACCTGAATATATAATTGATCAGTGTCTCTATTTTGAAGATGGAGAAAAAGTCATAAAGCAACTTAATATGATGAAAAATCCTCCCTCAGCATTATTGGTTACAAGTGACCAAGTAGCAGCAGGAATTGTGACCTATTGCCAAAAGCAGGAGATATCAATACCTGACAAACTTGCTATTATTGGTTTTGATAATGAACCAATAGCTAAAATGATGGAGATTACAACTATTGATATTCCGCTTGTAGAAATGGGCAAAAACCTTTTCCTTCAAGCAATAAACGAGGAATTATCGAATGATGAAGTTTCTTTTCATTTTATTGAAAGAGGGTCGGTTTGAATTCCAGTTCCATTCACAACTTGAACGAGGAAGCTATGATTTGTGGTTAAGTCGAGATCAAACGTCTTTTTTAAACTGCTCCTTCTTCTTACAATAAAAAGGAGAAAGCAATGAAAAAGCACTGTTATTTATCTATGTCTAATAGACTGATGAATAGTATTGGGTTATCTATGAATTCATATAAACAAAAATAAACGGTGCACCATAATAAAATAGTTAACGTTAAAAGCATTTCTTCGTTGGAAGGAATGCTTTTTTCTAATGTTAACAATAAATAATGAACAATAAATAATAAAAGTTTATTGAAAAACGATAAATAAGGTGGTAAAATCAAATTGAAAATAAATAGAAGAGGTGCTTTTATGAGACAAGGAACAACAATATTTTTAAAAATAGCTGTTTTTTTTATGGCAATACCAGTTCTTGCTATATGTATATGGGGCTTAATTTCGTTAGCTAATAATCCTGTAAATCCAGATTATGCCCATATCCTATATCCGATTGTAATTATTATGTATGTATCAGTGATCCCATTTTTTATTGCGTTGTATCAGGCGTTTCGACTTCTAAGTTACATTGACAAGAACAAAGCTTTCTCTAAAGTTTCTGTAAGAGCCTTAAAGAAAATAAAATACTGTGCAATCACAATCAGTACCTTGTATGTGGTAATGATCCCGTTTGTTTTTCTCGTAGCAGAGTTAGACGATGCACCAGGACTTATTATAGTTGGAATGGTTCCTGTCTTTGCTTCAATGGTCATTGCAGTCTTTTCTGCTGTTCTTCAAAGGCTTTTACAAGAAGCCATCGATATAAAATCAGAAAATGACTTAATAGTCTGAGGTGAAAACAATGGCAATTATAATTAATATTGATGTGATGTTGGCTAAAAGGAAAATGAGTGTGACAGAACTTTCTGAGAGGGTTGGCATAACGATGGCTAACCTTTCGATATTGAAAAACGGTAAGGCAAAAGCGATTCGATTATCAACTTTAGAAGCGATTTGTAAGGCTTTAGAATGTCAACCCGGAGATGTATTAGAATACCGAAGTGATGAAGAGACCAACTAAATAGGACTTTCATTTCATCAGAAAAATCCTTAGGAGGCATAAATCATGAGAGGACTAAAGCAACTTGTTCGTTTTGGTTGGGAGCAGGCACTATCATGTTTGTTTCCTGTCGTTATTTTTGCTTCTTTGGCTTTTACACAAATCATGCCACTTCCCTTCCTACCACGGTATGACTGGCTACTGATCATCTGCCTTCTTATGCAGTGGTGGATGGTGCGTTCTGGGCTTGAAACACGGGATGAACTAAAGGTGATCACTTTGTTCCACCTTATCGGACTTGTTCTTGAACTTTTTAAGGTACATATGGGTTCCTGGTCATATCCTGAGGAAGGATATTCCAAAATTTTTGGAGTGCCTTTGTATAGCGGATTCATGTACGCAAGTGTAGCGAGTTATCTTTGCCAGGCATGGAGGAGGTTAGAGGTTGAACTGATTAAGTGGCCACCGTTTTGGGTTGTAGTCCCTCTGGCAACGGCGATTTATTTGAATTTTTTCACCCACCATTTTTGGATTGACGTTCGCTATTGGTTATCAGGACTTGTCATGATCGTCTTTTGGCAATCATGGGTCACATACGAGGTTGCTGGAACTCGTTACCGGATGCCACTCGCACTTTCTTTTGTGCTCATCGGATTTTTTATATGGATAGCCGAAAATATTGCAACGTTCTTTGGAGCTTGGGAATATCCAAACCAAACCGACGCATGGAGTCTCGTTCATTTAGGAAAGGTGAGTTCATGGCTATTATTAGTGATTGTTAGCTTTCTTATAGTAGCAACGTTAAAGCAGGTTAAGGGGAAGAATTCACTTGGAAAGAACCTGGTCCATTTTTTAACTGATAAGAATCCATTTTTAAAAAAGTCGGATCTTTAGCATAGTCATAAATTAAAATTTTTTATAAGAAATTGTTAGGTTTTTCTTAAGTTTATTCCTTTATAATAATCACATAAAAAGATTTAAGGTGAGGATTATGATCATAGAAAAAAAGATTTATATCCTTTTAACTGATACAGGAACGATGTTAACAAGACTGATAAAGTCCTATACTAAAAAACCATATAATCATGCTTCAATAGCCTTTGATGCTGAATTAAATGAGGTATATAGTTTCGGGAGAAAAACAGTGAAAAACCCTTTTATTGGAGGGTTTGTTAGAGAAGATATTCAATCCGTCTTATTTAAACAAACAAATGGCGCGATCTATTCTTTAACCATAACTAATGATGAATTCCAAAAGATGTATCAATATATCCAAGCAATAGCTGCAAAAAAGGAACAATATCGCTATAATTTTATAGGATTATTTGGTGTGATGTTAAAAAAACCGATAAAAAGAAAGAATGCTTTCTTCTGTTCTCAGTTTGTGGCATCTGTTCTAAAGGAAAGCAAAGTCATTGACTATGAAAAAGATCTTTCTCTGGTTGAACCAAGTGACTTGCCCCATTCAGATAATTTTCAATTGATTTTTGAAGGTAGATTAATAGATTATCAAAATAAAGTTGTCAATGAAAGAGTCCATGTGCCTTATCCAATAGTTCCGATTTAAATGTGATTCTGCTTTAATACAGTTAGTCGTACCAATTAGCTAACACTTCAGTGTTGACATGAATAAGAACCTCCGGACTTTTCGCGATAAAAAAACCTAATGTCTCATATATAACACTGAGACATTAGGTTTTTTATATCACAATAATGATCTTCACTAATCATTAACTCAACTTTCAAACTTGATAAAGCAATAACAAGCTACCAGCAGTAATTGTAGCCGTCATTAAACTAGTATCATTGGCACGAAAATTCGTGTTCACTTGAAGTACAATCAAAATGTAGTGAATAAAGTGTATATATCGAGTCACCAGTAAAAGATTACTATTATGGGTGCTACTCCGTTACTTGCCAAAGAAAATATTTACATCCTTTTAATTCTGAAAAATCTGTTTTTATACATCGTGAGAGATGGACAAATGATTATTTTTTAGATAACATATTGGTAACACCTTTATTTGGTTAAATTTGTTTGGTTACCTATATTCTACTAAAAGATACGGTGTCTATTTTCTAGGACACAAAAAACAAATAGAGAGTAAATCAGGTTATACATAGAGATCATATGACTTTAAAGATACTATTCTATTGCGAAAGCTTTAGAATATAAATAGTTAATTTGATCTTATAGACATAGAATATTGTTGGAGTTTGAAAGGGGATACATCAAATTGAATACAAAATTCTTAGATTTACTGGCCCAAAAATATGATTGTGAAGAAAAGGTCGTTACTGAAATTATTAATCTAGAGGCGATTTTGAATCTTCCAAAAGGGACAGAGCATTTTGTTAGTGATTTACATGGGGAGTATCAAGCCTTTCAGCATGTGTTAAGAAATGGGTCTGGTAAAGTAAAAGAGAAAATAGAGGACATTTATAAAAAGGTCTTAACGGATAAAGAAATTAAAGAATTTGCAACATTGGTTTATTATCCAGAGGAAAAAATAAGGTTAATAAAAAATGACTTTGACAATGAAGAAGAGTTACACCAATGGTACACAGTCATCATTGAGCGTATGACTAAGCTGATTTCTTATGCCTCCTCCAAGTATACACGTTCGAAATTACGTAAGGCATTGCCTGATCAGTTTGTCTATATCATTGAGGAGTTACTATATAAAACAGATGAATTTACAAATTTTAAAGAACCCTATTATTCAAAAATTGTTCAACAAATTCTTTCCCTTGGTCAAGCCGATAAGCTCATTATAGGTCTTGCTTATACAACTCAGAGATTGGTTGTGGATCATCTTCATGTCGTCGGAGATATATACGATCGTGGACCTGAACCAGATCAAATTATGGAAGCACTCATCAGTTATCATTCAGTCGATATTCAGTGGGGAAATCATGATGTTCTTTGGATAGGTGCTTTTGCTGGTTCAAAGGTTTGTCTTGCGAATATCATTCGAATCTGTGCGAGATACAACAATTTAGATATTATTGAAGATGTATATGGAATCAATCTTAGACCACTCCTTAATCTAGCGGAGAAATACTATCTAGACAATCCCGCCTTTAGACCAAAGATTCAATTAGATGAAACGTTATCTGAGGAAGAACAATTACAAATTACAAAAATCCATCAAGCGATAGCGATGATTCAGTTCAAGCTTGAAAGCCCGATCATAAAGAGGCGTCCGACCTTTAATATGTCAGAAAGGCTCTTACTTGAACAAATAGATTATGATCACAACGAAATTACGATTCATGGCCATACATACCCAATTGAAAATCCTTGCTTTACAACGATTAATCCAGAGCAACCTGACCAACTTTTAGAAGAGGAAGAGCAAGTAATGGACAAGCTATTATTTTCTTTGCAACATTCAGAAAAGCTTGCCAGACATATGAATTTTCTAATGAAAAAAGGAAGTCTTTATTTAAAATATAACGGAAACTTATTATTACATGGCTGTATTCCTTTAGATGAGAAAGGGAATATGGAAAAAATGGTCATCGAAGAAAAAAACTATGCAGGTCGTGAATTACTTGACGTGTTTGAACAATATTTACGCTATTCTTTTGCACACCCTGAAAAGACAGATGACCTTGCAACAGACATGGTTTGGTATTTATGGACAGGTGAAAATTCATCACTGTTTGGAAAAAGATCAATGACTACCTTTGAAAGATATTTCATTAAGGATAAGTCTACCCATAAAGAGAAAAAGAACCCATACTACTATTTACGTGAAAATGAGGATACCTGCAGCCAAATCCTAGCAGAATTTGATCTTGACCCAGATCAAGGTCATATTATTAATGGCCATACACCTGTTAAGGAAATTAACGGGGAAGATCCAATTAAAGCAAACGGGAAGCTGATTGTTATTGATGGAGGATTTTCAAAGGCTTATCAATCAACAACAGGTATTGCTGGATATACGTTATTATATAATTCCTTCGGTATGCAGCTTGTCGCCCATAAACATTTTAATTCAAAAGAAGAAGTTCTACTAAATGGGACAGATGTATTATCCGTAAAAAGATTGGTGGACAAAGAACTAGAGAGAAAAAAAGTGCTAGAAACGAATGTTGGCGAGGAATTATTGAAGGAAATCTCTATTTTAAATAGTTTGCTGGAATATCGTTATATGAAGTGAGAGCAATCATAATCATTTAATTGATTTATTCTTATTTAAATTATATTTCATGTCTTGGGTATTGAGACTATTAAACTGGAATATCCTAGATAATAGCATAGAATGAGAAAGTTATTCTCAATAGTTCAGGGGATACTTAAGGTTCCAAGACTATTTTGTGAAAATGAAAATATTAGGTACTCTACCTTGAATAAATTCGTTTTTTTCGGGAGTGGCGGTTCGTCCCAGACAGCTAGTAACGAATTGCAGAATATACTATTCTTGAACAAATAGTAGAAAAATTTCATGTTTACTATCAGAGAGAGCACCGGTATATCTAATACGGTTCTCTCTTTTAATCGTTTTTAATTCCCCAAAGATATACTTCTTAAACGATATCCTCATTTACTTTTACATTAATGACGATCCCAGAATTATTAAATAAAAATCAACAAGAAATAGATTTCCTTTGTTATAATAGTGTCAAAAAGGGGGGTGCATAAAATTGGAGAATCCTTCGAGATTGTCTGGTACTTCTACCACTCATGCAAAGCCTAATATGGAAACGGCGATACTTTGCATGGGGCAAAACTAAATAAAATTCTTATCGTCTCTTACATATCTTGGCTTTGCACCTTATTTAATCGATTAACAAATAAGGGGCTGGCAGTGATGAAATATGTAAATGCATGTAACATTTTACCTGAAAATCTAATCATGGAAATCCAAAAATATGTACAAGGTGAAACGATTTATATTCCGAAACCGGAAACGACTTATCGAAAATGGGGTACCCTTAGTGGTGGAAGAAAACTCCTAGATAAGCGCAATGTTAAAATAAAAAGCGACTTTATTAGCGGCACCAGTATTCAGGAGTTAGCTGATGAATATTTTCTTTCAATCGAAACAATCAAAAAAATAGTGTATTCAAAGCATGGATGATTTTGTCCGTGCTTTTTTATGTATGGGTATGGCTCTATTCTAATAGATTACTGTAATTTATCCGAAAACGAATTAACGTTGATCGGAGCGGTAAACAACAACACCAACTACTTGGTATATAGCAACGAAGTTTGCGGTAACAGTCTTAGGTAAAGAACATTTCTAAGTTGTCTTTTCCATTTCCCCATTCAACGTTATTTTTTATAATGAATGGAAGGGGGCCGTAAATATGACCGAAAAGTATATGAAGAACGCTGACTTTAATTTTATTCAAAAACAGGTAGATCTGATTAAAGATAGCTACAAAAAGAATGTGTCGCCTAATGTAATCCAGGCCGTAAAGGACATAGCGAACACGAAAATAATCGAACTGTTTCCCGATGCAACGAATGAGCAAAAGGAAAAGTTAGATCTTTCTTCACTTAAAACCTACCAGGAATATGACAGATACATTCAGCAGCTTTATGACTATCTAATACCATTTCCAAAGATCACTGAAACACAAATGAAAAAGCTGTTTCCCAAAAATAAAAAATTAAAGCTTCCTGACTTAGACAACATGAATCTAAATCAACTTACGTATTTAAGCTGGGTGGATACCGGAACAAATAAGAAGTTTATCGTGTATGAACTAGATGAGAAAATAGTGGGTATAGAATGCAAATTTTCAAAGCTAAATAAGGATAATATCTGTTCCTTCTGTAATCGATTTGGTCAGGTTGCCTTTATCTCCACTGTTACAAAAGCGAAAAAGGCTAAAAATCCTGATTACTATAAGGCGATAGGAAACTATATTTGCTTTGATAGCACAGAATGCAACAAGAAAATCACAAATGTCGATTACTTAACTACTTTCCTTAAAGAGTCATTAGGAGAAAAAACTGTCCGATAAGAAAGATAGGACAGTTTTTTGTTTTTCTCTACTATGCTCAATCCAGCAAAAAAGGGACACCGAAACACCTTCTTTTTTCCAAAATCTATGGAATACACCTGCCCTATTAAATTTCCCTCTACCATTTAGGCTAATTGTTCAATCATTATTTTCATTCTCCATTGCAATATTTCCTATATTCCTCTATGTTTCTAGAACGATAAATGTAGCTATCTAAATCACGCCTCTTATACAGTTTGTAGGGAAATAGATAACGGAATAGGAACGTCTCATTTTCAACTACTAGAAAAAAGTATAAAAAGAACATTATTGACATTATCTAACATCATGTTATAATTCATGTAGAAAATAACAAATCGTAATTATTACGATTTGTATGGAGGATGATACTTTTGAAACAATTAAAAAAGGTAAAGGTACAGGGTAGCTGTGATGAAACAGGAAATTGATTTTATAAAATGTAATCCAACACAAAATATGACAATTCTTGTTAAAGCGAATTACCCAGTTGAGGAGTATAAGCAAATTGCCTCAAAAATTATGTCATATGATAGCGTGTATGCAGAACAAGTAGGTTTTATCGAAAAACCGATAAATCATATAGCAGCTGCACATTTACAGATGGCCGGAGGGGAGTTTTGCGGTAATGCATGTATGGCATTAGCAGCTTTTATTGCATCTGAAAAAGGATTAAAACAAAATGATTTGACGGAACTATTATTAGAAGTTTCAGGGACCGATAAATTAATAAAGTGTCAAGTGAAAAGAACCTTAGATGAATATTACTGTTCCGTTACTATGCCTATACCTAAAAAGTTAGAACCGAGAACCATTCAGTATGATGGTATCGATTTGGATCTGATTATCGTTAGATATGATGAGTTTCTACATATTGTGGTAGAAGTGGCGGAATTTAGCGAAAACATACGGGCAAAAGCGCAATCATTAGCAAAGTTACTTGGCATAACGATAGGAGATAACTTGATCGGGATATTATTGTATAAATCGGAATCTGATGAATTGGCTCCGCTCATTTATATCCCACATCTAGATAGTATGATTTGGGAAAGGGGGTGTGGTTCAGGAACAGCCTCCATAGGCGCCTATCTAGCATGGAAGAATAAAGAGGAGATTGTTGCACAAATAAAGCAACCCGGAGGCACGATTAATGTTGTTGCTAATTGTCTTGATGAAGAATTAACCAATCTTAGGATTGAAGGATCTGTCGGAATTGTTGCAAAAGGTAAAGCTTTTATAGCGGGTTAATTTTACGTTGAATGGGAGTGAAATGAATGAATCTAGTAGAAATGAATGCGGTAGCTACGTTTCAAAAAGATTTAAGTGATTTCTTAGAAAAATTTAACGATTTAGCTGAAAGATATGATCATACAATCCATAATTGTTCAGAGTTAGAGATTTTAATAGACGGCTATTCAACATTCATTACCGACGAGAGCAATAAAGCAGTCTGGGAACAACTTGAATTACAGGAATCTAGTGTTTTGAATCAACTTGCAGTGGATCTAAGAAAAAAATCAGCACAATGTGTGGCTATTATGGAGAAATATCGTGCCTTGAAGTTGCTGAATGGAAATGAGGAAATAACTAATTATTTCCAAAATATAGAATCATGTATTGAAAAAGAATTTGGCAGTTTCCAAATCACTTCTGAATCCAAGGTATTATTAATAGGCTCAGGATCTTACCCAATGACATTGTTGTTAATTGCGCAACAAACAGGAGCAGAGGTTGTTGGCATTGATATTGATGATGAGTCGATTCAACTTGGAATACGCGTTGTTGAGAAATTAGGAAATGGATTAAATATTAGACTAGAAAAAGAATTAGTAGAAAATCTCCATTTTACAAAAGATGCGACCCATATCATTTTTAGTTCAACTGTTGAAATCAAATATGAGATATTGGATCAATTGCATACATTGACGAATGAAAATGTGGTTGTGGCGATGAGATATGGTGATCAATTGAAGTCATTATTTAATTTTCCAATGAGAAACGTAGATGAACAAAAGTGGGTGTTGGTTGAGAGCATAATCCGAGCAGATCATGTGTTTGATATTGCCTTGTATAAAAAAGCGTAACTTACTAGTTTGTAGAAAAAGGAGGCTTTTATGAGTGTGTTTAAGAGAGTTTTAATCGTAGGTACTGGTCCTACCTCAATCCAACTTGCGGTAAATTTTAAACAACAATTGAATTGCTATACGGGGATTTCGGGAAGAGAATCTGTTCGTTCTGAAAAAGTCTTCGGGGCACTTAAGCAAAGTGACCATCAAATTCGTGTAAGCGTTCAAAATGAGAAGCATCGAAATATGGCAGGGGAATGCTTCGTTGATCAAGTTTTTAATGGCTATGAAACAATTAAAGGTGAATGGGATACGATTATTTTTTCTGTAACAACAGATGCATATATCGAAGTATTAAAACAAATCAATGAAAAGCTATTAAAAGAAGTTAGATGTATCGTCTTAATATCTCCGACTTTTGGTTCGAATAGTTTAATACGGCATTATATAAACGATCTTAATTCAGATGCGGAAATTATTAGTTTTTCTACATATTTTGGAGATACTCGATGGATGGATGACAGACCGCAAAATAATGTGTTAACAACAGCGGTAAAGAAAAAGATTTATATAGGCTCTACAAACTATCCGTCTAAAAATGTCGAAAGATTATGTAAGCTGTATGATCAATTAGGTATTGCTCTTGAAATGATGAAAACGCCAATTGAAGCGGAAACAAGAAATATTTCTTTATATGTACATCCACCGTTGTTTATGAATGATTTTTCTTTAAGTGCCATATTTGATGAATTAGAAACAACGAAATATGTCTACAAAGTTCACCCTGAGGGGCCGATTACGCAATATTTAATACGTGATATGCTGACCCAATGGAAAGAGATTATGAATATCATAGAAAAATTGAATATAAAACAGATGAATTTACTTAAATTTATGACAGATGATAATTATCCTGTAAGATTGGAAAATTTATCACGTCATGATATTGATCAATTCAATCAATTAGAGAGTATTCATCAAGAATATTTATTGTATATACGTTATACCTCACTATTGATTGATCCCTTTTCGGAACCTGATAAGGAAGGAAAATATTTTGATTTTTCTGCTGTTCCATTTCGGAAAATGTTCGTTAATAAAGAAGGGTATTTGGATGTCCCGAGAATGCCTAAGGAAGACTATTATCGAATAAAAATAATCCAAGGAATTGCCAACTATACAAAAACACCTTGCCCAACCATAGATAAGTTTATTAAAACCTATGAGAATAAAATTGTAATGGTTGCACAATCTCATCCGAGTGAATGGCTATCTAAAGCATTTACCGTTCAAAGCTTTGATGAAGACATAAAAATGATCTGCAGTGAAATCGGAAAAGGTTTTGAGTCAAAGACGGTTTAAGACTTGTAATAAATGTACTGGACTATCATATTATTTAAATAGGAATCATTTCGGTTTATTAAATGAGTTTTATGACTACGCAAACCATTATCTGTTTATCTACCAAAAGGATTTACATTCAATTTAGTAAGAGTTAAAGGAGAGGGATTTTTTGTTCAATAAAGGATGTAAGCTAGCGACTATTGTTTTATTTACATTAACTATTCTAGTTGGCTGCTCAGCAGCTACAGGAAACACTGATAATAAGGAAAAGGTAGACTCGGATGTAACGGATACCACAAAAGAATTAGTTTATGCATCAGCCAAAGATATTAATGATATGAACCCTCATTTGTACACAGGCTCTATGCCAGCTCAAGGGATGGTGTATGAATCGTTAGTTGAAAATACCGAAGAGGGAATTAAGCCATTACTTGCTGAATCATGGGATATTTCAACAGATGGAAAAGTGTACACATTTCATTTAAGGGAAGATGTGAAATTCCATGATGGGGAACCTTTTAACGCAGAGGCAGTAAAGCAAAATATTGATGCTGTCCAAAAAAATGCAGAGAAGCATGCTTGGATTAAGTTAGCTACAAAAATAGAGAGTTGTATTGTAGTAGATGAGTATACAGTTGAATTAGTCCTGTCAGAAGCCTATTATCCAACTTTAGTTGAATTGTCTATGACTAGACCTTATGTATTCATATCACCGAAAAACTTTATTAACGGGGAAACAAAAGATGGTGTAAATGGGTACAACGGGACTGGACCATACCTTCTCACTGAACATAAGGCCGAAGAGTATGCCATTTTTGAAGCAAATGAAAACTATTGGGGTGGCTCACCTAAAATTAAGAAAATTACCTCTAAAGTTCTTCCAGCAGGGGAAACGACATTTTTAGCCTTACAAAAAGGAGAAGTGAATTTTGCTTTCACTGATGATAGAGGTGCAGACAGTCTTGATGTAGAATCAATGAACCAATTAGTTGAAAAGGGTGAGTATCAACTTGTTAGAAGTGAACCAATGAATACAAAAATGATCGTAGCTAATAGTAGTAAATCTGATAATCCAGTGAGTGAGACGGCTGTTCGTGAAGCCATTTGGTACTCAATCGATAGGGAAACAATTACTAAGGATCTTTTAAATGGGACAGAAACAGTAGCCAATACACTGTTTTCATCTAACGTCAATTATGCGGATGTTGATTTGAAGAAACGAGGTTTTGATTTAGATAAAGCGAAAGAGATCTTAGAAGAATCCGGTTGGGAATTGAGCGATGGTGCTGAAGTTAGAACGAAAAACGGCAACAAATTAGCCATGAAACTTTACTATGATAGTAATTCTTCTTCCCAAAAAATAGAGGCTGAATTTATTCAATATTCATTAAAAGAGATAGGTATTCAGCTAGAGATTATTGGTGAGGAGTCAACGTCAATTGCTAATCGAAGATCAACTGGTGAGTATGACCTATTATTCAATCAAACATGGGGTCTCGCATATGATCCACAAAGTACAATCGCTGCTTTTACTTCGGAGGCCTCTTATTTACATACGACAAGTGGGATAACGAAAGCAGATGAACTCTACAAGAAGATTGATGAAGTTATGCTGTCCACGGATGAAGAAACACGGAAATCGTTATATGCTGATATTTTGACCATTGTTCATGATGAGGCAGTCTTTATTCCGATCTCAAATGGGAGTGTCACTGTCGTTGCTCCAAAAAATGTAAAGGACATTTCATTTAAGCAAACCCAATTTGAGTTGCCATTTGAACGAATGAACTTTGAATAACAAAATAAAAAGGAGAAATTCTCCTTTTTATTTATATGAAGGGCAGGATTTTTATGATAAACACTTCATTCGTATAGCAAGGTTTGTTCTATATGTTGGGAAGGCTATTTTCTAATGAAAGGAGATTTTCTTTGAGACGTTACATCATTAAAAGGATATTCATATCTATCCCATTACTTCTAGTCATTTCATTCTTAACTTTTGTATTAATTAATCTCTCCCCTTTAGATCCAGCCGAAGTCGTTTTACAAGCACAAGGGGTACCAACAATAACTGAAGAATTAATTGCCACCACGAAAGAAGAGTTGGGGATGGATAAACCATTTATTAACCGATACTTTGATTGGGTTATGGCTAGTGTACAGTTAGATTTTGGGAATTCTTATGTGACTGGAAAACCGGTTTGGACATTAATAGGGCCAGCTTTTGTCAATACGTTCAAGTTAACGTTCATTTCATCTGTTGTTATTATCCTAATGTCGATACTATTGGGTGTTGTTTGTGCGATGAATGAAGGGAAATTAATCGATAAGTCGGTTAGAGGCTTTTCATTTTTCTTAACTGCCATGCCTTCCTATTGGCTGGCTGCTCTTATGATTTGGTTTTTTTCTGTGAAATTGGATTTATTACCAACTAGTGGAATGGATACCTATAAGAATTACATTTTACCAGTTATTATCATAGCTGTTAGTTATGCCGGGATTTATTTTAGAGTCGTTAGAAGTTCAATGTTAAGCAATTTAAATGAAGATTATGTTCTGTATGGAAGGGCATGTGGCCTAACAGAGAGGAAAATCACGATGCATATAGTAAGGAATTCATTGCAAGTTGCCATTTCAATCTTTTGTATGGCGATACCAATTATATTAGGGAGTACAGTCGTTATTGAAAATGTGTTTGCTTGGCCAGGGTTAGGGAGTCTTAGTGTTAGATCCATACTAAGCAGGGATTTCCCAATAATCCAAGCGTATGTTCTTATATTAGCAGTTGCCTTTGTCTTGTTTAATACGATGTCCGATATCATAAATGCTGCGATGAATCCGAAGTTAAGGAATGATCTTTAAATGACACGATTGAAAAATGTAATGGAAGATAAATTAGCTGCGATATCTTTATTTGTCATTATTGTAATTATTATCGCTGGTACATTTGCTCCTATAATTGCTCCACATGGTCCTAATGAAGTAAATATGAGCCTACGGTATGCAAGCTCATCTTGGGAATACCTATTAGGCAATGACCATTTAGGAAGATGTATTTTATCCCGATTAATTTATGGAATCAGACCTAGTGTTTTATGGGTTTTAGTTGCATTAATACTATCTGTTTTGATTGGGGCTATATTAGGCTTTCTAGCAGGCTACTATCGAGGAAAAGTAGATACCTTTATTATGAGAATTTGTGACACAATGCTTTCATTTCCGGGATATGTTTTGGCATTAGCGGTTGTTGGTATTATAGGCGTGGGTCTTGAAAATATATTAATTGCGTTTATTTTGATTAAGTGGGCATGGTTTGCGCGAATAATCCGAACATCTGTTATGCAGTATACAGAATTAGACTATGTGAAATTCTCTAAAGCAGCTGGCATTAGTGATCTAAAGATTATCTATAAGCACATTGTACCTGTTACATTTTCTGATATCTGTGTCATTTCAAGTAGCTCGATTGGGTCAATGATTTTGCAAATATCAGGGCTATCATTCCTTGGTTTAGGCATGCAAGCTCCAAATGCTGAATGGGGAATGATGTTAAATGAGGCGAGGGAAGTTATGTTTACAAGACCTGAGTTAATGCTAGCACCCGGTTTAGCCACTATTATGATCGTAATGGCATTTAATTTTTTATCTGATGGACTTCAAGTAGCTTTAGACCCAAAATTAGTCAATTCAAAAAATAAGCATAAAGATCATCTAACTCACACCAAAATGAAACTTCAACAAAAAGAGGTGGCTAATTAAATGATGAATATATTAGAAGTTGAAAATTTAAAGATTTGGGACATTAATACAGGTAAAGTGATTATTCATAATCATTCATTTCATTTAAAAAAAGGTAGCTGTCTAGCAATAGTCGGAGAAAGTGGAAGTGGTAAGTCTTTAACATGTAGGGCAATAATGAGATTAAATAAACCCTCACTTCGCCAATCAGGGGAGATTTTATTTGAAGGAGAAAACATAAACAATCTATCTGAAAAAGAGATGAGAAAGAAAAGGGGAAAAAACCTTTGTATGATTCTACAAAATGGTATGAGTGCATTTGATCCTTCTTGTGTGATTGGTGTTCATGTAAAGGAAACACTTGTTGAACATTTCAACTGGAGTAAAAACGAAATAGAAGAAAAAGTGATAAATGCCATGGAAAGTGTCATGCTGGAAAATCCAAAAGAGATATTGAACAAATATCCACATCAGCTATCCGGAGGTATGTTACAGCGAATGATGATTGCTCTAGCCATCGTCTTGGAGCCCGATATTATTATCGCAGATGAACCGACAACAGGGCTTGATACGATTTCACAATTTGAGGTAGTGGAACAATTTATTAAGCTACGAGAAAGAACGGGATGTTCGATGATCTTTATCTCTCACGACTTAGGTGTTGTAAGAAAAATTGCGGACGAAGTATTAGTAATGAAAGATGGAGAAATTGTTGAGAGAGGAAATACGCAAGCCATTTTTTCTGAACCGAAACATGATTATACTAAATATTTAATTTCGACTAGACAAGCCCTGAGTGATCATTTTAAGAAACTAATGTTGGGAGGGGCGAGCGTTGCTAGTGGTTGATAGTGTTGAGAAATCTTATAAAAAAGGTGGATTATTTTCTTCAGAGAGACAGAACGTAGTAAAGAATGTTAGTTTTGAATGTAAGAATGGAGAATGTCTCGGTATTATCGGAGAAAGTGGAAGTGGAAAATCAACATTAGGGCGTTTGATAGTAGGAATTGAGAAGCCTGATCGTGGAAACGTTTTGTTTGATGGAGAAAATGTATTAGATAGAAAAGTAAGATTAGGTAACATGAGCGCAGTTTTTCAAGACTATAAATCTTCCATTAATCCATTTTTCACTGTTGAAGACGCAATTATTGAGCCTTTAACCATTCATAATAAGGTCAGAAAAGAAAATCAAGACAAGATTGATCATCTATTAATTCAAGTAGGATTAAATCCGTCCTATAAAAATAAATATCCTCATGAATTATCAGGGGGTGAGGTTCAAAGAGTGTGTATTGCAAGAGCCATTTCAACAGAACCAAAATGTATTTTACTAGATGAAGCAATCAGTTCCTTAGATGTATCTGTGCAAACACAAGTGCTTGAGTTATTAATAGATTTAAAAAGGATTTACAAGATGAGTTATATTTTTATCACTCATGATATACAGGCTGCGGCCTATATTTGTGACAGAGTAATTATTTTTAAAGATGGTCAAATTGAAGAAATGGTTGAAATCGAACGATTAAAGGACGTTAAGTCAGCTTACGCAAGAAAGTTATTACAGGCATTAATAACGTTTTAATTCTATTTACTCTGAAGTAATAAGGCAAGCGGGGATATCTTTTTTGGGTGTGTGTATCCTTAAATACCTTCTTCATCGTATGTGAAAAGAAACAAAATGTATTTTTTGTGTGATGAGTGAAATGGCTACAAAATTAGAAAAGATGAAATACATAAAGTCATCAAACTTGTTATACGACTCTAGGAGGAGAAATTTGTGAGTGGAGCTATGTCATGGCCATTTCTACGTTTGTATTTGTTGGTTCTTCTTTACTTCAGTGCCAATTCTATACTAAATGTGATTATCCCCTTACAAGGGGGAGCTTTAGGGGCCAACAATACAGCAATCGGCCTGATCATGGGGGCATATTTGTTTACAACGATGTTCTTCCGCCCATGGGCAGGCCAAATGATTCAAAAGCATGGACCGATAAAGGTTCTACGGATTATTCTCATTATCAATGGGTTTGCTTTAATTTTATATACATTTACTGGTTTAGGGGGCTATTTAGTTGCCCGTATGTTACAAGGGGTATCGACAGCTTTTTTTTCAATGGCATTACAGATAGGCATTATTGATGCACTGCCAGAGAAGGATCGATCTCAGGGCATTTCCCTTTATTCTTTGTTTTCCTATATACCAGGTATTATTGGTCCCTTACTTGCATTAGGCATTTGGCAAGGAGGTATGGATTCTTTTACAGTTGTAATGATAACAATTGCCCTCTTTACAGGGGTGTTTGGCTATAGTGTCAAAATGGAAAAAGGGCAAGATGAGCCTGTTACAAATAGTACTGAGCAGGGAGTAAGTACACTCAAGTCATTTAGTCAGATCGCTAAAAATCCGTATTTGTTTAAATGTAGTGTATTAATGTTAGTATCTTCCATTGTCTTCGGGGCAATTACGACGTTTATACCACTTTACGCAATGCAATTAAAAAGTGGTAATGCTGGAATTTATCTCATGCTTCAGGCAGGTACAGTAGTCTTTTCTCGTTTCGCATTAAGAAAAAAAATACCTTCAGATGGAAAATGGCATTCATCTTTTATCATGGGAACTATGTTTATTTTGGCACTTGCCGCCCAATGTGTAAGCTTTTCTATGATGGGTGGAGCAATCTTTTTCTATGTAGGTGCCATTTTAATGGGGTTAGCTCAGTCACTCCTTTATCCGACATTAACAACCTATTTATCTTTTGTTTTACCAAAAGTGAACCGGAACGTGTTACTAGGTTTGTTTATTGCGATGGCTGATTTAGGTGTATCACTAGGTGGTGTCATTATGGGACCAATGGCAGATCTTTTCTCATTTTCCTTTATGTACATGATTTGTGCTATCTTAGGTGTAACGATGATTTTCTTTGCCTATGATCGACGAAAAATATTTGTCGGGTAAAGACAACGAGATCATCAAATTTTGGTATGTGTGTTTAGAATAGAATCTGCATTATAAAAAGATTGCTCAAAATTTGAGTAATCTTTTTATAATGCTTAGATTTTATAAAGTCGTCTTATAAAATCTAAGTGTATGCCTTCTGTTAGTTCCGCAAATTTATTTCTGAAAGTAACATCCCATATACAACGCTATCTGTCCATTCATCCTTATTCCAAAAATTTTGAATAAAATGAGCCTCTTTTCTCATACCTATACGCTCACACAATTTTTGTGATGCTTTATTTCTTGCATCAAGATTTGCTTGTATACGATGCACATTATATTTTTCAAATAATTTCTTTACTAAACTACTCACAGCTTCTGTTGCATAACCCCTACCTGATGATTCTTCAGAAAAGCTATAACCAATCTCAATGGTATCTTTCATATCCGTATACCATACAGATAAATCACCAATTACTTTAGTATTGTTTACTACTGCCAAACTTAAAGTTGTTTCTTTTGTAAGTTTACTATTTGCTCGCTTTGTATTAAATTTCTCCTGCATATTTTCATATGTCCACCTATCATGTAAAAGAAATCTACATGTATCATCGTTGTTATATATATTAAATACATCATGTAAGTCATGACTCTTAAAGGGTCTAATTGTTAATCTTTCAGTTCTAAATTCCAAAAGTGAGCCTCCTTTAATTCCTAAAAAATGGCTAGTTGACAACCTATAACAATTATAATTAATTATAATATAAGTTACAATAAATTGAATTTCGATCTAAAGAGTTCGGTATCTAGCATGACTGTAAAAAAGTTGAGAAGCGTTTTTTATTGGAAATGAACTTAAAGGCTGCAAGAGTTGAAAATAATATGGGTTGCTGAGGCTGCCTTTTTCTTTATCATTATTCAACTAATGGAGCATAGTGTGTGTAACAAGAGAGATTGTATTTCATCTCTCTTATATGTCGTATTTGAAAAATATTGCGGAAGTAAGCAAAAAAATAAACCCCTCTATAAGGGGAGGTTCATTAATATAATGGCTGCTGGTTCTGACAAGGAGGGAATCCATTAATATCCTGAATCATATGAAAATCGTATTGCTTTAAGGCGAATTGTGTTTGATACATATATTCAATTACAAGAAGTTTTCCGTCAGATGTTCCGCACAAAATTCCTGACGCCCCTTGTCCATTTGTCATTGAAATACCAACAGGCTGACCAATCAAGTATCTAACTTTTTGTTGCCATGGCATAGTCATCACTCCTTCAAATACATCATATTGTAATGAAAAAAATGAGTGCCTGTATATTTATTTGATGTGACCATTTACTTCGCAATTCGCCTATATTATTGAACTTAACAGCCTTGTTCAACTAAAGGGGCAGGATAGTTTAACAATTGTCATTATCCTTTATTCAACAATCGAACAGATTGGTGAAGAACTTGGTAGGTTAAATATGGGTTTTTTCACAAAATATTGTATGATTAGTACGAATGGGTACATAGAAAGTATCCTAAATTAAAGGAGTGGGTATTGTGATTGCAAAATATATTGGTACTACTGATGAGCTGTTACAAAATTTTTCTTTATCAGATAAAGTAACTGGATTAATTCATCCAAAATGTAGGTTTAAGTATAGTGGGAATATTGAATTAACAGATAAAAAGGTTAAATTGGAAAATTGGAAAGAAATTAACTTGGATGAAATTCAATCTATTACTTGTGAGTTTGACGATTTATTTGGAAGGATAACAATAACGGCGACAATAGGCTCGGTTATTTTACAAAAGGAGAACCACTTATAATAACGTTAACCAGCGAAAGAATATACTTATTGATTAATTGGAATTTCACAACTGGTTTTATAGATAATAAGAAATGGTATAAGCAAATCGCAGAGAACGTAGTATAAAGCTATTCTGACATAAGTTAAAGGAAAAAACTCCTCATAGAAAGCAATTCATACCTAATACAACTGCCATTAGTAGTGCTTCGAAAAATGAGAGTATCAAAGAAGACCCATCTAATTCGTTTGAAAAAATAGAGTGGCCGCAATTAATGGAACTTGGATTGGATTGACTGGATTAAGAATCAGTATGAACAGTTCGACATATTTTCATTCTCTGTGGTGCAGCGCTGATTTTTGCGCTGCATGGATGGCTAACGGGGCAGGTTAGCTAGTGCTGTTTGAACTTTTTTCAATATTGGGCCAGATTGTTTAGTAAA
Source organism: Metabacillus sp. GQ13 (assembly GCF_059758525.1). Taxonomy (NCBI): domain Bacteria; kingdom Bacillati; phylum Bacillota; class Bacilli; order Caryophanales; family Bacillaceae; genus Metabacillus; species Metabacillus sp. GQ13. The sequence goes on from NZ_JCAXET010000004.1 coordinate 288,332, forward strand.
GAAATCTTCAATATTATACATATTTCAACGATCTTAGAATTAATTATGGTAATCTAATAGAAACTTTGAAAAAGGGGAAATTATCCAGTGAGAAAATTATATTTAATTTTAGGGCTAATTGGTACTGTTTTTCCGTATTATTTTTTTATTCAATTCCTTAAGGATAATGGACTTGATTTAGGTTTATGAATGGAATTATTATTTACTAACACGATATCGGCTTTTTTTGCAGTTGATTTTTTAATCTCATGTGTTGTGTTCTTGGTATTTATGTTCAATGAATCAAGAAAGTATAACATTAAAGAAAAATGGATTTGTCTTTTATCTCTTTTTACCGTTGGATTATCTTTAGCTCTACCTTTATTTTTGTTTTTTAGACATTCCTATATTAATAGTAAAGATGAAGTATAACTTAGAAAATAAGCATGTTCCAGCTAAGATAAGTAAAATGTTTATTCAAGTATTTGGTGCGATTATTTAATGCGAATTACTTGTCTTAATGAACTACCATGAAAATAAACTCCTATAACTTCGAAAAATGAGAGTATCAAAGAAGACCCATCTAATTCGTTTGAAAAAATAGAGTGGCCGCAATTAATGGAACTTGGATTGGATTGACTGGATTAAGAATCAATATGGACAGTTCGACATATTTTCATTCTCTGTGGTGCAGCGCTGATTTTTGCGATACATGGATGGCTAACGGGTGCGGAAGATCGAAGCTGTCTTTAAGGCACCTTTTTCTTATGAAACTAAACCAGCTAATAGTTTGTCAATATTTTTCAATAAAAAATCTAAAAATCTCATGCTATACTAAAAAAGTGCATTCCAAATAACCTTCCGCTAATCTAATTTTGGAAGGTTTTGTATTATTTAGTTAGATATAGATTTTAATCTATATCTTGGAAAGTCGTTCTGTTCTTTAAAAGGGCAAATATCCAATGTAAGAGCTTATTTACACATGCAATAACAGCTACTTTAAAGGGTTTTCCTTCATCACGTTTTTTATCGTAGAACTCTCGTAATTTCTTATTACGAGGAATAATTTCATCACTTGTTTTGCTCTTTCGACAGTCACGTATAGCACAACGAACAGCCATATATAATGCGTGGCGAAGCCTACTAGATCCTCTTTTTGTGATTCGATTCTTTGTGGCTGTAAACTTACCAGATTCGAATACACTAGGATCAACTCCAGCGAAAGCTACCAGCTTTTTAGGATCAGTAAATCGATCTATTTCCCCAATTTCTGAAATGATTGTTGCAGCGATCTTTTCTCCGATACCAGGGATAGATTTGATAATATTATATTCTTCAACTTCTTTAGCGAGGGCATCTATCTCTAACTCTAACTTGGATAGGTGCTCTTTGTATTGAAGAATGATATTTATATACATACCAAGACTCAAAATATGACTCTGATACAAAGTCTTTTCAAACGGATTTCGGTTTGCGGCAGCTTTGAGTTGAATAGCTTTTTCATTTGCCCATCTGTAAGAACGACTTTTATATAATTGAGCGATTTTGTCAGATATGGTTTCTACACTTGCCTCTAATATATCTTCAGATGAGGGAAACTCTGAAAGAGTTAAGAGTGATACTACTGAATATAAGTCACCAAAAACCCCTCTATATTCAGGAAAGACCTGATCCAGAATGGCTTGAAATTGTAGCTTTGTTTGGATTAATACCCCAGTTATATTCTCGTGCTGTCTTGTTAGATTTCGAAGGTTTAAAAGTTGAACTACTCGCTTTTTATATGGTTCTAGATCTTCTTTATAAAACAGTTCGCAGAGAAGGTAAGCATCAACCGCATCTGTTTTTACCTTCCGAAGACTTGAACTTTTAGCCTTATAAGAAATCAATGGATTAATAATAATCATTAAATACCCACGGTCCTCTAAGTAATGAACAACAGAGGAGTGATAATGTCCCGTTGCTTCTAAAACAACAGGTGGTTTCTTACCTGATTCTCTCTTAACTTCCTCAATAAAATCTACAAGTAAACTAAGACCTTCTAGAGTATGAGAAACTTTGAAACTCTTACGGTATGGTTTGCCTTTATCTAAAAATGCTTGAACCTGACTTTCCCCTTTTGAAATATCCAGACCAATGACTGGATTCATTTCTAAATCCTCCTCCTAAACTAGTAATTTGCCAGTACCCCAAATTCCTCCATGCAGTGTCATAGCTTCGCTTGTTATACGAGATCTAAGTCCCAACCAGCCTCAATCATGTTTCTACAAGTAGGGGGCGAACCGTTTAGCTGACGGGGTCGAAGCCCCACGGGCAGTTACGTTCTACCCTGGCTACTGTTATAATAAAACCATATAAAAAATGGTCAACCAGAAATATTTAGCATTCTGGCTAACCTTATAATACGAACGGGGCAGTTTAGTTTAATAACGGATCTGAATATGGTGATTTAACATTAGGGGAACTTAGATGAGAAAAAAATTAAAAAAGACCCAAAAAGGGTCAATTTGATACTGATACATTTGATTTAATAAAAAAATTAATCTTTAAGCTGTCGAAGAACATCATTTACATCAACATGTGATCTTTTCTCAATGATTTTACCATCTTCAATTCGTAACTTCATCATAAGAGAGAATCTAACGGTTTTTCCAGTAGCAGGAACACCCAACAACGGGATACCTGTATGAGTTCCTTCAAAGATGAGATATGCTGCTACTTGATCACCTTCAGCTATTAGGGATTGAATAGGCATTTTAAAGCCAGGGAATGCATCAAAGTTTTTTTTCTCTGATTCTACAAGTCCTTCTAAACCAGGAAAAGGTGTATCCAGTTGTGGATAGAATACAAAGTTCTCATGGCAATAATCTTTAAGTGCCTCATAATTTTCTTGTTCGATGGTTTCATAAAAGCGACGGACCAATTCCTTGTTTGCCTCAACCGACACAACTATCACTCCTTCATAATCGTCCAATATTATTTAAAATGTGTATGATTCTCCGTCATTTGGTACTAGCACATTAGATTCGATTTCTTTTTCTTTAGTATAGCTTTTTAGTTCCTCTCTAGATAGAGACCAGTGGTTAACAGCTTCCATGTGCACGCAAATGATTTTTGCTTCTGGAGCAGCTTTATACACTTCATAGACATCATCTTTCCCCATCACTAGGGAACCACCTTGGAAGAATTGGTTATCCCCTGCATTTACAACAATTACTTTTGGTTTGTTAGTCTCCATTACTTTTTGTACTTCTTCATACCAAACAGTATCTCCCGCAACATATAATGTTTTCTCCGTTGGGTGTTTGAAGACAACCCCACATACTTGACCAGCAAGTTTTAAGATTTCGCCTCTTCCATGCTCACCTTTTGTTTTCACTAGCTGAATTCCTTCGAACTCTGTATTCTCCTGTAAAACCTCTACACTTTGGAAGCCAGCGTTTCGAATTTCTATCGCATCTTCTTCATTTTGGGCAAATATTTTGATCTCTTTTGGTAAAGCTTCCTTAGCAGCATCATCCCAATGATCATAGTGCAAATGAGTAACAATAACTGCATCTATACCTTTAATAACATCGTCAATGGATGTTGGCAAACTTACCAAAGGGTTATTTTGGTCTTGCCTTGGTGAATTTGGAAAAGGTGGGTAAGTACCTTTTTCAGCTAACATTGGATCGATTAAAAACTTTTTCCCTGCGTATTCCAAAACGATTGTTGCGTTACGAATTTGATGTATATTCATGTTTAAATCTCCTTTTGCTTAATAATTTCCTTTGAACATTATATATTCTATACTATGGTTAAGAACTGATACATGGCTTAAATAAAGTGTTTCGGTCGTTTGACTTTATTTATGAAGGAGTTAGATAGATGTTAGATAACACGGATCTGCATATCCTAGATGAACTATCCAAAAACAGTCGGATAACAATGAAAGAATTAGGCGAGAAAGTCCACTTAACTGGACCAGCTACTTCAGCTAGGGTGGCAAAGTTAGAGGAAAACGGAATCATTAAAGGATATACCATTAAAATTAATCAAGTAAAGCTGGGCTATTCAATTCACGCGATGATAAGTATTATTACAAATAGCCCGCATCATGAACCTTATTTGACATACTTAAATGCACAAAAAGAGTATGTAATAAATAACTATAAAATTAGTGGGGATAGTTGCTACCTTTTAGAATGTAAATTCCCCTCCACTCATGTATTAGATGAGTTCTTAGTGGGTTTGAGTTCGTATGTGAATTACAAATTATCAATAATTATAAATAAATAAAACTTTTAGAGAGATAATTTGTGAATAAATATACTTAAAGTAAAGGGTGCGTTAGTTCAACAAGAAGTAAACAACTTTATTATTCATTTTTCAAGGATTATGTAAACAGATGAATAGAATTTACAACAACTTTAAACAGCCTTACTACAAACTTATTTGTAGTAAGGCTCTTATCTTTTTAACTTAAAATTAAATAATCTTATTATCTCTATACAATAATTCTGCTTAATTTCTCCCATATAATTCGGGAAAAAATGTGTACAAGTATAGATAATATAATTTTTTATGTTTTTATCCCGATAAATTTAGATGTACAATATACTTTAATGGGTACTGAGATCGTTGATACATTTGATAATGAGAACCCGGATGAAGAAAACGAATCACTCGGTTTAACGGGCAGTGAGCCAACTGAAACAACTGGTTCAAACATAAGCGGTGATATTTCTAGTGTTGATACAAACGGTAATGGACAGGTGACGCTTAAAGAAGCAAAAGCAGCAGGTTTTAGTATGCCAATAACGAGTGATCATTGGTTATACCCATATATGGACGATCGTGATAACGACGGTATGGTAGGTGAGTAATCCCCTAGAACTTTGAGGCGAAATAAATGAACGAAAGAACATTTGCCTCTTTGGACGATATATAACAATTTGCAAATGGGTGTCTGTACAGGAATAACTGAAATTAATGGTCATATCAACTATAAAATTTGTACGGTAAAAATATAATTTTTTTCACTATCGGGTGCAAGAGTTAAAGAAAATAAAGGGTTGCTACGGCATCCCTTTTTCTTGATCATTATTCAACTAAAGGGGGCAGGTTTGTTCAATAAGAAATCACAAAAGGAGGAGCATTTACTATAAAATAAGATTTAACGTATTAGTGTCTAATAAAAAAGTAATGCAAAAAATTGAGATGATGCACATTAGTATTATTACACGACATAAATAAAAATATATGGAGGTATAGTTATGTGGGTAATATTAGGGGTTATTGCAATAGTAGTAACTTTTATAAATCTTTATATGTATAAAGCAGGAAAGGATTATAAGCTTGCTATGGCCATGGGATTATCATTTACAGCATTAACACTTTGTGCAGAATACAGTCTTGTATCGGTGTGGGTAGAAGTGGAAGATTGGGCAGCTTTAATGGATGTAGTACCTGGTATGGAAAGGGCATTATGGTTTTTGACAATTGTTTCTATCTTACTAAATATAGCACCTATACTTTTAGAACGAAAAGGGAAGAAATAATGACTTATTGTCACATCATTTATATAATATGCAATTATTGTGTAAGTCTTATGTATAACTAACGGGTGCAAGAGTTGAATGGAGCAACGTCGTAATCTAAACACGTTGCTCCTATATAGTTTATTAGAAATACTTCTGATAAAGTTCCTTCCTAAGCCTACCACTTAATTCAGCATATATTCGAGTTGTTTCACTTTTCTCATGTCCCATTAAACTCTGTATCACTTCAATGGGGGCACCATTATTTAATAAGTGAGTTGCATAGCTGTGTCTTAGTTGATGGGGATGGATTTCTTTATTAATACCGGCTCGTTTGGATATACGTTTAATGATATATCTCATTTGTGCTTTGCTCATTCGGTGAGGATGTCTTTCTGTTACAAAGATAGCTGCATCATTATCCTCTCGATTTTCTATGTATCGTTTAAGCCAAATATCGCAGCGATTATTAAAATAAACTTCTCTTTCCTTGTCACCTTTACCCCTAACAATGGCAGAATGATTAGACCAATTAATGTTATTCTTATCAAGTGTTACTATCTCTCTAATCCTACATCCTGTAGAAAACATGAACTCGAACAGAGCTTTTTCCAAACGCGTATAACAGGCTTCGCGAAGATGTTCAATCTCCCTATCTGTTAAAAACTTTGGATTCGTTTTCCTACCTTTGGTTCTTTAATTTTAGCTGACGGGTTCTTACTAATATGTCCTTCTTCATTTGACCAACGAAGCAGTGATTTCATTGAACGAATACGATGGGCTAATGAGGAAGGTTTTAATGTTTTGCTAGATTTAGAAAAGTAATTTTTTAATTGTTCTGTTGTAATTGAATCGATTTCTACATCTCCAAAATGACGAATTAGTAAGTTAACTTGAAGTTGATACGCTTTTAATGTTTGTGGCGAGAATCCTTCGATTCGCTTATCCAATTCATACGTTTCCCATGCTTGTGATAATAACAAAATATATCTCTCCCTTAAAATTTCTTTTTTAAAGGAATTATTGACTCGATTCTCGAAATTGAAACGGAAGAGACTATTCAACTATCATCGCAGTTTAGCTGAGTAGAGGAGGTTTTATTGTTGGACTAGTTATTTTCATGGTTTGCAATGTCCATAGCTGTTGGTGTTGCTGTGGATGTTGCTATTAAAAATAAGAAATTGGAAAAAAGAATTAAGGATTTAGAGGATAAAATAAAGTAAGGTTTTTATCGTAGTAACGGGTACCCTTCAGAAGGGGTAATGTACTTTCTTATTGAACTATCGGGCAGGTTAGTTCAATAAGAAGTCACAATAGGAATGTTTATCTACTGTATAATTTAATTAGACGTATAAATGTTCCAGTTAATAAAACAAATGCAGAGTATTAATTATTGTGCAACAAACTCAATTACCGAAATGGAGGACTATTATGAAAATACATACCGTTAAGCAGAATAATATAGAAATTGCTGTTATAAGTAGTAGCGAGATACAAATAAAAGATGTTCAGACGGCATTGGATTTTATGGCGACAATACAGTATGAAACTGGCTGTAATCGTATAATTTTGAATAAATCGGCAATATGTGAGGACTTTTTCCAATTAAGTACGAAACTTGCAGGAGAAGTATTACAAAAGTATATTAATTATCATGTGAAAATAGCCGTTGTAGGGGACTTTTCTGTATATTCAAGTAAGAGTTTGAAAGCCTTTATCTATGAGAGTAACAAAGGGAAAGATATATTTTTCCTTCCTGATGAAAAGCAGGCAATTGATAAATTAAGTTTAGTGTAATCATTACTAATGAACATAATTCTTTTTATAATTCAAAGATTGTGAAAAGGTGTACTTAAAGTAACGGGTGCGATTGCACAAGAAGATATTTCTCTTATTCTGCTAACTTGGCAACTTAGTTCTACAAGTGCGTTTGTTTAAGAGAACTTTTTTTGCCTTTTTTATTAGTTAAATATATAGGTTTAAAAATGAAAAGGAGTGAGGAAATGTCTTCATCAGCTTTTATGATAATAGCAATTTTGTTATTTATTTCATTGCTAGCTGTTGCTGTGGTAGTTGGTATAGTAGTAATCATTAAAAAAGCCAATTTAATGGTGAGAATAAAGTAGAAGAAAATATTGATTTAAAGAGAAGGGTTGAAAATTTAGAAAAGGAAATGGAAAATCTTAAAAATAAATAAATACTAAATCGTGATGTATCAAACCAGCAAATTGATATTTTTTTCTTCAATTAAAGGGTGCATTACTTTAACAAGGCAAGAAGCAAAAAAGGATCTCAATTTGAATTGAAAATCCTTTTTTAATTCAAATAACTTACCATTTTGTTAATTAGATTTGTATAGAGTATACACCTGATTCCGTGGGATCATGTTGAACTAAATGGCCCTTTTATTTAACAAGGTTTTTCCCGTTACTTTAGCGAATTATAATATTGAAAGTATTCTTAAAAATAAGGAGTTGATTTGTTGTGTGTAGGATTAGCAGCTAAATACAAAAGTTCAAGAGTATACCCACACTTATACATTTATAAAATGTGGAAGAAGTAGATCGTGATACTGCCCCAGATGCCAATAAAGAAACAATCATAAAATTTGTGGGCAAATTAAAACGTCTGGATCGCTGCCATGCCTGGAAGCGCATCGTTCGATTCATGGCGTACCAAGTTCCTAATGTCCTAAAGGTGAATGGTATTATGTAAAATCTAATTTGAAAGGAAGGGAAATACATTATGGATATTACACCACAAGAAGAATCCATGATTAAGGCTTTCCGGCGAGACCGACTTACCTCCTTTATTTGTGCTTATACGAGTCAGAAATGATATAGCAAATGACATTGTAAATATCAAAGAGAGCCAAAGAGGTGACATTGTCAAAGCATTAGAAAAATACATCGGCTCACTATGGGAGGATTTTCATGAAGGGAAGAAAACTAAATAACAAAAAAATGCAGGACAAAGAAGGAAATATTTACGCATGACAACCACCATCAAATATTATTCTACGTCATGAAAAAAAGAGAATCCAGAAAGATCATCTCTTGCTGTATTGTTATTAGATTGTGAAATAATGTACTTAAACTACCATGAAAATAAACTTCTCTAATTACAAAAAAAGACAATAACAAAAAAGACCCATCTCATTCGTTTTAAAAATAGAGAGCCGAATTACATTTAACTATGGATTGGTTGACTGGATTAAGATCCAGTATAGACAACTTAGTATATTTTCATTCTCTGTGGTGCACCACTGATTTTGTGCGCATGGATGGCTAACAGGTAGTTTTTCTTGAAGAAGGAAAAGTGCCTTTTTTTGTATGTTATTGTACTAATATTGCAGTAGAGTTTGAAAGGGAATGTTCAATTACAGAGGTGGAACTAAATGAAAATTACTAAGAATAATAGATTTGAATTTCTTGATCATCTTATAGTCTAAATCTAAGTAGATAAAATCGTCTTAATTCTTGATATTACAGGAGTGAGGCGTTTTTTTAATTGTATTTAAATGTCTGGAAATTCTTTTAATTTCATTTTTTAATTTCATTTTTTAATTTCAACTTTTTAGGAATATTTTAATAATTTTCAAAAAAATATATATTGTTTTTTAGTTATTAATTGATTAATATATTTGATAATGATAATCGTTATCAATGATAATTATTATCAAATATATAAATAATTGGAGGTGAATTTATTACTAATATGAATACTGATAAAGTATGGCCAAGGAATTTCTATTATCCAACAATTTTTCTGTTGTTTTTTGCCATTTTTGTATCAACTATTTATTCAGTATCGGTTGGGCAGGTTCAAATTCCTTTTAATCAATCTCTGGAAATTATTTTGCATACGATTACAAACGGTAAGGTTGGATCTCTTAATAATCTTGATAGTGAATCTTACTTGAATATTATTTTACAAGTGAGAATGCCTCGAGTTATTTTCGCTTTGCTTATTGGTATTGGACTCTCATTGTGTGGGGTTGTCATGCAAGCTGTTGTACAAAACCCTCTTGCAGATCCATTTATTCTTGGTATTTCATCTGGGGCTTCATTAGGAGCAACATTTGCTATTCTTATTGGATTTGGAAGTGGTACTATTTTATCTCAATTTGGTGTAGCATTTGGAGCCTTTGTCGGTGCTATGATTACGACCATCGGTGTGCTGATATTATCGAGCATAGGTGGTAAGGCAACAGCCGTAAAACTCGTTTTATCCGGGGTTGTGATTGGTTCACTATGTGGTTCCTTTTCTAGCCTTATTATCTATTTTGCCAATGATGCCGAGGGAATCAAAACGGTTACTTTTTGGTCTATGGGAAGTTTAGCATCATCAAGTTGGGCGAAAATTCCGATCATGGCAGGAGTCATTTCGCTTGGAAGTTTTATGTTTCTTTTTCAACATCGTGTGTTGAATACAATGCTATTAGGGGATGAGTCTGCGATTACACTCGGAATTAATTTAAGTGCCTACCGGAAACTTTATATGATTGCCACTGCCCTTATTACTGGAACAATGGTTGCATATGCAGGAATGATTGGCTTCGTCGGTCTTATCATCCCTCATATATGTAGAGGTATTTTTGGCGCTGACCATAAGCGGTTAATGCTAGGAACATTTCTCGTAGGCGGTTTGTTTTTAATTTGGGCAGATATTTTGTCAAGAACATTAATACATAATGTTGAATTGCCTATTGGAATCATTACATCTGTCATTGGCTCTCCGCTATTCATCTATATGATTGTCAAAAAGGGCTACAATTTTGGAGGATAGGATATGGAATTGGTTGTTAACGATATAGAAGCAAGGATAGGTAAAAAAGAAATTGTTAAAAATATTTCAATTCTAGTTAAAAAACAACAATTTGTCGGTCTTATTGGACCTAATGGCTGTGGTAAGTCGACTCTATTAAAGAGTATCTATAAAAGTTTAATTCCTCATAAAGGGACCGTAATGTTAGACGATCTAAATGTTTTAAAAGCATCACAAAAAAGGATTTCTCAACAACTGGGTGTTGTTGGTCAATTTAATGAAATGAATTTTGATTTGACTGTGCATCAAATGGTGTTGTTAGGAAGAACACCACATAAAAAAATGCTAGAGTCTGATAAACAGTCAGATATTGAGATTGTCGAAGAAGCTTTATCACGAACAAATTTACAAGAGTATAAAAATCGTAGTTACTTATCACTATCTGGTGGTGAAAAACAAAGGGTTATACTAGCAAGAACAATTGCTCAGCAACCAAAATTTATGATTTTGGATGAACCGACAAACCACTTAGATATTCGTTATCAGATTGAAATACTATCATGTGTTAAGGAATTAAAGATTGGTGTGTTGGCAGCGCTTCATGATTTGGAAATGGCAGCGCATTACTGTGATTATCTTTATGCCTTAAAAAATGGTGAAGTATATGCACATGGTACACCTGCTGAGGTATTAACACCTGAAACGATTGAAGCGTTATATCAAATAAAATGTCAAACATATCTTAACCCAATTACAAATGGATTAGGTTTTGCATACCAAATATAAAAATAGGAGGCTACAAAATTGAAAAAGAAATTATTACTTGGATTAGGATTGACAGCTATGCTGGCGTTAAGCGCATGTGGCAGTTCTACACAAAATGCAGCTGCAGAGAAAGAGCAAACTAAAAAGCATTACCCTCTGACAGTACAAAACTACACAAAAGCAGAAGGCGGAACTACTTGGGAAAAGAAAGAACAAATATTTGATAAAGCACCTGAAAGAATCATGGCAACTACAAGGCCAGCAGCAGAGTTGTTATTGCATTTAGGATTAGGTGACAAAATTGTTGGTGTAGGAGGAAGTTTTGGGGCACCTGATATGGAGGTAGAGGAAAAGTACGCTAAATTAAATATATTAAGTGATAGTTATGTTGGAAAAGAGATTACATTAGGTACTGACCCAGATTTAGTCTATGGACGAGGAGGTCTATTTGACAATGCTGATTGGGGAGTAGGGACAGTGGATACAATTAACGAAATGGGAATCAATACATATGTCCTTGAATCTTCTGTTACTGGAGCAACCTATGATTCTATTTATAAAGATATTGAAAAATTAGGAGAAATTTTTAATGTAGAGGATAAAGCAGAAAGTTTTGTTGGAAAGTTAAAGGATAAGGAAGAAAAGATTACTTCAAATTTATCAAGTATTACGCAAAACAAAAAATTTGCTTATTTACATATGTCCGACCCGAATGAATTTAGTGTTTATTCTGCTCATGGTGAAACATTCTTTAATGATGTATTTAATATGATTAAACTAGATAACGTGTTCAAAGATGAGTCTGGAGAAATTAGTGTTGAGGTGTTAATTGAAGCTGATCCAGAAGTATTAATTATCCCGATGTGGACAGATAAAGATCCTGCCAATGCTGACAAAGTGAAAGAAGGTCTTTATTCTAATCCAAAACTTTCAAGTATGAAAGCAATTAAAAACAAGCAAATATATGCAGTTGATTATAATTATATGTTTGGATATGGATATAACTCAATTGATGGAATGGAACTATTAGCTAAGGAAATGTATCCTGACTTATTTAAATAAATTGACGTAGTCTTGTTAACCCAATCATGTTAAATCTTAAATCTATGCTGTTGACACAGATTTTCGCAAAGTCTGTGTCAATTTTCTTTTAGTTGCAAATATAATATGCCTCTTAATCACTAGCAGGTTTGAATCAGACACATGTTTTTTCACATAAAAATTTATTATTTAGAAATTAACTTATACCATGCGTTTGGTAGGTTTTTTATAATCTGGTTTGATTAAAAACTGCCTTAATTGATGCTGATGTTGGTTAATTAAAGTAAATATTTTCAGGACTAGATTTTTTTGAGATACCAATGAGAATGATATTCATTATTGTTTACATTTTAAATTTTGCTCTTGCCAGTGAATTACTTGCTGATACTAGTAGACTCGCGATTATTCAGTCTTCGGAAATTCTAGCTTGAATTGTAGCTATCATTTTAAATCTACTTACTACTAACTACTAAAAAGGAGGGGATTGGATCAATATGTTAAGACAGTTTTTTTTATATTACAGACCGTATAAATTGCTATTTACGATTGATTTTACTTGTGCAATAATGGCTGCATTATTAGAGCTAGCTTTTCCATTAGCAATTAATAAGGTCATTGATGATTTATTACCAACGAGTAATTGGACTTTCATTATTTGGGCATGTGTCGGTTTGCTAGGAATTTATGCATTGACTGCTATCCTACATTACGTTGTTACTTACTGGGGGCATATGCTTGGAATTAATATTGAAACAGATATGAGGAAAAAATTATTTGATCATGTTCAGAAGCTTTCCTATCGTTATTTTGATAATAACAAGACAGGTCATCTCGTTTCAAGAATGACGAATGATTTAATGGATATAGGAGAGATTGCCCATCATGGTCCTGAGGATTTATTTATCGCAGTAATGACTCTGATTGGGGCTTTTGGCCTCATGCTATCAATTAATTGGAAACTTGCTTTATTGACATTTATTATTATTCCATTTTTAATATGTTTATCTATTTATTTTAGTAAGAAAATGTCGATTACATTTACTCAAATGTTCACAGATATTGCCGATTTTAATGCAAGAGTTGAAAATAATGTAAGCGGCATACGTGTTGTAAAAGCATTTGCTAATGAAAATTATGAAAAGGAGCAATTCGCAATTAATAATGGTAGGTTCCGTCTAACAAAGCTTGTTGCTTATAAGGTAATGGCGTGGAACTCATCTATTAGTCACTTATTGATGAAAGTTATTTCATTGTTTGTCCTATGTTGTGGTACATGGTTTGTCATTGACGGACAAATGACTTTTGGAGAATTTATGGCGTTTGTACTTCTTTCAAATGTTTTCCTTACTCCTATAAATCAAATTAACTCTGTAATTGAAACCTATCCAAAAGGAGTAGCTGGTTTTCGGCGCTATTTAGAGCTACTTAATACTGCTCCTGATGAAAAAGATATTCCAAATGCAATTGACGTTAAACAGATAAACGGTGTTATTGAATACAATGATGTAACATTCAGTTATGAAGGAAAGGACAATGTACTAAATAAAATTAGTTTCCATGTGAATAGTGGCGAAACAATCGCACTTGTTGGCCCATCTGGAGCTGGAAAAACGACAATTTGCAGTTTGCTCCCTAGATTTTATGATATTGATTCAGGAAAAATAAAGATTGATGGCATAAATATTAAGGAGATGTCACTTCAATCATTACGTCAGCATATTGGAATTGTGCAACAGGATGTTTTTCTTTTTGATGGAACACTTCGTGAAAATATTGCTTATGGAAAGCTGTATGCAACAGAGGACGAAATTTGGGAAGCAGCGAGACAGGCTCAACTTGAAGAAATAATACTGAGTCTACCAAATGGACTAAATACATTAATCGGTGAGCGAGGGGTCAAATTATCTGGTGGTCAAAAGCAAAGAGTGTCAATTGCTAGGATGTTTTTGAAAAACCCTTCAATACTTATTCTTGATGAAGCTACATCCGCTTTGGATACTGAAACCGAGTCATCTATTCAAAATGCATTAAATAATTTGTCAGAGGGTAGAACCACCCTTGTAATCGCTCATCGCCTGGCAACGATTAAAAATGCAGATCGCATCTTCGTTATCACAGAAGAAGGGATAAAGGAACAAGGCACACATAGAGAATTAATTAAGGCTGGCGGTACCTACAGCAGGCTTCATAATGCTCAATTCCAAATGGATTGATTTCATAGTGAACGAAAAGAACGAAACATTTTGTTTCATCATGAGGAATTTTAAAAATTAAAACAGATTTGATATCCTCAGAAACGAAGCTTTATAGTGAATTTTATGGAGAAATTAACTTTCCGATTGAGGCAAAAAGGGTTGTAGTTGCCTCAATCGATTATTTAAGTCATCTTATTGCACTTGGAGTTAAACCAATTGACGCTCCTATAGATAATCCTTTTCTAAAGGAATGGTTGATGGAATTGAAACTATAGTAGCAGGAACGATTTCAACTAAAAAAATACTAGAACGAGTAATAGCTTATGATTCGGACCTAAATTAGTCGGGTCGGAAGCCAAATGGTTGAAGATTAATTGAAATAAAGATATTCATATAATCATGGATAGATTCAGATGCTCTCTTGTAGAGTAATACAACTATTATTGCATCACAGTTAATACCTCTAAGTTGTAAACAAATTCAGATACTTGCTATATTAATAGCACAATAGTTGAAGTCAAAGGAAATCCTAACTAGGAGGAGCAGTTTGTATTAATAGGGCAAGCAGTTTCTGTGAGGTTCCTTTCTACTCGACTACTTTTACAAGCAGTAAAAAAGATCTTCAATCGAAGATCCTTTTCCAGTGTTTAATTAGTACAATTCATCAAAATTAGCAACTTTAGTATGTCCTAGTTTTGGAAAATAATTTTATCGAATTTATATCTAAAATGCCTCTGCAACTTTCCTCAATACATCTTCTTTCATCACATGTAGGTAACCTTCCGAATTTTTTGAAAAACTCATTAGTAAACTCTGTAACCCTTAATAGTTCGCATCCTGTAAATAGCCTTCTGACTTGATCAAATGGATTAGGGCAAGGGCAACAACATTGATTTTGACATTGACCGCATCTTGAACACATAAGTAATTCCCCCTTTTGATGGTATTATTACTTATTACTCATGAACAAGGCGAATTGGAACGGCTAATCCCATAGTTTCTGTTATTCAACATTGAATTAAAGGATAATTATTCGTTCAAGTTATATTTTTTAAAAAAGTATGGTATTAAAAGTATATTTGAGGCCCAGTATTAATTAGTCGCTTCAGGCAAACAATCTTTTTTAATGTAATAGATTTTGATTAGTCCATTTCAGTGAGCGTAAATAATATAGCTTCTGAGATACCATCACCATCTAGGTCAGCAGTAACAGTCATTAAACAGTTACTCATATTCTGCGGAAATAAATTTGAAATGTGGAGTGAACTTAGTCCAATTTCAATATAAATATCCCCAAGAAAATTAAAAATTGATTTTAAAATGCGTTTGTTTAAGAGAATAAACGCTATTTTCATGGAAGTTAATGAACTAAATCACTGTAAAATGATCCCGATAATTGAAATAATTGTTATAATTTAATATGAGTTTATTAGGAGGTAAAATATGAAGAAATACATACTATTAGGAGTCCCATTTATTTTTTACTGCCAAAATCTAATCTTTTATTTTGGTTATTTGAATCTATACATACCTATCATTTTGCAAGTTTTGCTGAATATTGTTATTATCACTGGTTGTCTGATATTCCTATTAAAACGAACAAGATTACAAAATGTAAGTGATTGGTTAATTGGTATTTCTTTCTCCGTTTATTTTTGCGTATTGTATCATAATACGGTTGAATTTATGTTCTTTTTTGATAATTTACACTACAAATTAGAAAACCTAGGATACATAGTCCATTCTGTAAATTTAGTACCCTTAAAAGGGATTGTTGATGTTCTACGTTATAATCCATCTGCATCATTTCAAGTAATTGGAAATTTAATTATGCTTACACCACTTGCATTTTGTATACTTTACTTCAATTGGGGAAGGAGTAATAAACAAGCTATTGGGTATTCTTTTCTTTGTACAATTGGAATTGAAGTTCTACAATTCTTACAAACTATTTTAGGTTCTGTGTTTAACTTAGGTATGGGAAGAAGTTCGGATATTGATGATGTCATTTTAAATACAATAGGCGCTTTTGTTGGCGTTGGCTGTTATTTTCTTTTGTTAGAAAGCAAAAAATTAGTTAGTCAAAAGATAAAAAAATCCGGTATAACTTATTAATAAAAATTACGATACTATGCAATTTTTTTGTTATATGTAAAAGATCGTAAAGTAATGCTCTTTCTTAATGAACTGCTAAAGGGTATAGATGAAGAAGGAATTTGTATTTTCTTCCAGAATATAGTTATTTATAAAATAAAAGGAGATATACAAATAAACTTCTATTGGATGAGTTTCCTTTTTTGGAATTTAGTCAGGTTACGATGTGCTTACGTGGTAGGGACCGTAAGAATAGAATATTTCTTTTATTCCATATTTTATAGATTATAAGGGAGGAGAGAAAGTGAGAATAATTTTAGAATCTATACGGTTTACTATTCTCTTTTTTTTATTTTTGACAATTTTAGGAGGAATTACCGACCTTACACTATCAAGCATCGGTGTTAATGCTGAAAAATATGGTTGGACTGCAATAGTAGGTGCATTTATCTTAATGTTTATTCTCTATAAGAATAGGGGTTGGGATAAGGTTTATAATAAAAAAATTCTCTGGACTTCTGTTATTTTGTTTGTACTCTTATCATTGTTAATTCCAGATTTGTCTCCTACCCATTTGTACACAACTAAATATGCTTATTCGTATGGTTTTCCATTTACGTTTTTAACCTTATATATTGAAAATGGAACCAGATTCTTTATTCCAAATCTATTCTCTGGTGGAATTTCAGGTTGGTATATGAGCGTGGGTTTCTTTGGGAATTTAATATTGTACTATTTTTGTTTACGTTTCATATTTAATAACTTAACAAATAAAACTGTAAATAAGACTAGTTAATAAACAATTTAACAAATCCTTTCAATAATGAGAAATCCAAGATTGTGAAGGAAAACACTTAAACAATGGCGTGATTCAATTCAATAAGAAATGATCAACCTCCTACTTGTTAATTTTGTAGGAGGTTATTAAAGTTATTGATTCTAAATTAATTTCGGTAACAAAGTGCCAGCTAATATAAAAAAAACTTTATCAGTAAATTAATTTTAATGTATACATTTATTATTGCTCATTCGTTGTATAAGTATAGGGAGGATCAAAGATGAAAAAAGAAAATGCGCTCGCCTCCTATCTTATTGGTTTAGGAGAGGAAGTATTCGATTTATTACTGGCGAGAGGATCCAAAAAAGAGGATGCAGAAGATATCATTCAAGATACCTTTTACAAAGTCTATACATTGTTGGATGACCTAACAGAGAGCAATATACGTCCTTGGTTTTTTAGAGTATCACTCAACCAATATATTGACTTGAAACGAAAAAAAGAGCAGCAAAACATTTACTTAACAGAGGAAATTTATTCAAAGCTCCAACACCTAGATTGCGAATTTGACACGATATTAAATAAGGACGAGATTTTCTATTTATTAAAAGACATCAAAAAGGAATACAAAGAAATTTTCTTTTTAAAGTATTACTATGATTTTTCATACGAGGAAATTGCCCTTATTTTGAATATTCGAGTAGATACGGTCAAGCAAAAATTATATCGTTCACGTAAATTTATCCACTCAAAAATAGGAGGGAAAAAATAATGGATAATTCATTAAATAAAGCATTAAAAAAGGCTAAACGAAAACAGCTATTTAAAATCATTATGACTTCAATTATTGTCGTATTAATTCTATTACCAATCCTTTATAAAACAGGCAATTTCTTTGCAGCAAAAAGTTCTACAAGACTTCACGAAAGACTTTTCTTACATAATGCCATTGCCGAACCTAATATTCAAATTGACTCTCAAGTGACAAGTAGTTCATCAATGTTTGGTGGTAATATTATCACGAATCGGTCCAAAAATATTAATGGCTATTTAGTTCGATGGAGCACACTCACAAGTTCGTATGATTGGATTCGTACAAATGTAGATCACAACGAATTAATACCAGGCTTTCATTGGTCTGATACAGAATTTTATGAGTATGACAAACAAACAAAGAATAAAGTTGCCACATTTTATCATCCATCTATTCAAAAATACTATAATGAAGTACCAAACGAACTAGGGGAAATTTCACAAATGGAAAATCATGTTGCAGAAGTTGCCATTTCTTTCGATCAACCATATACCTTTCAAGAAATACAGGCAAAAATACCCGATAATTTAAACATCGTATGGTTGCATATGACATCACCAATTGTCGATGAAAGTAACGGACCTTCTGGTACACAGGTTTATGGATTTGATCCATCTGATGCACCGAAAGAGGCGTACAATAGCTTTAGTAAAGCACTAGAAGAATATGATGCTAGTGGTGAGAACGAAACAATCCAGAAATTTTTAACTACAAATAAAAATAAGCCATTTGATAAAGTGAAAATGATAGGAGTAATGCTCACTGGTCAAACAAAAAATTTCAAAGCCTTGGAAAACCAAGATATTATTCGTGGTGCATCAGTCGGTGCCACTGCACAAATCGTCCCATATATTAAACCTGAAAAATAATAAGCAAGAGACCAAATAGTAGCAGGTCTGTTTCTCTTATTGAGCTATAAACGATTACAAAATCGTTTAAATACGTTAAGTGATTGCTTGTGAAAATATGTATTAATGGTAAATCAAACTAATTGGATATTTAATCAGAAAAAGAAGGTAAAATGCTAACGCAATGTACCTTCTTTTTTTTTAGGTGATGATAAAGTGCAGTCATGTAAGGAGAGAAAAGTCGAACAGGACAGTAGAGTTGAAGTTTAAAGAAACTGAAACGTTTGTTTACTTGCATACAAAGAAATTGTCGTTAAACATAGTGATCTTTGCTATGAAAAAGGCAAGTACGTCTATATCTAATTGGGAGGAACACCAGGTTTCCAATATGCAAAGCAAGAATTTCGCAACATAAAAGGGGCATTTTATACTCTATCAGGGATCGATTCTGATCCAGAAGCTTGTGAGGATTTTAGAAGAAATGTGGATGCTAAATGTGATCAAATGGACCTGTTTAAACGAAACTTTATCTCTGTAATACCGTATAAGTATATAGGGAAAATTATTGTATTTTCATATTTGGCCATAAGGAGTTGAAATTTATGTTGGGTATAAATGTAAAAAAAGCAAATGACTTAGTTATTATTAAGTGGCAATTATCGAAGGTGGAAATTCCTACATCTGACATTATCGAGGTATCTTTAGATGATACGTATGGTGGTGAGGAAAAAGAAGCTATTAGAATTGGCACACCATATGGAACCACTGATAGAGTAGTAATTAAGACGAAGACAAAGACGTATATTCTTTATACCACAAATCCTACTTCCATCAAAAACAAAATTCTGTCATAAAAGGACTATAGTAGATTCTTTTATCAACAATATAATGTAACAGAGCCTTTGGGAAAAGGTATATAAGGATATTCCGTAATCAGGCTAGATTGAAGAAGATCATTAATAAAGAAATTTGTATATATATGTTAATATATAAGTGGTTTATGAAAATATGTACTTAAATAACGGTATTTTAGTAATATACTATTTTGAAGGAAGTGTAGTATGAAACAACTTTATATAAAACAGAAGGTATTCAGTCTAAGTGGCAAGTTTACGGTGAAGGATCAGCAGGAGAAGGATGTTTTTTATGTGGAGGGCAGCTTTATGCAAATTCCAAAGACATTCTCCATTATGAATACAGCAAGAGATGAAGTTGCGCTTATTACGAAAAAGGTGTTTAGCTTTTTACCGATTTTTTTCGTTGAGGTAAATGGTCGTGAAGTGTTAACGATTAAGAAAGAGTTTTCTTTCTTTAAACCACGTTATACGATTGATGCGGAAGGTATTGAGGTACAGGGTAACTGGTGGGATATGGATTTTCGAGTCTTACAGCATGGTGAAGTGATCGGAAAAGTGAGCAAGGAGTGGTTCACTTGGGGCGATAGTTACAAGGTCCAAATATTGAAAGAAGAAATGGAGTCCATCATTATCGCATTTGTTGTAGCGATTGATTGTGTGAAGGCTGATCAAGCAGCTGCTTCCTCACCATCGACAATTTAACGAACGGACAAATTAAGAGTCATTTCTAGATTAATGTATTTGAAGAAAATTAAAAGCGGTTCACACATATATATCGTGTTAATGTTCTTATTCTCTGACTTAAATATTATTTGAATTTGTTACTCGATAAACGGGCACTTATTCTGAACAAGGATCAGGCCTTCTTAATTAAAAGGCCTGTTTGGTGAAATTCACTTAGAAAGATAAAGTGAATATGAAGGAAGACATCATAAACAAACAGTACGTTTGTTTAAAGATAAAGAAATAAGAAGTAGGATGTGTTGAATGAGAATCAAAAAGTTACGTATATTCTGTTTCCTCATAGTATTATTATTTTTCATGATTATTGCTTATTCAGCATAAAGCATATGGTCTTTTAGTCAAGAGGATCAATTGGTTCAGTCTGATGCAGCCATTGTACTGGGTGCAGCTGTGTGGGGAGATCAACCTTCACCAGTATTAAGAGAGAGAATAAATCATTCTATATGGCTTTATAAGAATGGATACGTAAAAAAAGGTATATTTACTGGTGGTAAAGGAAATGAAGATGATTTTACTGAAGCAGAAGTTGCTAGGGATTATGCAATTGATAATGGTGTAGAAGAAAAAGATATTTTGATAGAAACAAAGTCGAAAATCACAGAAGAAAACCTTATAAATGCTTATGAAATTGCGTCAATGAACAGACTTAAAACATTTACTATTGTAAGTGACCCATTACATATGAAAAGAGCTATCTTGATAGCAAATGATATTGGGATGGAAGCATATTCTTCACCTACCCCAAGCACGGTATATAAGTCTGTAAAAAGTAAAAGCCCCTTACCTATGAATGAGGTATCGCAATTTTTGAGAGGGAACTCCCCATACAGTAATTTTCTTACTTACATGTAAGAAACGATTAAGTATAATACTTAAAAATGGTATCACCATTTTTTCCATTGCTATGATTTAATAATGTGTGGTGATATTGGTGAGTAAAACTATTGCTATTACATTTAGAATATTCGGTCAATTGATGACACTAAAGGGTCAGTAAAGTGAAATAACAAATATGAAACTATTTACTCGTAATTTCTTATATTAAATAGATGATTCAAGGGGAGATAGATAAAGATGAATGAAGTAGTATTAATTGCATTAACTGGAGGATTAATAGGTGCTAGTTTTGCAATATATAAGGAAATTAAAAAGGTGCGAATTTTACTAGAAGAACTATTAAAGAGGAAGTCATAATTAACATGAATTATATGAAGGTTATTCAAGTAACGGGTGCATTACTTCAAGATAGGGTGATGCACTTTCTTGTTGAACTAAAGGAGCAAACTTGTTCAATAAGAAAGCTCTAAAATAAAGCTCTATACAGTTAATTATTATTAGTGTTAACTCTCCATTTGTGATAATTTGCTCATGTTAGTTTAGTTAAATGTTACGATTAAATGAAAAAAACAGGAAAGTAACAGGGGGAATAAAAATGTTTGCTCAATTTGTTAAGAAGAATAACTTGTTTGTTATACTGACCGTTGTTGCCGTAACAATTGCTTTATTTAATTATGGGAAGATTGAGACACAAGCTGAACTGCCAAAGCCAGTGGGATTTATAGGAGAAGAAATCGAGCAAACTGAGTTTATTCAAGGGGATAAGTATACACCTCAAAGTGATGAAAAAATTCACTCCCAAGGACGATTAATACATAACAATGGGAAGCCAATCAAAAATGATGTATTGACATACGGTGGAGATCAGAAGTTATTCGCTGTTTTTCAAATGGTTACCAATGCTGATAATGAATATTACATTTTTAGTCCTTTAGACGAAATGGATATGGATGAAATCAGAAAAGACGTTTTAGAAAAGAAAATTGCAATAGAACGATTGGAAACTAGTAAGGAAGTTTACTAACGGGTTGCGTGACTTTAACTAGCAACAAAAAAGTATCTTCACTAGAATGTCTTTTTTTGGTACCGATAATTAGAATTATTAAACTAGTTTTTTATACAATATACACCTGATTCTGAGGGATCTTGTTGAACAAACGTGGCAGTTTAGTTCAAGATCGATGTTTAACTTATGTTCAACAATCGGGCATATTGTTGAAAAACAAAAATGCAAATCATGTTAAAATTAGGAAGAGATTGTAAATGTATAGGATTCTCGAATAAAAGTAGGAAGTATTTAATAGTTTTTGGGGGAATAATGATGAGCTTATATTTTTATAACTATTCAAAAGTGCTTAAAAAAAACTTTATGTTAGTCATTATGGCATCATTTTTATTAGCATTAACATTCTTTATATGGGCTGGTGTTCCTTTCTTTTTAATCGGGAGTGCAGTAGCAGAATTAACCTCTAACTTGGTAATTATCCATCTTTGTATTTCACTTTCAGGAGGGTTTTTGTTTTCTCTGTATTTTTTACCAATCAATTTAAAGGTTTCAAAAAATATAGCTGAGATAAAGCAATGTAGTGTATTAGATTCTTTTATAAGCATAGAAATTATTTGGTTATTAGTATGTTCACTACTATTTGAAATAATTTTAAATATCGTTATTAAATTATAAGGTGTATTGGTAAATAACGTTCTTCAACAATAAAGCGCTATTTTGAACAAGAATAATAACAAAGAAGGACATTTGCTGCGCAGTACAGAGACACTTCGTATAAACTACATTTATTTGTACTAATCTCTGTGAAAAAAGCACTTAAAGTAAGGTGGTTTTAACGCAAATAGGGGGGGAAATGATGGATAACCAATATTATGTTGGCTGGGGTACACTTGCATTGATTAATGCTGCACTTGCACAAGGGAAGAATAGGTCGGGATTAAACTGGTTTTTGATTTCCCTTGTACTAGGTCCATTGGCAACACTAATTTTGTTATTTGTTGAAAAAAGAGAACAATAGCACTAAAAAGTGTCTACTCTACAGGGTACTCAGCAATTAAGCGCTTTTCTGGAACAATGAAAAGTGCTTATTTCGGGTTTAGAAAAGATAGAATTGATAGAAAATGCAAAGTTAGAAAAAATCCCTCAATAAGAGAGGTACGTTCTTTAATATAATGGTTGTTGATTCTGACAGGGTGGAAATCCATTTATATCTTGAATCATAAAAAAATCATATTGTTTTAAAGCAAATTGAGTTTGGTACAAATATTCCATTACAAGAATTTTACCATCAGATGTACCACACAAAATACCTGATGTCCCCTGTCCATTTATAAAGGAAACACCAACTGGTTGACCTGTCAGATATCTAATTTTTTGCTGCCATGGCATAGTCATCACTCCTCCAAATACATCATATTGAATGAGAAGAAATGGGTGCATGTATTGGTTAAATGATGTGAATTAAATACTTCACAGTTCGTATATATAGTCAAGTAACGATCTTCAGCTATAGAGCACGATTGTGAAACAACGTAAGTAGAAAAAGATCAAACTTTTTTATAAAAATCAAGCTTAAATCTGCTGGAAAAGAATCCGAATCCTACTCCCATAGGAGAGATAGTGCCTACATCTTCCTCAGAAAAAAGACTCTCAGTATCTACTAAATCGGAAATATATTTGTGAACCTCTTTTTTTCATACTCCGAAAATCCTTTTTCAGTACCGACAACATCCCTATTGTTAATAGTTTTGTATAGAGTATGCATTTAATATTTTGGGGTCTTTTTCAAACTAATGTAGTAGTTGAACATTTTTAGGGTGATTATGGTAAAATTAGTGAAATATGGGGGGAGAATATGTTTGATACATCAACTAAAAAAATAATGATTGGAATTCTAATTTGTTTAATAATTATTGCATTAAAGCCAGTTCCATCTGCCGATTATATACCAGAATCAGAATCAGAATTAGATATTTATTCTAATGAATCAACTGTCGTTCAACTCGGAGAAAATAGAATAGCAATAATAGATAATAGATTCAATTCAGGTATGCATGGAGAAGTCTTTGTACTTGAATTTAATGATGCTAAGAAAACTTTTGACCTAATAGGAAGATACAATTACAGTGACTTTTTTAACTATCCAGAAAAATATAATGTAAAATTTCAATAAATTTATAATCGGAAACCTTGGAATAACAAGTGCATTAGTGCCGATAACATCGCTAATGTAAACTAGATTTATAAAAAGGATTCATTCAGTCCTTGGAGAACTTATTCAACTATGGGAGTTTATTTGAATAAGAAAGTCTGAGCGAATGGTTTAATATGGGAATTTTATCGGTGTTTTTATTATAATCGGAATATTGCTAATATAAAATAATTAAGGCGGTAAAGTTTATTATGGAACGGAAAATACTTGAATCACTCAACGAAATTTATCCAGTTAAAATTTTGTCAATTGAATCAGTTACTAATGAAATATTTCGTTGTATGACTGAGCAAGGGAGCATCTTTGCAAGAGTAACAAACTATAAAACATACGAAGAACAGTTAGAAGAAGTTAATTATACCAACTTTTTATATAACGAAGGATTTGGGGTACCGACAACAATACAATCGTTAAACGGTAAATTCGTTGAAAAGATTCCGTTAGAGAGTGAAGTTCTAACTGTTCTTTATAAAGGTGCTGCTGGTGTACACTTGCCTAGAAGTCAATGGAATGCAAAGGTGTTAAAAGAATTAGGTAGACAAATTGGTCGTTTACATTGTTTATCGAAGAAATTTGAAAATATGGAGTCCATTAAATACATTAACGATTGGTATAAAAATGAAGAATATGATTTTCTTAAATATATTCCAATAGAAGAAAACAATATTAGAGAAATTGCAGACGAGATTCTAACTACAACCAAAAGACTTCCAAAAGATCATTCAAATTATGGTTTGTTACACGGTGATATATGGTTAGAAAATGTATTGGTAGATAGTGAAAATACTTACACATTGATAGATTTTCAAGATTGCGAGAAACATTTTTACATATTTGATTTAGCAGTTCCAATATACAGTGCGTTGGAATATTCATTTGTGGGAAACGGTAACATAGATGACTATGGGCGGTCTATATCTAATGCGATAATTGAAGGGTATCAGGAGGAAAATACACTGTCTCTAGAGATGATTGAAAATCTCCCTCTATTTATAAAATTAAAGGAACTTTTTGAATACAGTTTAATGCATATGTATTGGGACAAAGAAAAATTAACTGAAGAACAAATACGAATAATGAACTATTATAGAATAAGAATTGAACATAAACATTCCCTTATTTAATTTTGGGTTATTAAACTACTGAGAGCGCGATACTTCAATAAAGATGTATCGCATTTTAAGGTTGAACTAAAAAAGAAACAACTAACAAAATATGGCTTTAGAATGATAATATGTGTATTAAATAAAGGCTGAGAGGATGAATTCAGTTGTTTGAAACTGAAAGATGTTTCATAAATACCTTTAAAAAAGCGGATTACCCTGATGTGAAAAAACTATTTGTAAATCAGGATGTAAGAAAATTTCTCGGTGGTATACGGGAGGAAGAATCAATTCAAGTAGTATTAGACTCTATGCATAATTCATCTGACATTTCCTATTATTGGGTTGTTAGAGATAAGCGATCAGATATTTTTATTGGTTTAGTTTCTCTCGACCCTCATCACGAGGGCGTTTACCTTGAAATATCATATCAATTATTACCAAATTGGTGGGGGAAAGGGTATGGAACAGAAGTAGTTAAATTGATTATTCATTATGCTTTAAACGAATTAAATCTTACAAAAGTAGTTGCTGAAACACAAACTGCAAATAAGAGTTCTTGTAGGCTCTTAGAAAGAGTAGGTATGGAATTAGAACGTAACATTATCAGATTTGGTGCTGAACAAGCAATTTATTCAATAAAATCATCCTGAATAGCAGTAAGCATTATTAAACAAACGTGGTAGGTTAGTGCAGGAACACAAAAAGTTAAACTTTTCATTAACTGTACTTGTAATCTTATCGATAAGGGATTGTATTATTAAACAATAGAATTGTGAGGGACGGAATATGAAAAAAGGAAAGATCTATTTATTTGGTGTATTTCTCATACTAATATGTGCATTATCGGCTTGTATTCAAAGTCCTGATTCCGAGTTGTATGAAGGGAATTCTTTAAGAATAGCAGTAGTTGGGGAACCACCACAAGTAAAAGAAGAACAAGTTACTTTCAGTAAAGTAATTTTGGATAAACTATCAGACAATGAAATAGGCTCCTATGATGCTGTCTTTATTACAGAAGAAAATCTACCTCAGGCATCTGAAAGCAAGTATGCAAATACTTACTTAGACTCAATTATTCCGTTCTTTTTTATAACAGCTAATAGTCACATCCCTTTTACCGAAAAAGAAACAGAATTTAATGAGTCCTGGAATTGGACTGCTGGCAATAACTATGCTGTTGGGGTTCTTACTACTAATGAAGATAAACCGTTAAAAAGTTGGGGTTTTGGATTATATAATGATAAAAAAACTGATGAAAACATAAAAAAGGTATATTCAAGTATTTTTGAAACAATTGAAGGACTGAATCATTAAAGCTTCTTTAGTAATCATTCGCCTTTTGAACCAAATGTGGGTTACTTAAAAAAGCAGCAAAAAGGATCTTTAATTATAAAGGTATGATGGAAGTTAAAATGATATAAAAGTTCTAATTCATGACATTATTACTCTTTTATTATCTTAAGTAGGAGTACAAGACATTATAATGGTGAATATGAACGTTGGGGAGATATTTTAGATGTTATAGATTCTGATAGACAGAGAGAGAATAATATTCCTTTTAAAATAGAAGGGAATAAAGTTTATATTCCAGAGGATGCTTTTAACGATGTAATGATGTGTTGCTCATAAGTATATTATTTTAATATTCTACTAAAGGGGCAGGTTACTTCAAAAAAGAAACAGATATGTTTTATGAAACTTCTTCTTGTTATGGTCGTATTTAAACGGAGGGGGATGTGTATGAAGGAATTCGAACTTAGCTTTAAAAATAAACGTGTTAGCATGTGGTTTATATGGGTACTACCTGTAATCTTACTTTCAGGAGTACTATTTTTTCTTTTACCAACAGAGTACCAATGGGTACCTTCGATTCTACCTGTCACTGCTATAATTATCTTTTTTGGCTGGGTCAAATCTGATAAAAAGAAAAATATAAGGTAACTAATTTTATTCCACTAACGGGTGCACCAATTCAAGAAGGAATAGTACATTTTCTTAAATGAACTAAAGCAGCATATTAGTAAGGTGATTCAAAAAAGGGGGGGATAAAAGTGGACTTATTCTTTTGGATAACTGTTGTTTCATCATAAATGGATTTGTTGTTATAGTTTCTATGAAAAAAATATGGAAAGTAAGCTCGCTTTTATAAAAGGAAATATGGAAAGCAAGGAGATTTTAACTAAACCCATAGTTTGGTGGGGAGTGGGAACGACAGTTTGGGGGACAGTGAGTATCATTCTTTTAGTGTGGTGGTTTTCTGTAAGTATGTAAAAATTAGTGAGTTTTTCCCATTGTTTTAGAAGGAATAGTTCATTTTGGTGAAGAAATGTACCTAGAACAAGTCTAGGTGTAAGTGAAATATAAGGAAATTAGGGGATGAAAACTTGAACCATTTATTCACAATAGACTGTGGAGAAATTTTTCTTCGAGAATTTAGGATAGAAGATGCAGATGCAATCTATGAAATTACTTCTCAATCTGAAGTTTATGAATATTTACCTGATTGGAAATCGACAAGAGAACAACGTTTAGACTGGGTAAAAAATTATGAAATACCTTCAAACAAAAAGTTCTTTTCAGCAGTGCCTAATATTGAAATACAAAACTATCTAAAATTAGGAATTATATTAAAAAAAACTGACGAATTTATAGGATTTTGTAATACGGGCATTAAAGAAGAATTACCTGGACCTAATAGAGAGATTGCTTATGCTATATCAAAGCATTATAGAAATAGAGGATATACAACAAAAGCAGTACAAGGATTGATTAAATTTTTATTTGAGAAAACAAATGTCAAACTTTTAAATGCAATTGTTTTAACACAAAATTTTAGTTCAAATAGAGTTATTCAAAAAAGTGGATTTGAATTTGTTGGAGAGATTGAAATTGAAAATTTAAAATATTATCATTCCACTCTTAATAAAAATGATTGGAATAATAATAAATAAACACACGCACCTTGATTCTTCTTGAATTAACGGGTGCATTACTTCAAGAAGGGGTATTGCACTTTCTTGTTGTACTAAAGTGGCAGTTTAGTGGAGCAAGGATATGTTAAATTTACACTTTGAGAATGCTACAAGATAGGTTAATACTAAATGGGAAGGGGATTTATGGTGAAAGCAAAGAATAAGTTGGTTCGGATGTCAAAGGTGCTATTTATGTCCTTTTCCATCTTCATTCAAATTTATTGGTATAAAATTCGGAAAAAGCCTGAATCTGAATGGGAAAAACTTTGGGGGGAAATAGGTGAAAGGTTTCGTAAAACACTTTTTGAATTAGAAGGTTTGCTAATCAAAATCGGACAGATGCTCAGCATTCGTGCCGACTTGTTGCCCAATGCATTTATACGCCAAATCCAAGATCTCACAGACAAAGTTCCCCCTTCTAACTGGAGTGATATTCAGGAAATTCTTGAAATGGAATGGGGGAATCCACTTAAGCATCACTTACTTTCGATCGAAAAAGATGCAATTGCTTCAGCATCGATTGGAGAAGTATATAAAGGTGTTTTGAAAGATGGAACAAAGGTCGCTATTAAAGTGCAACGTCCTCATATTCATTCGATTGTACAAATTGACTTCCGTACTTTAGGGATCATCATTTGGTTTGCTGATCACTTTGTTCCCCTTCCAAAAGGGTTTATTAATTTAAAAGTTTTGTTTAAGGAACTAAAACAAGTGATTGAACAAGAACTTGATTTTTCAAAAGAGCTGACAGCCCTACTCTATTTTAGAGAACGATTTAAGGATGTCGATGTTGTACAAATTCCTTCTGTGTATTCGGAGCTTAGTACGTCAAAGGTACTGGTGATGGAATGGGTTGAAGGAATAAGACTCACAAATGTAGGGGCTTTAGATCAATTAGAAGTGAGCCGTCATGAGTTGGCTCAACGGCTCATCGAAGTGTTCCTTCCTCAATGGATCGAGCCTGGTATGTTCCATGCTGACCCACATCCAGGAAACGTACTTGTATCAAAGGAAGGAAAAATCATCTTACTTGATTTCGGAATGGTAGGGGAAATCACCAAAAAGGATGCTGCTAATTTTCAAGGTTTGATTGAAAGCTTGCTTTCTAAAAATTATGCCAAAGCTGTTGTTTGCTTGTCTCATTTAGGATTTTTACTCCCTGATGCTGAATCAAGAACGATCGAAAGGTTATTAGCTGAATTTATGTCCTTCCAACCTGCTCAATTAAAAGAAATGGATCTTATCGCATTAAAATTAGAAATGAACGATATGATTCAAGCCCTCCCCATTCAGGTTCCAACAAGATTTGTCTTTTTAGGTCGCTCTTTCGTAACGATTGAAGGAAATCTCCGCAATTTGGCACCGGAGGAGGAACTCATTGATTTAGGTAAACCTGTTTTTATGGAGTGGTTAAATAAACAAGGGAATAATAAATGGTCATTTATTTGGCAATGGATTCAGTCACAGCCTATATTTAAGATCTTTCATTCTGTTACAGATTTTTTAAATGCACCACAAACATTAGAGTATTTAAAGGAAACCGAACAAAGAAGACAATTTCAATTTATTATTTATGAAAATCATAAAAAGCAGTTATTTCAATTAACGTTACTTGGATTTATAGGGATAGTAGCAGGTATCTATACCTCACATCCCCTTATTTGGAAGCTGTCAGTTGGTGTTAATGCCTTCTCAAGTATCGGGTATATTATTTGTAGTTATAAGCTAAAAAAATGGATGAAGTACATGCATGAAAAACGGAGATGATAAATGCATAGTAATGATAAAGTTATAGTTTTGGATTGTGAAGGATTGTAGTTAAAAGTATAGAATTAATTATAAAGATAAATAGCTTTTTTGATGCAGGGAGCGAGATAATTTGAAAAAGATAGTAATAGGCGGATTTATAATGTTAGGTGGCTTATTAACTACATTAACAATTATTTTATCTGGAACTATATATGCAACTCATATTACGGAATGGTCTAGTAGGTCAAAGTTATGGCATGCAATCTTTGGGTCGGAACAAAATGGAGATGAAGTTGTACAGTCATTATTTTTAGGAGTTCCATTCGTATTAGGAGTGATTTTTACAATTTTGGGTTTAGTTATTTTAGGTATCGAATATTATAAAACTTTTAAAACACAAGGATAAGTCAATTTGTGTTAAACGAAAGGGTGCATTACATCTAGAAGAGGTAAAGTGCCTTTTTTCTTGTTGAACTAAAGGGCAGGCTAGTTCAATAAACAAATATTTTGGAAGGGAAATAAGTAAACTTTGATGAAGTAATAAAGATAATTTATTGGGGGAGGGTACTTAAAAAGGTTTATCGTAAATGTTGAAGGTGCTATAAGGAAAAATGATAAGTGGCTAATAATTGAAAGAAGCAAAAAAGAGGAACATGCTGGTGGTCTGCTTTCCCTTGTTGGAGGTAAGGTGGATATAGGAAATTCATCAGATATATTAGAAAGAACATTAAAGCGTGAAATTTTAGAATTAGTCGGTGTGAAAGTAAAAGACAGGTTAACTTATGTACAAAGTACATCTTTCGTTACAGATACTGATGAAAATGTAGTGGATATTGTTTTTCTTGTCGAATATGAATCTGGTGATGCATTTCCTAAAAGTCCTGATGAGGTAGAAGAGGTATTATGGTTAACTACTGAAGAAATATTAAGACACCCCAAATCACCAATTTATTTAAAGGAAAGTATTAAATGTGCCGAGGCTTTGCTTCCAATTCAATCGTAATATTAACTTTATACATAATATTGGAGTGGTATAATTGAAGAAAATTTATGTTATTAGGCATTGTGAGGCTGAAGGACAGCCACCTGAAGCACAACTTACGGAAATTGGTTTAAAACAAGCCATAGATTTGACTATTTTTTTCTCTGACATTAAAGTTGAACGAATAATTTCAAGTCCTTATAAACGTGCTATCCAAACGATACAACCACTTGCCAATCAGTTAAATATTGAAATAGAAATTAACACCGAACTAGCAGAACGTTCGTTAAGTCCTAAACCTCTTTCGGATTGGTTTGAAAAGTTAAGAGCAACATTTGAGGATTTTGACTTAAAGTACGAAGGTGGAGAGTCTAGTCAAGAGGCGACGGATCGGATTGTAAGTGTTCTAAATACCGTTATAAATGAAGGTGTTGAAAATACTATTATTGTTACGCATGGAAATATAATGTCCTTACTATTAAAGTATTATAATAAAGAGTTTGGTTTTGAAGATTGGAATAAGTTAGGTAATCCAGATATTTATCTTCTAAAAACAGAAAACAATGAAATAACTTTTGAGCGAATATGGAGTTGAAATGTCAACGGAAATTGTGAATATTTTCACTTAAACTAAAGGGTGCAAGAGTTGAACAATACGATGGGTCACTCCTGCATCCTTTTTTATTTATCTTTATTCAACTAACGGAGCAGGTTTATTGAGTAATTAGGGCTTAAATTATGTTTATTATTAAATATTTTATATAGTGGGGATAATACAATTTAAAATAAAGAAATATAACATGTTGACAAAAAAGGGGACATAACAAGATGAGTAAAGCAATCAATTTACATAGAAGTGCAATAGACATGTTGATGGCGACAAGCCGGACCTTCTTTATTCCTATTAGTCATCTACCGTCAGGATTACAAGAAGCTGTTACATCTGCTTACTTATGCATGAGAGCTATTGACGAGATTGAAGACCACCCCCAACTCCGATTGGAATCAAAACATAATCTATTACTTTCAATCAGCCAGCTCTTGAAAAAGCCCTTCAATAATAAGGAGTTAATGGCTTTATTTCACCCATACAACTCCCTCCTGCCGGAGGTTACCTTACGATTTGGCGATTGGATAAAGCTTTGTCCACCAACAATTGTAGAAAATATTTCGAATGCCACATCTACTATGGCGAAGGGGATGGCCGACTGGGCTTTAAAAGAGTGGCGGATTCAGAATGAAGAAGGTTTGAATGAATACACATTCTACGTTGCAGGTTTGGTAGGAGTCATGCTCTCAGATATTTGGAAGTGGTACGATGCTGTTGAAACGGACAAGGATCTAGCTATAGCCTTCGGTCGTGGCTTACAGTCTGTAAATATTCTTCGCAATCGTGCTGAAGATTTGGAACGAGGTGTGGATTTCTTTCCCGATGGATGGGAGTTAGAAGATATGTTTATGTACGCCCGACGTAACCTAGCATTGGCTGACGTTTATTTGGAGGATATTAAACCCGGTCCGATCCTTAATTTTTGTAAAATCCCGATAGCTCTTGCTCATGGTACACTTGATGCTTTAACAGAGGGGAAGGAAAAAATGAGTAGAGCTAACGTAACTGAAATAGTTAGTCGAGTAGTAGATAGAAAATAAGATTCTACAATTTAGAAATAAATTTTTATATTTGTCCTTGTTGCACTAAAGAGTGCGTTAATTTAAAAAGTAACAAAAAGGATCTTCAATTGAACTGAACCCCAATTGTTAGACACAACTAACAATTGGAGGTGCAGTTTTTGTG